>CAYTVH010000065.1:0-8931 GCA_964441805.1 uncultured Oscillospiraceae bacterium | reverse complement strand
ATCGCCACAAGTACCATGGTCCTGGTAGCCGGTATCATCTATAAGAAGAACAAGACAAGAAAAGGCGCTGTTATCGCACTGGTATGCGGCGTTATCGCATGGATCATCGTTATGATCGGAGCAAACCTGGTGATCACTCCACTGTTCATGGGCGTGCCTAGATCAGTAGTAATAGATCTGATGCCATTCATCGCAGCATTCAACGGAATCAAGGCTGGTGTAAATGCCGTCATCACATTCCTGCTGTACAAGAGGATCTCAGGATTTCTGCACAAATAAGATAAACAAGAAGATAATTGAAAAGTTCATTTAAAGTCCATATGAAGCGGCTGTGTTTCTCTGAAGCACGGCTGTTTTATTTTATGTGGCGAACCTTTTGTTTTTGTATCTTATGTGATATACTTATTTAGTTATGGAAGAAAAAATTATTTACATGAAAAATGAAGCAGATACCACCAGCTTCGGAATAGAACTGGGTGAAACAGCAAAGCCGGGAACAGTGATCGCACTGACCGGTGATCTTGGTGCGGGAAAAACTACACTGACAAAATCCATCGCCAAAGGTCTCGGTATAGAAGACGTTATCACCAGTCCTACTTTCAATATAGTCAAGGAGTATGAAACAGGCAGACTGCCGCTTTATCATTTTGACGTTTATCGTATCGGTGACGTGGATGAGATGTACGAGCTGGGTTATGAAGAATACTTCTACGGTGAAGGTGTATCCGTAGTGGAGTGGGCCGATCTTATCGAAGATATCATGCCTGAGGAAACGATCTGGATCCGCATAGAGTATGGAGAAAAAGAAGGAGAAAGAATATATAAATGTATGTTTTAGCCATAGAAACCACCGGCGCGTATGCATCGGTGGCCCTCATGAAGGATGACAAAATAATAGGACATATCACAGGAAACGATAGATTCTCCCATCTGCAGAACTTGATGCCGCAGGTGGAATCTGTCATAAAAGAAAATAAATTGTCATTAAGCGATGTGGACCTTATTGCAGTGTCAAACGGTCCCGGATCCTTTACGGGCATAAGGATAGGAGTGTCATCTGCAAGGGCGCTGTCACAGGTATTGGGAATCCCATGCGTTGCAGTGCCGAGTCTCGAAGCACTTGCCATGAGAGCAGAAGAATATGCAAAGGACAATACTCTTATCTGCCCTATGCTGGATGCCAGAAGAAGCCAGGTGTATGCCGGAGGCTACATCCTTAAAGAAGGATTCCCTCAGGAAGAGATCCCGGCAGGTCCGTATATGTTGGATGAATTTTTGGCGAAGGCTGCCGAATATGATCGAATATTGGTGTTGGGCGATGCGACGGACTCCTATGGAACGAAGATCGCGGAGCTGAGACCTGAAGGAACAGAGACAGCCCCTGAAGACATAAGATATCAAGACGCAGCTTTTGTAGCTAAGCTGGGCGCAAAACTTTTCGCAGAGGATGGCGGACTTGGATATAATGAAGTCCAGCCTGAATACATGCGAATAGCCGAAGCGGAGAGAAAGCTGAAGGAACAGCAGAAGCAGAAGGCATAGCCGGCAGGCTTGGAAGGACTGATAATATGGCAGATGTGATCATAAGACAGGCGAATGCAGGTGACGTGGATGACATATACGAGATAGAGAAACTTTGCTTTCCGGATCCGTGGAGCAGAGATGCTCTTGTATACGAGATGACGGAGAACCCAAGAGCATTCTATGTGGTGGCCGAACTGGACGAAAAAGTCGTAGGATATGCAGGCCTATGGTGGATAGGCGATGAAGGACATATCACCAACGTGGCAGTGAAGCCGGGCTACAGGAACAGGCATATTGGTCAAGGTATCATAGGAGTCATGGTGGACTTCACCACCAAAGAAGGAATGATGCACCACACCTTAGAGGTGAGAAGATCCAACCGGGCAGCCATAAACCTGTATGAAAAATTCGGATTTGCGGTGGAAGGTGTCCGTAAAGAGTATTATGCAAACAATAAAGAAGACGCGCTGATCATGTGGAGGCACGAAGGATAGACATATGGCTACTGCCCAAGAATAGAAACGCTGCTTCCCGAGAATAATAGTTGCATACTATTATTGCACGGAGGCGCATATGGACAGATTTTCAGACAGCAACATAAACGATAATATGAACGTGGTATATTCGGGATGCAGGAAGTTTGCCAGAAGGCATGATTTCCACGTGTTCAGCATGAGTGACTATACATCATGTGAGAACTGCAGGCATCTCAACGGAGAAAACCAGTGCATCAAGAAACTGGAAGAAGGACGAAACGATTTATGAAAGACGGAAGACTATTAACACTTGCAATAGAATCAAGCTGTGACGAAACGGCAGCAGCCGTGATAGCGGAAGGAAGAGATGTTCTTTCCAATATCATCTCGTCACAGATCGAAATACATAAGCAGTATGGCGGCGTCGTGCCTGAGATCGCATCGCGTCACCATCTCAATAACGTGAACACCGTAGTGGATCAGGCTTTGGAAGAAGCGGGGGTAACGCTGGATGAGGTTGATATGATCGGTGTAACTTATGGACCGGGACTGGTGGGAGCTCTCCTCATAGGACTGGCTACAGCTAAAGCTTTTGCCCTGGCTGCGGACAAGCCTCTCATAGGAGTGCATCACATCCATGGACATATCTGCGCCAATTATATCCAGCATAAGGAGCTGGAGCCTCCATTCATGGCTCTGGTAATATCAGGCGGCCACACCAACATAGTTGAAGTGGAAGACTACAATACTTGTCGCGTGTTGGGAGGAACCAGGGATGATGCTGCAGGGGAAGCCTATGATAAAGTGGCGAGAGTTCTGGGCCTTGGATATCCGGGAGGTCCGCTCATCGATAAGATCGCCCGCGAGGGGGACCCGACGGCAGTTGAATTCAAGAGAGTATTCCTCGAAAAGGGCAGTCTGGACTTCAGTTTCAGCGGCATCAAAACAGGGGTGCTCAATTACATAAACTCAGAAAAGCAGGCGGGAAGAGAAATCAATGTACCCGATGTGGCTGCAGGTTTCCAGGCGGCAGTGCTGGATGTTATCGTAGCCAAGACTGTGGGAGCTGCAGTTGACATGGGCAAAGATAAGATCGTTTTGGCAGGCGGTGTGGCAGCCAACAGCATGCTGAGGGAAATGCTGAAGAAGGAATGTGACAAGAAAGGGATAGAGCTCTACTATCCATCACCTATACTTTGTACGGACAATGCGGCGATGATAGGATGTGCCGCATATTACAAATACATGGCAGGAGAGAGGGATGATCTGACGCTGGATGCCATCCCTAATTTGAAGTTATGATCGTCGTATCAGCGAAAGAACTGACAAAAGCATATGGGACTGATGTGATCCTGGACAAGGTGTCATTTCACATAAACGGCGGCGACAGGGTGGGCATCATCGGTGTCAACGGTGCCGGCAAGACTACTCTTCTAAAGATGCTTACAGGTGAGATGAACTGTGAGTCGGGGGAATTTTTCATCGCCTCGGATACTCAGATCGGCTATCTGAAGCAGGACGGCGGCTTCGAATCGGAGAATACTGTCATCACAGAAGTGGAGAAGATCTTCGAACACTTCCCTAAAATGGAACGTGAAATGGAACAGCTCCTTGCCCTGATCGAAGAAAATGTGGATGACCATAGGCTCCTGGAAAGATACGATGCTCTGCAGGAGCAGTACAAGAACAGAGGCGGATATACATACAAAAGCGAGATCACCGGAGTCCTGTCCAGCATGGCTTTCAAAGAGGACAGCTACCACAAGAAGATATCCACTTTGTCAGGCGGTGAAAAGACAAGACTGGCACTGGCATGTCTTCTTCTTAAGAAGCCGGACATACTGTTTTTGGACGAGCCGACCAACCATCTGGATATCGGGACACTCAAGTGGCTGGAACAGTATCTGAAGAACTACAAAGGTACTATAGTTGTGGTATCCCATGACAGATATTTCCTTGATCAAACCGTAAACAGGATATTTGAGATCGATAATCACAAGCTGAACATATATGAAGGAAGTTACAGCTATTATGCGGTGGAGAGAAAGAATCGCCGTGAAGCTGAACTTAGAAAATACGAGAAGCAGAAAAAAGAAATCGACCGTCAGGAAGAAATGATCCGCAGATTCAAGCAGCACGGTACAGAAAAGCTGGCCAAGAGGGCAGCTTCCAGGGAAAAGCGTTTATCTGCCATGGAGCTGACCGAAAAGCCGGGCGGAAGTCACGGTAAGATGAAACTTTCCTTCAAGGAAAACTTCCAGAGCGGCAAAGATGTCATGCTGGCTGAAAACTTGAGCAAAAGCTTTGGGTACGGATCGAGACAGCGAGAGCTTTTCAAGAACGTGGATATGGATATCAAGCGCGGTGAGAGAGTCTGTATAGTCGGCGCCAACGGCATCGGCAAGACCACGCTTCTCAAGATGCTGATGGGTGATCTGGCGGCAGGTACAGGCAGGATCAAGATCGGACACAATGTCCAGATCGGATACTACGATCAGGGCCAGCTTTTGCTGAACAATGCCAACACGGTGATCGAAGAACTCCACGACGCATACAGGCTTTATACAGATACAGAGCTGAGAAATATACTGGGCAGATTCCTTTTCAGAGGTGAATCGGTATTCCTTCAGGTGGGAGCTCTCAGCGGCGGCGAGAAAGCAAGACTTTCACTGCTGAAATTGATGATGTCAGGCTCCAACGTACTGATCCTGGACGAGCCCACCAACCACCTGGACATCGAGTCTAAGGAAGTTTTCGAGGAAGCCCTGCTGGATTTTCCGGGAACATGCATCATCGTATCCCATGACAGATATTTCCTCAATCGCATCCCGACAAGGATCATGGAGCTGACCTCGGGCGGCATGGAAAACTACCTGGGTGCATACGATTATTACGTGGAAAAGAAACAGCAGATCGAGTCCGGTAAAAAGTACCTCAATGAGCTTGCTGCAAAGGACGCCCCTTCGGGTGCTGAAGTGGTTTCAGCGGATGCAAAGGGCAGAGCCGGGGAAGCGGAGCTGTCTTCTGCGGAGAAAAGGCGTCTTCAAAAGGAAAAGGAAGCTGAAGAACGCCGTATAAAGAGGCAGAAAGAAGCTTTGGAAAAAGATATAGCTCAGCTGGAAGAAGATGTGGCTGCTTTGGAAGCAGAGATATGCAAGGAAGAAGTGGCGACGGACCATGTGAAGCTGGCAAAATTGAGCAGTGAGCTTTGTGATAAAAGGCAAGTTATGGAAAACAAGTACGAAGAATGGATGGAACTTCAGGACTAATAATTATTTCGACAATCGAAATATCAATAAAAGTATTGCAATAATCAAACGTGTACTCTATAATGATTAAGAATTGTCAAGGCTGGTAAGCTTTGTAAATATAACATTGAAAATGATATTTTGTAATGGAGGTATATATCATGACATTTGACAAAATCAAGGGAATCATAGCTGAACAGCTGGGAGTTGAAGAAGATGCGATCACAATGGAAACACACCTTATGAAAGACCTGGAAGCTGATTCACTGGATGCAGTAGAAATCATCATGGCTATCGAAGACGAATTCGACATTGAAGTTCCTGACGAAGATGCTGAAAAGTTCCAGACTGTAGCTGATATCGTTGGATACGTAGAAGCTAAAGCGTAAGGGGAATAGGAAAAAGCGATGACTAAACAGGCGAAAATCTCCAATGCGGTGATCAGGAGGCTTCCTCGTTACCGCAGATATCTCAACGAACTGCGAAAGAAGGGTGTAGACAAGATCTCATCAAATGAATTCAGCAGACTTATCGGATACACAGCATCACAGATAAGACAGGATCTGAACAATTTCGGAGGGTTCGGTCAACAGGGCTACGGCTACAGTGTCTGTGGGCTTTATAATGAGATAAGTGCCATTTTGGGGCTTGATAAACAGTACAAGATGGTTATCGTTGGAGCAGGTAATCTGGGACAGGCAATCGCGAACCATACTTATTATTATAAGGCCGGATTCATCGTAAGCGGTATTTTCGAGATCAATCCTAGACTCATAGGTATCAAGATCAATGATATCGAAGTGATGGATTATGAAAAGATCGTGGAATATGTCGAAGAAAACAACATTGACATAGGAATAATCTGTACGACTAAGGATGCGGCTCAGGAGGTAGCTGATAAGCTGTGCTTTGCAGGTGTAAGAGGACTGTGGAACTTTGCTCCGGTAGACATCGAAACACCTAACCACATTGCCATAGAAAATATGCATATCAGTGACAGCCTGCACTCTCTGGCATATCATATGAATAAAATTGCGGCAGAGGAAGAAGAAAACAAGTAAATAACTGAAAATTAAATAACCGTTTCGTGATCGAAACGGTTAATTAATTATCATAAGTTATATGCTATTCTTAGCCTTCTACGATAGCATCTGTAGGGCAAGCGCCTGTGCAAGCTCCACAGTCGATGCATGAATTAGCGTCGATTTCGTACTGGCTGTCTCCCTGAGAGATAGCTCCTACTGGACATTCATCAGAGCAAGCTCCGCATGAGATGCAAGCATCAGTAATTTTATAAGCCATGGTTGTACCTCCTTTAAGATTATCATTAAACGACAAATTGATTATAGCAAACCTTTAGAGGGAATTCAAGATGAAAGTTTATGGACTTATAGGCAAGAGCGGCACGGGTAAAAGTTACCAGGCCGTGAACATTTGCAAAGCATATAATATAGAAAGTATCATCGATGACGGACTGTTCATATGCCGTAATAAAGTGATGGCCGGAGTGTCTGCAAAAAGGCAGCCCACCAAGGTCGGAGCCGTGAAAACAGCCCTTTTTAACAACGAAGAGCATATGGTGGAAGTCAGAGATAAAATAAAGAGAATAAAGCCGTCTTCCATACTTATCATAGGGACTTCCGACGGTATGGTCGACAGGATAGTCAAAAGACTGGAATTGCCGAAGATCGCCAAGCGTATATATATAGATGATATAACCACGGAAGAGGAGCGTGCGCTGGCGAAGAAGCATCGTGAAGAGATGGGAGAGCATGTTATTCCGGCCCCTACCTTCCAGCTCAAAAGGCAGTTTTCAGGCTATTTTATGTTGCCCATGAGGGTCCTTTTCAAAGAACTGGGATACGGCAGAGGGATGTCCGAAAAGTCCGTTGTAAGACCGACTTACAGCTATATGGGAGGATACAAGATATCTGAGAAGGTCATGGCGGATATCGTCGAATGCGTGAAAAGAGAATCGGCAGGAGTTTATGAAGTGTCCAAGGTGGCATTATCGCCTGTACCTGACGGTGTGGATATTTTTATCACTGCCAATTTTGATTTTGGGGTGCCGCTGGCAGATACGGCGCAGGATTTTCAGAAAAATGTGGTGAAGAAGATAGAAGAAATGACGGCATTCAACGTCAACAAGCTGGACCTTGAAGTGAAGGATATAGTATGGTAGTAAAAGAAGGAATCAGAGATTTTGACTTGGACCATATATTTGATTGTGGTCAGTGTTTCAGATGGGAAAGAAACGATGACGGCAGCTACACCGGTATAGCTTTTGGCCAGGTGGCAAAGATAGATTATGACAGAGATGGTGAGATCCTGACGATACATGGTGCTGACGAAGAGTTGTTCGATGGGATCTGGAGAGAGTATTTGGATCTGGATCGGGATTATGCTGCCATAAAGAAGACCCTGGCTGAAAAGGATCCTGTGATACGCGATGCCATAGAATTCGGTCACGGCATAAGGATATTGAATCAGGAGAAGTGGGAGACATTGCTTTCGTTTATCATTTCTCAGAACAACAACATCCCCAGGATAAAGAAGTGCATCAACTCTTTGGCAGAGACCCTGGGAGAGTTTGCCGGAGAGTACGAAGGAAAAAAGTATTACAATCTTCCTACCCCGCAGGTGCTGGCGAAAGCCACTTTGGAAGATCTGGCACCGTGCAGACTGGGATACAGGGCAAAATACCTTATCGAGACTGCGAAGCAGGTCTGCGCCGAAGGCATAGAAAGCCTGGAAGGCCTGAGCAGCTGTGAGCTTTCCTCATCGGCGGTCTGCGAAGCCTTGAGAGGCTACTGTGGAGTAGGACCGAAGGTGGCCAACTGCATTGCCCTTTTTGCCATGGGTAAGTTTGACAGCTTCCCCATAGATGTCTGGGTCAGGAAAGTAATGAACACCATGTACGGTATAGATGAAAACGATATGAAGGCTATGGCTGATTTTGCGGTGGAAAACTTTGGCGAATATGGCGGCATTGCCCAGCAATATCTGTTCTATTATATAACCCATAACAAAACCTTAAAAACCGGTTGACAAACAGAGGAAATAGCTGTAAATTATATTTAGCACTCATAAATGGTGAGTGCTAACAAGATGAAAAAAGAGGGTGTGACGCAGGTCTGTATGTGTGGCTTGTCGGCGATGCCCTTTTAGATGTAAATTATAAAAGGAGATGACAGAATGAGTATTGGAATCAAGCCTTTAGGCGCAAGAGTCGTTATCAAGAGAGTTGAAGCAGAAGAAAAAACTGCAAGCGGAATCCTGCTGGCAGGATCAGCTAAGGAAAAGCCACAGGTTGCAGAAGTTGTAGCAGTTGGTCCGGGAACAGAAGATGAAAAGATGGAACTGACTGTAGGGGATAAGGTTATATTTTCACAGTATGCAGGTACTGATGTTAAGTACGGCGGCGGAGAATACACTATCATGAGCCAGAGAGACATCCTGGCAGTAGTTGAATAATAAAAGGGAGGATTATAGAAATGGCTAAGGAATTACATTACGGTGAAGACGCCAGAAGAAAACTTCAGGCAGGCGTTGACAAGTTGGCAGATACAGTGAAGATCACACTGGGACCAAAGGGAAGAAACGTGCTGATCGACAAGAAGTTCGGATCACCGCTCATCACCAACGACGGTGTTACCATCGCCAGAGAGATCGAACTGGAAGAC
>CAYTVH010000064.1:0-9902 GCA_964441805.1 uncultured Oscillospiraceae bacterium | reverse complement strand
CAAATTCCAAGAAAAAAGGACACTTGGAGGGATTTTCCAAATGTCCATATGTTTGATGATGTTTATTTCTTCTCCCTCTCCATCAGCACATTTCTCTTGATCTTGCCGTTGAATGTTCTGGGGATCTCATCGATGATCTCGATATATTTCGGCTGCTTGTTGGCATCGAGGTTTTCCTGGAGGAACACCTTGAATTCCTTGGCATCGTATTCACTGCCGTCTTCTTTTTCCAGTGCGATCAGCAGCTTAGGAGCCTGGCCTGTCAGAGCATCCTTCACAGGGATCACTGCGCAGTCTTTGATGATAGGATTTTTGACGATGATGGCTTCCAGTTCTTCAGGGGATATCTTGATACCGCCGTAGTTGATAACGTCGTCTTTTCTACCCAGCATGTAAACAAGCCCTTCTTCATCTATATATCCCAAATCTTTCGTATAGATATATCCGTTACCCATGGCCGATTCAGTAAGTTCAGGTGCCTTGAAGTATTCCTTCATGTTGATGGCGCCGGAGCTTGCCAAAAATCCCAAATTGTCCATGGATGACTGTATCTCGTTTCTGTTTTCGTCAACTACGATAAAGTGGGCGTTTACTGCCGGCTTGCCGATACATCCCGGTTTGCCCGACATGGCATTGAAGTCCAGCAGGCATGAGCAGCCTGCTTCGGTACTTCCGTAGAAGTTATAAAGTCTTGTTTTAGGAAGGATCCTGCTAAGGTGCACTTTGTCTTCTTCAGGAAGAGGTGCTGAACCCAGCTGGATGTAGTCCATGGTATCTGCATAGTCTCCAAGGCGATCTTTGCTGAGCTTAAAGATGATGCTCAGCATACTAGGGGACAAGTCCATGGATGTTACGTTGTATTGATCCATCAGGTTGAATACCTTCTTCAGCAGTGTAACGCCATCCACAAACACTACAGATGATCCGTTGACAAGGTTGGAGTAAGTTCTTCTGAGCCCATGGGAATGGCTTGTAGGCATAGGGATCATTTCCACATTGTTTTCTTTCATCTGAACGCCGTACATAACGTTTTCGGCGATGGCGATGTCGTTGCCGTGGGTGAGAACGATACCCTTGGACTTTCCTGTTGTTCCTGTGGAGAAAAGGATCTCACACACATCTTCGGATTTGGGGAAGGTGAGCTGAGGAATTTCGCCGGTCCATGGATATGAAGAGCAGTCGTCGATATTCATGTAAACAGGGTCGATGCCTTCAGGGAGCTCAGCTTCAAGAGGAGCTTTGCTCACATAGAGAACAGCCTCGGTATCGGTTGTTATTTCTACGGCTCTGGCAGTCGCCACGTTTTTTTCCAGAGGAACGAATATACCGCCCAGCAGCTGTATAGCCAGATCGCATATCATGTAATCAACGCTCTGATTACATTCAACTACTGCACACTTCTCGTAGCCCACACCCATTTCTTTGAGCTTAAGGGAAAGACCGTAGATGCGGCTCCAAAGCTCGCCGTATGTGAATGCCTGCTTGCTGTCTGCCAGCGCCAGCTTGTCAGGCTTGGTGACTGCGTGATTGGCTATGCTTTCCACTACTGATGGATAGATGTTCATATTGATTTTCTCCTTGATTTAGGTATTATAACCGATTGTTTATGCTTTTTAGATTATACATCAAAATAAGCAGGAATTATAGTGAAACTCACACAAACTTCACAATTCAGCAGTAAAATGACCGTGGCATAATATTAGAGTTATGATACTATAAGCGAAAGGTTATAATATGGGGCATTTTTCATCAGCAAAATATATACAGGCCATTGCGGAGACAAGAAACATATCTGCCGCAGCTGACCGTCTGAAGATATCACAACCGGCTCTCAGTTCACATCTGAAGAAACTGGAAGAAGCTTTGGGCGTGCTCATATTTGACAGGAGCAAACAGCCTCTTGAGATCACAGATGCAGGCAGAGTATATTTGCAGTATGCGGCCAGATATCAGGCTCTCGACAGAGAGTTCCTGCAGCACATAGCAGACATAGGAGATCTGAAAAGGGGCAAGCTGACCATAGGAGGAGCAGCCTCATTCAATGTAAGTTATTTGCCAAAAGCGGTGGCAGAATTCAGTGAGAGATATCCGGGTATCGATATGGATATAGTGGATGGGAATATCCCGGAAATATCTGCAAAAGCTATAAACGGTCAGATAGATATGTTTATTGCTCCTACGCTGACTGTAGACGATAGATTGAAATATGAGGAGCTGCTGCAAGAGAAGATCTTTTTATGTGTTCCGCCACAGTGGGAGATAAATAAAAAACTTTCGAAATGGCAGATTCCTGTCAGCGAAGTGATGCTGGGAAGATATGGAACGGACAACACGGTGCCGGTAGTGGATTTTACCCAATTTAGAGATAGTACATTTATTTTGCTTAAGAAAGATCAACACATTGGACATACCATGTACAGACTCTTCGACAGACATG
Organism: uncultured Oscillospiraceae bacterium; assembly: GCA_964441805.1. Lineage (GTDB taxonomy): Bacteria > Bacillota > Clostridia > Peptostreptococcales > Anaerovoracaceae > Lentihominibacter. Next base: position 7,465 of record CAYTVH010000064.1, on the reverse strand, counting down.
GTTTTGAACCGAAGAAGGCAATAATGGCGGAGCAGACCATGACCAGCTATAACCTGACACTTGCGGGAGTAGGAATATCACTTATGACTGAGAGCACGTTAAGACACAGCAATTTCAAAGAATTCCCGAAGCTGTATATGCCGGATCCGCAAGTATGCGTGAGGAAGATATACGCAGTGTATTCATCACAAAAATATCTTTCAGGGGCATCAAAAGCGTTTATCGATATACTTAAGAAAAACCTCAGATAGGGAAAATATTGATGCACTGAGCATCTGATATAAAAAAGGAGAGTAAAATGAAAAAATCAACAAAAAGAGCAGCCGCTTTATTAATGGCAGCAGCAATGGTTTTCAGCCTTTGCGCATGCGGCGGAAACAACGAAGAAGAAACACTAACTATAGCTAAGCAGTATGGTATGGCTTATGCGCCGCTTCTTGTTATGGAGGAGCAGGATCTGATAGAAAAGCATTATGACGGAGATGTGGAAGTTGAATGGTCGACCCTCAATTCCGGCGCAGCCATAACAGAAGGTTTCGCATCCGGAGACATCGATTTCGGTGCCATGGGCGTAGGTCCGGCTGTGATCGCCACAACTACTGAAGGTATGCCTGTTAAGATCTGTTCCAACATGTCTGCTCAGCCTCATAAGCTCATGACAAGCAATGCTGACATCAAGACACTGGAAGATGTGGGCAGTAAGCAGATCGCCCTTGTGAACATCAACAGTTTCCAGCATATACTGCTGGCGATGGCAGCTGAAGAACAGCTGGGAGATGCCCATGCGCTGGACAATAATATCGCAGCAATGTCTCACCCTGATGGAATGACTTCACTGCTTTCAGGAAGTGTTGAGCTGCAGCTGACGACTTCACCTTATACTTTCAAGGAAGAGGCTGAAGGAATGACAGAAGTTGAAGCTCTCCAGTCCGTATGGCCTGAAGGCAATTCATTTATCGTGGCTCTTGCTTCCACAGAACTGCAGGAAAACAACCCTGAGCTGTATGATGCTGTTGTAGCAGCTCTGGCAGAAGCCATAGACTGGATCAACAACAATAAGGAAGAAGCTGCAGAACTGCTCTGTGAAAATGAAGATGTGGATGCAGAAACCATGCTTCAGTGGCTCAACGATCCTGCATGTGTTTATTCCGTAGAAACAAAGGGCGTTCTCGATATGGCCAAATTCATGGCGGCAAACGGATTCCTGGAAAACGATGCACCGGAATCACTTTCCGATATCGCATTCGATAATGTAAAGGGTAATTAATATAACATGAAGAACGAAACGAAACAGGAAATACGATCACAAATCATATTTGTAATATGCTTCCTTGCAGCCTGGCAGGCAGTGTATGCGATGCAAGCCTTTCCTGCCCTGCTGTTCCCGTCATTGGGAGATATAGGACAAGCGTTTATTGACGGCTTCAGGGATGACAGCCTGATGACTTACACATTGTATTCCATGGGGCTTATAATAAGAGGCCTTGCCATCGGGATCGCGCTGGCATTTGTTTTTTCCAGTTTGGCCATAGTCAGCAAGATATTTTACAATATCTACAATCTGGTGGTTTCGATAATGGACCTGCTGCCGGGGGTAGCACTTCTGCCTCTGGCCATCATGTGGCTGGGTATCGGAGAGGCTACGGTTATATTCATCGTTGTCCACTCCATATTGTGGCCGATGTCAAGGAGCATCATAGACGGATTCAAGTCCATTTCAAACATCTATATAGAAGGGGGCAAGAATATCGGTCTCAGAGGACTTAAGCTGGTGCTGGGAGTATACATACCTGCAGCCTTTTCCAGCATACTTTCAGGGATGAGAGTAGGATGGGCCAGAGCATGGAGAGGATTGATAAGCGTAGAAATGATTTTTGGGACTACAGGTTCAGGTGCAGGGATCGGCTGGTTTATATTCCTCCAGAGGACCAACCTTGATATCGCAGGTGTATTCGCAGCACTGATCGTAATAATTATCATCGGTATAATCATCGAATACGGACTGTTCAGAACCATAGAAAGAAAGACTGTTAAGAAATGGGGGATGATAAGATGAGTAAACTTCTTGAAGTGAAGAACCTGGTGAAGAATTATCATGATGCCCCGGATTCCAGAAACATCATCAATGATCTGAATCTTACTGTAGATCAGGGAGATTTTCTCTGCATATTGGGTCCTTCCGGATGCGGCAAGACCACCCTCATAAGATGCATTGCGGGATTTGAACCGTACGAAGGAGATATACTCGTTGAGGGAGATCGGGTAGAAGAGCCGGGAATCGACAGAATAATGGTATTTCAAAACTTTGATCAACTTTTCCCTTGGAAAACTGTCAAAAAGAATATACAATATCCTTTGAAGGTCAATGGAATAAAGGACAAGGAAGAACTGGAACGCATAGCACTTGAACACCTTGAACTGGTAGGATTGGGAGATAAGGGCGACCTCTATCCTCATCAGCTTTCGGGAGGCATGAAGCAGAGGGTGGCCATTGCCAAAGGGCTGGCACTCAATCCTAAGATCATTCTCATGGACGAACCTTTTGCCAGTCTGGATGCCATGACGAGAAACAAGCTCCAGCAAGAGCTGCTCAGGATCAAGGAAAAGGAAAACGCAACGGTCATCTTCATTACTCACAATATCCAGGAAGCGCTGGTGCTGGGAAACAGGATCCTTCTTATGTCCAAAAAAGGAGAAATCAAGCTGGACATCGAAAACACCATACCGAAGCCCGTTACTCCGGCTTCGGAAGGCTATGGTCAGATGTGGAAGCTTTTCAATGAAGCTCTCTGGGAAGAGGCTGAAGAAGCTTGATGCTCTCCGGACCAATACAACAGACGAAGGAAACCGGAAGATATGTTCTCAGCAAAGGTAAAAAAGATATTTGAAAATAAAGCAGTGCGGGTAGTGGTGTTCATCATCATTGCCGCACTGCTTTTTGTATATTTAAACAGGGTGTTTACCATAGGCAACTCGGACTCCAACAAGCAGATATTCAACGGATTCTATGCTGAGGAAGAAGAGACTATCGACGTTATGTATCTGGGAACCAGTGCCACCAACAGATATTTCATACCGCCAAAGGCATATGATGAAGCAGGGATAGCTGCCTTTGATCTGGCAACCATGGGGCTGCCCATGTTTTTCGTGCCGGATCTTATCGACGAAGTGGAAAAGACCCAAAGCCCGCAGCTTTACATAATAGAATTGAGGAACGTACTTAAGACTAAAAACGACATAACAGACGCTCATATCAGACGCGTTACAGACAGTATGCCGACTTCAGCCAACAAGTATGAAGCTTTGGACAAGGCGCTTAAGTATACGGAAGGAGCCACAGGAGAACGCAGCAACATCGATGAAAGCCCGTTGGATTACCTGATCCCTGTGGTGAAATATCACAGCAGGCTCAGCGCAGGAGAAATAACCCTTGAAGATTTCAAGCCTTGGACCGTTAAGAACACCACCAAAGGATATGTACTCAGCGATCTGACATTGCAGCAGAAACCGTATGAGCCGCCGGTTTATTCCGACGAATACGAGGAACTGGCTCCTGAAATGGAGGAAGCTTTGCTGGCAGTGCTGGACAGATGCGATCAGCTGGATGCTGAGGTGATGTTTGTCCTGTCTCCTTATGCCATGAGAAAAAATGTGCAGGCAAAATTCAACACCGCCATCGAGATGGTGGAGGCTCGCGGATATACGGTGCTGGACTGCAACAGGAAGGAAGTGACTGACGAAATGGGTATCGACTGGCAGCATGACCTTTATAACAGCAAGCACGTCAACTTCCGGGGTGCTGAAAAATATACCGATTATCTTGTGAAGTATCTGGAAGAAAATTACGATCTGCCTGACCGCCGAGGAGATGAGAAGTGGGACAGCTGGGCAGAGGCGTATGAAGAATACCTTGATTTCACATCAAAGGGGCTCAATGATCCCATTGAATAAGAATAGCTAAAGAGTGGCAAACTAAATAGCGATTTTAATTGACAAAAAAGGTCGATGAGAATAAAATGTAACAGGAGACTCTGCTTTTGTGGAAAGTCTGACAGGGAGGATGCGTCATGGACTGAAAGTGCATCTGAGACGAGTAGTAAGTATGGGAACACTCCGGTTGATTATACAGCTTAATATTTTAAAGTGGGTATATTTATATATACCAATGCGGGTGGCACCGCGGGTGAAAGAAATTTTACTCGTCCCAAGAATTATCAATATTTCTTGAGACGAGTTTTTTAATAGGAGGAATTAGAAATGTATAGAACACAATTCTGCAATGACATTTGTGACAAACACATCGACAGCACTGTGCAGCTGGCAGGCTGGGTGGATGTTGTTCGTGACCACGGCGGAGTTAAATTCATCGACTTACGTGACTATACCGGTGTAGCACAGGTAGTAGTACATGATGAAGAATTACTTAAGAATGTCAATCGTGAAACAGTTGTTTCCGTAAGCGGTATCGTTAGAAAGCGTGACCCGGAAACAGTAAATGAAAAGATAGATACAGGATACGTTGAACTGGTTGCAGATTCCCTGCAGGTTCTGGGAAAGAGCCGCAATATGATCCCGTTCGAAGTGAAGAACTCACATCAGAGCAAGGACGAACTGCGTCTCAAATACAGATATCTTGACCTGAGAAATCCAAGAAATCACGAAAAGCTGGTTATGAGATCAAAGATCATAGGACATATGCGTAAGAAGATGGAAGAAAAGAACTTCCTCGATATGCAGACTCCTATCCTGACAGCATCATCTCCTGAAGGCGCTCGAGACTTCCTGGTACCGAGCCGTAAGCATCCGGGCAAGTTCTATGCATTGCCTCAGGCGCCTCAGCAGTTCAAGCAGCTGCTGATGGTATCAGGCTTCGATAGGTACTATCAGATCGCACCTTGCTTCAGAGACGAAGATGCCAGAGCAGACAGATCACCGGGCGAATTCTATCAGCTGGACTTTGAAATGGCATTCGCTACTCAGGAAGAAGTTCTCGATATCTGTGAAGACGTTATGTACGATACATTCGCAGCATTTACAGATAAGAGACTTACACCTAAGCCTTTCAGACGTATAACTTATGCAGAAGCAATGATGAAATACGGTTCAGATAAGCCTGACCTGAGAAACCCGCTGATCATCTGCGATCTGACTGATTTCTTCGCAGACGTGGAATTCCCTGCATTCAGAGGTAAGCCTGTACGCGGCATCGTGGCAGATTGTCAGGGTAAGTCCAAGAAGTTCTTCGAAGACTCACTGAAGTTCGCCACATCCGCAGAAGTCGGTCTGGGTGGTCTCGGATATATCACTCTTAGAGACGGCGAATTCTTAGGTCCTATCGCCAAGTTCTTAAGCGATGCAAAGAAGGCGGAGATCATCGAGCTGACAGGTGTTAAGGAAGGCGAGACGCTCTTCTTCATCTGTGACGACAAGAAGAACGATACTGAAAAGAAAGCAGGTCACATCCGTACATGGCTGGCAGGAGAAAACCAGCTGGATCTGATCAAAGACGACGCCTTTGAATTCTGCTTCATCGTTGACTTCCCAATGTTCGAAGTAGACGAAGAAACAGGAGATACTATATTCACACATAACCCATTCTCGATGCCTCAGGGCGGAATGGAAGCTCTGGAAGGACCTGATCCTACAGAAGTGCTGGCATATCAGTATGACCTGGTTTGTAACGGCATCGAGCTGGCATCAGGTGCAGTTCGTAACCACGACATAGATATCATGAAGAAGGCATTTGAAATCGCAGGCTATTCAGAAGACGAACTGAAGTCCAGATTCAATGCTCTCTATACAGCGTTCCAGTACGGTGCACCTCCTCATGCAGGAATGGCACCTGGGATCGACCGTACAGTAATGCTCCTGACAGGAGATGAAAAGATCCTCGAAGTCATCGCATTCCCACTCAACGGTAATGCTCAGGATCTGATGCTTGGCGCTCCAAGTGAAGTAACTAACCAGCAGCTGGAAGACGTTCACCTCTTAGGAAACGGCAATGCGCTGGCAGCAAGAGGCGGAGCAGCAGGCGGCGGAAAAGCCCGCAGTGAAAAGCGTGCTACATTCTCCAATGCACAGCAGCTGAATCAGCTGTCTCTGACAGAGGAAGAAGAATCAAAGATGCAGGGTATCTTCGAAATGATGAAATCTCACGAAGAAGGCCTTAAGGATATTTCAACAGAAGATGTTGAAGAAATGATATACGTTATGCCTATGACTAACGTTCTTCGTGAAGACGTGCGTAAGCAGAACTTCTCAAGAGCAGACTTGCTGGAAGGTGCTCCTGAACGTAGTGAAGACAGCTGGCAGGTGCCAAGATTAGTAAAGTAGGAGGTGTATGAAATGAAATATTATGCAGAATATTTATCAGATGCGGGAACTATCGCAGTCGATGATACACTCCTTGTTAAAGGTGCACAGGCGGCGGCAGGATCTCGTATATTGGAAGGATTCAAGCCTTTGTTCAGCGCAGAAGCAGTCGACAGACTGGAAGCTGAAGGCTATGTTATTTCCGGAAAAACTCACGTAGGTGAATTCGGACTGGATCTGGTAGGTGAGTTCTCATACTACGGAGAAAAGGAAGAGACTCTCAAGGGCGCAGCTGCTGAAGCAGTGGCTGAAGGTGCTGTTGAAGCGGCTCTGGGAGTAGATATGAACGGTGCTGCAAGACGTGCAGCGGCCATCTCAGGCGTCGATTTCCTGAAGCCGACATATGGAACAGTATCAAGACACGGTGTGATCTCATGTGCTGCTTCCGGTGAGCAGGTTGGCGTTTATGCTGCGAAGGCTGAAGGCGTTGCCAAGATCATGAACGTGATCTCAGGTCACGATGAAAAAGACGGAACAAGCCTTAAGAAAGAGTACTCTTTCGCTGCAGATGAAGATGTAAAGGGCAAGCGCGTTTGCATCATCAAAGAGCTGGTGGAAAAGGCAGACGAAGAAGTAAAGGCTAAGATCGCAGCTTACGCAGAAGCCCTGAAAAAGATCGGCGTAGAAGTTGAAGAAGTATCTTTTGACCTTTGCGATGCGGCCAACACTACATGGCAGATCCTCATGACTGCCGAAACATGCAACAACGTATCACGTTATGACGGCGTCAAGTACGGCCACCGTGCATCCGGATACAAGAATATAGACGAACTGTATGTGAAGACCAGAACTGAAGGATTCAACTTCCTGACAAAGTCAGTGATCCTCTACGGTTCAGATGCTTTATCAAAGCACAGATACGACGACTGCTACGGCAAAGCGCTCAAGGTAAGACGCGTAGTAGCTGACAGCTTCGCAGAACTGATGTCAAAATACGATGCAGCTCTCATGCCGGCTGGCAGCAAAATGTCTTATGCCGCTTATGACATCAGCGAGGCATTTGAAACTGTATTTAAAGAAAGCGTGTTCACCGCTATTGCTAACCTGATAGGTGTACCTGCCCTCGTAAGCGGAGGAGTACAGCTGATGGGTA
>CAYTVH010000063.1:0-9980 GCA_964441805.1 uncultured Oscillospiraceae bacterium | reverse complement strand
GTTGTCAAAACACCATCATATTTTCAAAAATGACAACACGGTCATGTTATTTAGGCTATATATCCCTTATTTTGAGCTACTTTTCACATCTCTGTTGTCATTATCATTTACTTCTATCAAAAATGACAACGATTCCGGTGTTTTCGTTGTCATATCTTTTGGTCCTATGAAATTCTGACAACTACAACCCCAAAATACCCTTCAAGACAGCTGTTTTGGCGTAGTTTTAACCGCTCTGTTGTCAAAATCGAGATTATATCAATTATTTGACAACGCGGACCAGTTTCGCGATGCACTCAACATGTGTCGTACCAGGAAACATGTCGCATGGAGTAGCTTCGACGAACTCGTATCCCATCTCGCCCAACAGCTTGATGTCGCGGGCCAGTGTTGCCGGATCGCATGATACATAAACGATCTTATCCACACCTACTGCCGCTACTGCTTCCAAAAGCTCAGGTCTGCATCCTGCTCTAGGTGGGTCGAGTATGGCGATATTGGCCTTCTTGATATTGGCTGCGATTTCCGGGTCAAGGGCTGTCTTATCCATTTCTAGATGAGCGGATTCATCGGTTCCGATATCAGTCACCGGTTCATACGCCACATACTTCGGCAGCAGTTCTTCTGCCTTGCCGCATATATATCGTGCATTGACGATGCCGTTGACTACTGCGTTTCTGTTGGCGTCGATCACTGCTTCTTTGACTATTTCTATGCCCACGATGGCTTCTGCCATATCTGCACAGTAAAGGCCGATGGTGCCCACACCGCAGTAAAGGTCAATGATCACAGGCTTAGCTTGCTCTGCATTTTCAAAATCAGAAGGTGTTTCATCATGTCGAATGCTGTCGAATCCTGTCGAATCATCCATCTCAGAGTCACCTGCATCAAGTGCTCCGCCTCTCTGCAAATCTTCCCCGCAATACTCCTTCACCTTATCATACAGCCTCTTCATCTGCACCGGATTCACCTGATAGAAGCTGTTCGGTGAGATCTCGAATTCCAGGTGTCCGAATACGTCACGGATAACATTCTTGCCGGCAAGAACGATGTTCTCGTCTCCCATGATCTCGCCGCTCATGGCTTGGGCCTGCTCGCGCTCCGAACGAGCTTTCTTGACGCCAGGTGCTTTCTTTATATTGAGGACAACGCTTTCCAGTGAGTAGCCCACTTCGTAGATGGCATCATCCAGCATCTCGATCAGCTTGGAACTGTTAGGTATCCCCTTACCGTTGATCACCAGAATGACCATGACTTCACCTGTGGCAAATGCCGTTTTGACGATCAGGTGTCTTATAAGACCTTTGTCCCACTTGGGGTCGTAAGCTGTTATATTATCTTCTTCCATAAATGTACGGAGGGCATCCGCTGCAGCCATGGCTGCCATGGACTGGAGGTAGCAGTCGCCGCAATCAACCACTTCATGGCTCTTAGGACGATAAAAGCCCACTGCAGGCTCTCCCAGATTTTCCACCAGTCCGCCCTTGCGGGTGATTATACCACCGGTGCTCACCGGAAACTGGGCTTTGTTTCTGTATCTGTAACAGCCAAGACCTTCGTTATCATCGGGCTCCATCCCTATTATTGGACGCACCACAGGATCCTCAAGACCTGCCAGCCTCTGGAGTTTCTCACGGATCTGTCGTTCCTTCAACTGCAGCTGTGCATCGTATTTGATGCCGCCCAGAGCACATCCGCCGCAGCCCTGTTGGAAATACTCGCAGTCAAAACTATCATCTCTTGCCGAAGAATATTCCACGATCTCAACCAGCCTGGAGAAAGAATAGCTCTTCTTCACCTTTGTGAGCCGGGCACGAACCAAGTCTCCCACAACGGTTCCCGGCACGAAAACCACCAGACCATCAGCTCTGCCGATGCCCTGTCCTTCGTGGCTCATATCTTCGATCCTAACTTCTACGATCTGTCCTTTTTCCATCGTCGCTCCTCCTGCCCGTGGGGCATGCTTTCTCCTCCTGCCGGGCAATCTCTGCCACCGGCTTCATGTCTACTTCGTTTCTTCCTGATCCTCTGTCAGCTTGCAAAAAAACTCGTACATCTCAGGTCTTTCTCTTTTCATTCTCAGCGGCTTCAGATCAGGGTCGGTGAATCCGTGACTGCTCCTTCCAAGGGCGCAAAGCCTGCCGTCTTCTCCCCTTACTTCATATGCCAGATCCACTGATGCACCGCGGAGTTTTTCCACCCAGCAGAACAGTGAGATGACCTCATCGTAAAGAGCCGGCATCTTGTATTCAGCCGTCACAGAAAGGACCGGCATCCAGACTCCTGCCTTTTCCATATCATCGTATGACATACCGTAAGCTCTCATCATTTCAGTCCTTGCTGTTTCAAAATATCTTATGTAATTGGAGTGGTGCACGATCCCCATGGAATCTGTTTCGTAATACTGCACTCTTATCTTAGTTTCGTGTTTCATGTGTATCTCCTCTCTTGGCTTCGCCAAGGCGTCTCTGAACCGCCGGCGTCAGCCTCCCTTAAAGCCCCTTGGCTATCTCCTCTATACGTCTGAGTCTGTTGTTTATCCCTGATTTGGAAAGGGGCGGGTTCATCATCTTTCCCAGCTCCTCGATACCCACGTCAGGGTTCTCAAGTCTGGCATATGCCGCTTCCCGAAGTTTCGGTGAAAGGATGACCAGACCTCTCTTTTCTTCTATTTTTTTGATGGCGTTTATCTGAGCTTCCGCAGCCCTAAGGCTCTTGTCGATGTTGGCGTTATCCAGATTGTTCATCCTGTACGCCTCTGACTTGAGTTCCTTGATCATCATGGCTTCATCGAATTTGAAGAACTGGTTCGATGCACCCATGATAGCCAGCACGTCTTTGATCTGCTCCCCTGTCTTCAGATAAACTCCGAACGTCTTCTTTCTCGTAACAACTTTCGCGGTGATGTCCACGAAACTGTTCATGACCCTTCTCATTTCCTTTGCAAGGGTCTCTGTACCGGCACTTATCTCGAAGTGATATTCCTTCTCAGGGTTGTTGACAGTTCCCGCCGCCATGAAGGCTCCTCTGAGGTAAGCCTTTCTGCAGCATTTAGTCTTGATGAGACCATCATAGATACCGTCACTGATGAAGTTCATCCCTTCCTTTACCATGAGGATGCCGGTTTCTCTGAGGATCTGTTCACTAAGGTCCTCCGGTCCGATGGAAAGTATGTACGCATGTCCGCGTTTGAGGGACTGATCCTGCCCCATCTCCAGCTTGGCATCCACGCTGAAATATGTCTTTATCAAGGTCTTGTAGTGTCTGGCAACGGCCGGATTGCTAGTAGTCATGACGATCCTGAATTTACCGCCGCCTGCCAGTCTGATACTTCCGGCCAAACGCATGAAGCCGGCTATCTCGGCCAGCATGCAGCACTTTTTCTCAGGCACTATTCTTGCCAGTTCATTTTTTGTTTCCGATGCAAAGGACATGGTTTCCCTCCGGTCTGCGCTTACGCAAAGCGCACTTTCTCCAAAAAAGACAGCCCCTCCGGTTTATCAGAGAGGCCAGTCTTGAGTTTGTCTGTTTATGTAACGCCGCTAGGCGCCATATATCTTCTTATCTTATTTCTTCAGTCCCAGGATTTCTCTTGCTTCATCCGGTGTGGCGACTTCTCTGCCCAGCAGTTTTGCCAGTGCTGCAACCTTAGCAACCATTTCGCCGTTGCTCTTGGCCAGAACGCCCTTTTCCAGATAGAGGTTGTCTTCGAATCCAACTCTTACGTGTCCGCCCATAGCGATAGTTGCTGCGGCGATAGGAAATTCTGCTCTGCCGATGGCACATGCTGTCCAGGTCGATCCCGGAGGGATAGAATCTACGCAGAATGATAAGTCTCTTACTGTAGCTGACATCTGTACGCCCAGTACGAAGTCAAAATGCATAGGAGCATCCAGGTAACCCTTCTTGTGCATCTTCATAGCGATGTCTATCATGCCCTTGTCAAAGCATTCCAGTTCAGGCTTGATTCCCTTTTTCTTCATTTCAGTTGCGAAAGTCTTGATGATGTCTTCAGTGTTTTCGAAGATTTCATCACCGAAGTTGCATGATCCGCAGCTGAGTGTTGCAAACTCAGGTGTAGGAGTGATATTAGTGGAATCAAATCTTTCCATGGCAGTCATTCCTGTAGCACCGCCTGTTGATGGCTGAATGATGATATCAGGACATAATTCTTTGATAGCATCAACGCAAGCCTGGAATCTTTCGTGATTCTGAGTAGGTGTTCCGTCATCTTCCCTTGCGTGAAGGTGGATAACTGCTGCACCTGCATCGTAAGCCGACTTAGCTTCCCTTGCGATCTCTTCTACTGTGTAAGGTACTGCCGGATTGTTCTCCTTCATTACCTCCGCTCCACTGATCGCAGCTGTGATTATAAGTTTTTCCATCAGTATTCTCCTTTTCTCTAAAATCATTTTTATTATTATATCATGTATATCACATGGTTCAAACAATTTGTTTACTAAAGTTCTCTATGTTCCAGCGTAGTTCTTCTGCCTTTTTCCTGAAGTCTCTTATTGAGCTCGTTGGCAATGGCAACTGATCTGTGCTGTCCCCCGGTGCAGCCGATGGCGATACTGAGACTGTACTTGCCTTCCTTCATGTAGAATGGTATCAGCATCTCGATCATATCCACGGCTTTTTCAAGGAAGTCTTGAGCCACCTGATGCTTGAGAACGTACTTGCTTACCTTGGCGTTATTTCCCGTAAGAGGTCTTAGGGATTTCACATAGTACGGATTCGGTATGAACCTCACGTCGAAGACCAAGTTGGCTGACATCGGTGTTCCCCTCTTGTATCCGAAGGATCTGATGTTGATCAGAAAAGTCTTCCGGTTCTCATCGGATGTGAGGAGATTCTTTATCTCTTCCCAAAGCTGGGCGGACTTCATGTTTGAAGTATCCACTATGAAGTCGGCATGCTTTCTCAGCTCGCTGAGCATCTCCCTTTCCCTCTTGAGACCCAGCTCAACTGAACCGCCCTCCGAAAGAGGATGCACTCTTCTGGTTTCATTGTATCTTCTGAGAAGGGTCCTGTCTGCTGCTTCAAGATACAGGATCTTGTAATCTATCTCATCTCTGGTAAGTTCATCCAAAGACTCTTTCAGGTCATCAAAAAGCTTGCCGCCTCTTACGTCTATGACGAAGGCTGCTTTATCGATCCCCTTGCCGTCGGCAGAAAGATCTATGAAACTTTTTATGAGGGCCGGAGGCATATTGTCTATGCAGTAGTACCCCATATCCTCAAGACAGTCTATGGCCTGAGTTTTTCCTGCTCCCGAAAGTCCTGTGACGATTATCGCTTTCATTTTCTTACCTTTCTCTTATGTTCACTATTCTCCTGATATCCAAACCCGCTTTAATTGCCCTCTCAAGGCCTGATACGAAATCTCCGACCCTGCCGGGTGTGTGGGCATCGCTGCTGATGATGAATTTGACTCCTTCGACTTCAGCTGCGATCTTGATCTCCTCTTCGGTGAGATGACCGTGCCATGTGCTTATCTCCATCAGTGTGTCCGTCTCGGCACAAACCTCTGCGATGGCCTTGATGTCGAACGGACCCTTGTCTCCCGGATGGGTGAGGATGGCTATGTCGTTGTTCCTCAGCGCGTTTATGACCATCTGTGTGTTTGATTCCCGCAGACGCTCTTCGCCCCATTTGATCCCTTTGCTCCACAGCCAGTTCTTGATGCAGTCACATCCCAACAGCCCGTAGTGGTATCCCGCTATGACGAAATCGAATTCTTCAAATTCCTCCGGTCTCACATCAAGTCCGCTGCCGCCTTTGATGATATTGGCTTCCACGCTCATCTTGATGCTCATCTTCGGATATTTGACATTCATCTTCTCGATGTCATTTCTCAAATTGACGAAGTCACCTCTGCTGACTCCGTATGTCAGATGTCCCGGTCCATGATCGGAAATGGCCACGAACTCCATGTTCTGATTAAAAGCCTCCCTGACATTATCCTCAACGGACCCCTTACCGTGGGAATATGTCGTATGGGTATGAAGATCATAGAACATCTCATATCTGTCTTTCAAGTCTTCTGCAGTCATCCTTTCCTCCCTGCCATTCTCCCTATTCTCCAATTATCCTTACCTCCGGTTCCAGCATTACCCCGAATTTATCCATGACGGTCTGCTGCACGATTTCCATCAGCTGAATGATATCTGTCGCTGTAGCTCCGCCCCTATTGATTATGAATCCGCTGTGGAGTTCCGATACCTGTGCTCCCCCTACGGTCAGCCCCTTAAGGCCTGCATCCTGGACCAGCTTTCCTGCAAAGTACCCTGTCGGTCTCTTGAAAAAGCTTCCTGCACTTGGAAATGCCACCGGCTGCTTGGAATTACGTCTTGCGGTAAGATCTGCTATCTTCGCTTTTATCTCATCCTTGTCGCCTTCTTCCAGCTTCAGCACGACTTCCACAACGATGTCTCCCGTTTCATGGAGCAGCGTATGCCTATATCCCATATCCAGCTCTTCAGCTGTCATGTATCTATCCTCTTTGCCGTCTCTTGAAATGATGCGCGCCTTCTCGAGCACGAACTTCATCTCTCCGTCGTAAGCGCCTGCATTCATGAATACTGCGCCGCCTATGGTTCCCGGTATCCCTGAGGCAAACTCGAAGCCCGTAAGGCCCGCTGCAGCTGCAGCCTTTGCTGTAACCGACAGGAGAGTTCCTGCGCCGCATACCACTTCAGTGCCGCTGACTTCCACATGATCGAAGGCCTCGCCTATTTTCACCATGATGCCTCTGTATCCGCCGTCTTTTACTAAAACATTGGAGCCGTTGCCCAGGAGCATGAAAGGATATCCATGGTCCCTCAGGACCTGAAGAACTGCCTTCAGTTCATCCACATTCTGCGGGATCACCATCATGTCAGCATTGCCGCCTGCCCTGAAGGATGTATGTTGTGACATGGGTACATCTTCCAGTATATTATTCATATCCACCTTTTGGGCCATGATATTTTTGATTTCATTCAAATTTAAGCTCATTTTATCCCTGCCTTTTCGCATATTTTCTATATTTTACAATAATTTAGACATAAAGTCTCCATTATTTTTTATTTCTTATAAATATTTTATATTTTTGTATATTTGGGGTTGAATTAATGGATAAACAATGTATAATAATAACATAATATTAATTTTTATGCATTCAGGAGGATTTTTAAAATGGCTAAAGAAAAAGTTGTATTAGCCTATTCCGGTGGACTCGACACATCCATCATCATGACATGGCTCAAGGAAAACTACAATTATGACGTTATCGCTGTATGCTGCAACGCAGGACAGAAGGAAGACTTCGACGCTATCGAAAAGAAAGCTATCGCCACAGGCGCAAGCAAGGCATACACAGTAGACTTAAGAGAAGAGATGATCACAGATTTCATCTGGCCTACACTGAAGGCCGGTGCAATATATGAAGGACAGTACATGCTGGGTACTTCCATGGCAAGACCTCTGATGGCTAAGAAGCTGGTAGAGATCGCTGAACAGGAAGAAGCATTTTACATAGCACACGGATGCACAGGCAAGGGAAATGACCAGGTACGTTTTGAAACTACCATCAAGGCTCTCAACCCTGCCATCAAGATCATCGCTCCATGGAGATTCTGGGATCTTCATTCAAGAGAAGAGCTGATCGAATATGCTAAGTCACACAACATTCCTATCAATCAGACAACAGAAAAGATCTACAGCCGTGACGAAAACATCTGGCACATCTCCCACGAAGGCGGAGAACTGGAAAACCCTTGGAACGAACATTATGACACTATCCACGTTCTGAGCGTACCGCCTGAACAGGCACCGGACGAACCTGAATACGTTGACATTGATTTTGAATGCGGTGTTCCTGTAGGTCTCAACGGCGAAAAGATGGGTCCTATCGAGCTCCTGGAAAAGCTCAATGAAATGGGATCAAGAAACGGTGTCGGCACTATCGACATCATCGAAAACCGTCTCGTTGGTATGAAATCCAGAGGCGTATATGAAACTCCGGGAGGAACTATCCTGTTCGCAGCTCACGCCGGTCTGGAACAGCTGATCCTCGACAGAGACACAACTCAGTACAAAGCTATCGTTGCACAGAAATTTGCACAGCTGGTATACGATGGTTTATGGTATACTCCTGTTAGAGAAGCAATCAGTGCTTTCGTAGACGTTACTCAGAAGGAAGTTACAGGTACAGTTAAGATGAAGCTGTACAAGGGAAGCGCAATAGCAGCTGCTAAGAAGTCCCCTTACTCACTGTACAACGAAGAGTTCGCTACATTCAGTAAGGATGACGTATATGATCAGAGCGATGCAGAAGGATTCATCAACCTGTTCTCACTGCCACTCAAAATCAGAGCCATCCAGAAACAAACATTAGAAGGAGGAGCCAAAGAACATGAAGCTTTGGAAAGGAAGGTTCTCAAAGGCATCGACTTCGTCGGCTGATGAATTCAATGCCTCTATCCAATTCGACCAAAAGATGTACAAGGAAGATATCACCGGCAGTATAGCCCACGCCAAGATGCTTGGTAAGCAGGGCATCATCCCTCAGGAGGATGTGGATCTTATAATCAAGACCCTCGGTGAGATCCTTGAAGACATCGAAGCAGGCAAGGTGGAATTCACCATCGAGGCCGAAGATATCCATATGAACATCGAAACAGTGCTGACACAGCGCATCGGCGATGTGGGCAAGAAGCTCCACACGGCAAGAAGCAGAAACGACCAGGTAAACGTGGACTTCCGTCTCTACCTCAAGAAGGAGACTGCCGCAATCGACATGCTGCTTTCTGAACTGCTTGAAGCTCTGGCCAAGCTGGCCAAGGAGCATCAGGACACTGTCATGCCGGGCTACACCCATCTCCAAAGGGCACAGCCTGTAACGCTGGCTTATCACCTGCTGGCATACTATCAGATGTTCTCAAGGGATAAGGAAAGATTTACAGACTGCCTCAGCCGCATAGACAGACTCCCTCTGGGAAGCGGCGCCCTGGCAGGAACCACATACAACACAGACAGAGATTTTCTCGCCGAAGAACTGGGCTTTGCATCGGTGCTGCCTAACGGTATGGACGCTGTAGCCGACAGAGACTTCGCCATCGAATTCTTGAGCTGCTGTGCCATCACTATCATGCACCTGTCAAGATTCTGCGAAGAGCTGATCAACTGGAGCAGCGTTGAATTCAGTTTCATCGAAATGGACGATGCCTACTCCACAGGAAGCAGCATCATGCCGCAGAAGAAGAATCCTGATATGGCTGAACTGATCAGAGGAAAGTCCGGCAGAGTATACGGAGACCTTATGAGTCTTCTGACCATCTGCAAAGGACTGCCGCTGGCTTACAACAAGGATCTGCAGGAAGATAAGGAACCTGTTTTCGATGCAGCCGACACACTGAAGGCTTCACTGGGCATCTTCACTGAAATGATCCTTACCATGCAGGTGAGAAAAGACAAGATGGAAAGCGCGGCCAAGTACGGTTACATGAACGCTACCGACGCTGCCGACTATCTGGTTGCCAAAGGCATCCCATTCAGAGATTGTCATGAGATCATCGGCAAGATCGTTCTCCACTGCATCGGCAAGGGAATCGCCATCGAAGAAATGACCATGGATGAATTCAAATCTTTCTCAGATAAATTTGAAGAAGACATTTATGAAAAGATCGCTGTCAGAGCTTGCATAGAAGCCAAAAAATCAAAGGGCTCCACTTCATTCGAAAGTGTGAAGCAGCAGCTGGCAGATATAGAGAAGAAGTAAATATTATAGTAATTCCTCAAATAAAATTCTTCAAAACCAAAGAAAAACGCTCCGGAACGACCGGAGCGTTTTTCTTATAAAAAAGGTCGTGCTGCGCACAACCTTTTCACTACACATTGTTTTTCAAATACTCTCTGCAAGCATCTACAGTGCCCTTCATCTTATCATATACGGCACGAGAAAGTATGTTGTAGAATTCTTCTTGTCTATGGCCTTT
>CAYTVH010000062.1:1452-9999 GCA_964441805.1 uncultured Oscillospiraceae bacterium | reverse complement strand
TCGTGATAAGCCAGCTCGATCAGGTTTGCAGGTGCACGAGTCAGGCGAAGCTCTGCCAGTGAGGTCGTTGGTACGGTGCGGACCAGGTTGGGATCCGGGTAGATGACCTTTAGATTCTCTGCGAAGATGTCTGCTGCCCGGCGGCCTGCAGAGCTGGTGGTGTAGTAGTAGACATCAGGACCCTGAAGCTGTCCCGCTAGATTTTCAGGTGACGCATTGGAGTGGAGGGCCAGATGGAAGTCATAGTTTCCGGCATTGGAAAGGTTTATGGCCTGTCGCAGAGAATCGTCAGGGTTATTTCTCGTAAAGGTTATTCCTGATGCGATGAGATATGGTTCCATGGCATCTGCCACAAGATTCATGTAATACTCTTCACTGCCCAGACCGTTGACATATGGATTGAACTCTTGAACGGAGGGACTCAAAAATAAACTAGGCATAAAAAACTCCTTTTTGATTTATGTTACGCATCCCATCTGTCTTTTGACACAACGGCTATATTGGTTTATACTATACCGTTGTAACAAATACAGTAAATCAAAGGCTCAATAGCTTTTAATAAATACAGAAAGCGGGAAAATAAAATGGCAGAAAAACAGAAAATAATCAACATCGCAGTGATAGCCCACGTAGATGCAGGCAAATCCACGCTGGTGGATGCATTCCTCAATCAGAGCGGAGTATTCAGAGATAACGAAGCCGTTGTGGACTGTGTCATGGACAGCGATGACATAGAACGTGAAAGAGGGATAACCATCTACTCCAAGAATTGCTCAGTGATGCATGATGACGTTAAGATCAACATCGTGGACACACCGGGACATGCGGATTTTTCATCCGAAGTAGAACGTATCATCAAGACGGTAGATACAGTTATCCTGCTGGTGGATTCCAGTGAAGGACCGATGCCTCAGACCAGGTTCGTTCTCAAAAAGTCACTGGAGCAGGGTATCAACCCAATACTGCTGATAAATAAGATAGATAAGAAGGATGCCCGTATAGATGAAGTGGTAGACGAAGTATATGAACTGTTCATGGATCTTGAAGCCAATGATCAGCAGCTGGATTTCCCTATCCTGTACGGAATAGCAAGACAGGGTATCGTAGTGTACGATCCTGAAGATGTAAACGGCATCCAGATCGGAGAAGAAGATAAGAAGATAAAGAAAAGCGCACGCGGCATGAACGGCCTGGATATCACTCCGCTGTTTGAAACTATCATCAAGCATGCCGATCCTTATCCTGATCTCAATGATGAACCCCTCCAGCTGCAGGTATCGGCCCTTGCATACGATGACTACATCGGAAGACTGGGAATCGGCAGAGTTACCAAGGGTATCGTCAAGTCAGGCAGCACAGTTGCGGTCGCCAAAGAAGACGGCAAGATAGAAAACAGAAAGATCAATCAAGTGTTCGTATACAGAGGTCTCAAGCGTATGGCTGTTGAGCAGGCAGAAGCAGGAGATATCGTGGTTGTATCAGGAATATCCGATATTTCCATCGGAGAAACTATCTGTGATCCGGCATCACCTGACCCGCTTCCGATGATCAGCATCGAAGAGCCGACACTTTCCATGTATTTCATGGTCAACAAGTCGCCTTTTGCAGGAAAAGTAGGCAAGTTCGTAACCTCAAGACACATAAGGGAAAGACTCAATAAGGAACTGGAAGTAAACGTTGGACTGAGGGTTGAAGAGACCGACTCCACAGACAGCTTCAAAGTGTCCGGAAGAGGAGAACTCCACCTTAGCATACTCATCGAGAACATGAGACGAGAAGGATACGAGCTGGCAGTTTCCAAGCCGGAAGTTATCATGAGAAGAGGCGAGAACAATCAAGTCCAGGAGCCTGTGGAAGAAGTTGTCCTCAGTGTGCCGGACGAGTATGCAGGATCAGTCATTTCCAAGCTCAATGTCAGAAAAGGCTTGATGCAGGAAATGAAGAGCGAGAACGGATTCACCCGTCTGGAATATCTGGTACCCACAAGAGGCCTTTTGGGATACAGAAGTGAATTCATCAACGATACCAGAGGTGAAGGAACCATGGTGAGAAGATTCGCCAAGTTCGACGATTTTCTCGGAGATATCCCGCAGAGGACCAATGGTGTTGCCATCGCTCAGGAAGAAGGAGTAGCTACTCCATATGCCATATTTAACATCAGCGAAAGAGTCCAGATGTTCATAGAGCCCGGCACCAAGGTGTACGAAGGAATGATCATCGGCATGAATGCCAGAAGTGAAGACATGGTGGTGAACCCTTGCAAAGCCAAAAAAGCTACCAACATGCGAGCTGCCGGCAGCGATGAAAACATCAAGCTGGCACCGGCAAGAACATTCACCTTGGAAGAAGCCCTGGAATTCATCGATGATGACGAACTGGTTGAAATCGTACCGGATGATATAAGACTTCGTAAGAAGCTGCTCAAGGAACTTGAAAGAAGAAGAAGCGGCAGAAATATCAAAACGGAGGAATAGGGATGAGTGAATTAAGGATAACCCTTGAGACTTTACTGTCTTCGGAAAAGCTGGCTGATATGGCTGAAATAGGTATAAAACTGGCTGCGACGATAGTGATAGGTCTCGTGATCATCAAGATGATCATGAGGATAACGAGAAAGTCTCTGGATAAAAGCGATGCAGACCCTTCCGTGTATGCATTCATAAAAAATGCAGTGAAGATAGTCTGCCTGATAATACTGATCACCATGTGTCTGGGAATAATCGGCATACCGATGAGCACTGTCATAGCTGTTATCGGTGCAGCAGGTGCCGCCATTGCCCTGGCTCTTAAAGATAGTTTGGCCAATGTTGCCGGTGGTCTCATGATCATCGTCACGAAACCATTCAGCAAAGACGATTTGATCGATGTTGGCGAAGTGTCGGGCAAGGTGGAAAAAATCGATTTGTTCCTGACCACTCTGAAAACGTATGATAACAAGATCATTACAATACCCAACGGGCTTATCAATACATCCATACTGGTGAATCACAGTAAGGAAAACAGAAGGCGTGTTGATTGTACTTTCAGCATTGGTTACGGAAACGACATCGGTAAGGCTAAAGACATACTTGCGGCAGTATGCGAGTCTTGTCCCGAGATCATCAAAGAACCGGCTCCCATTATAGGAGTTGCCAACCATGGAGACAGTGCTGTGATCATGGACGTGAAGGCCTGGTGTAATACTGATGATTACTGGAACGTCAAGTATTTCCTCGAGGAAAACGTCAAGATAGCCTTTGATGAGCATGACATTGAGATACCGTATCCGCAAATGGACGTATTCATCAAAAAACAGTAGCAAATACAGTACAAAAATGGTAAAATATTTAAATAGTATTTTATGAAAGGAGACTCGGAATATGGAGGAAATAAGAAAGTTTAAGCGAGTTTTAGTGGCCAACAGAGGCGAGATCGCCATCAGAATATTCAGAGCCTGCAAAGAGCTGGGAATCAGAAGTGTTGCAATCTACTCAGAAGAGGATAAAAATACATTATTCAGAACGAAAGCTGACGAAGCATACCAGGTGGGAAGAGGAAAAGCCCCTGTGGATGCATATCTTGCCATTGACGAAATCATCGAACTGGCAAAGGCGAAGGGCGTAGATGCCATCCATCCCGGATATGGTTTTCTGGCTGAAAACGTAGAATTTGCCAAGGCGTGTGAAGCTGCAGGGATCGTATTCATCGGACCTGACTATGAAATGATGGATAGCCTGGGCGATAAGGTAAAATCCAAGATCGTTGCCAACAAAGTAGGGGTTCCTACTATCCCCGGCATGACAGAGACTATCCCTTCGGAAGAAGTGGCTCTGGACTTTGCAGAAAAATGCGGATATCCTGTAATGCTCAAGGCAGCCGCAGGCGGCGGCGGAAGAGGCATGAGGATCGTCAGAAGCAAGGAAGAAATGCCCGGCCAGTACAGAAGTGCCAAGAGCGAAGCCAAGAAGGCATTCGGTATCGACGATATTTTCATCGAAAAGTATCTGGAAAGACCTAAGCATATCGAAGTTCAGATCCTGGGAGATAACTACGGAAACATCGTTCACCTCTATGAACGTGACTGCTCCATCCAGAGAAGACATCAGAAGGTAGTTGAATTCACACCTGCACTGAGCATCACAGAAGAGCAGAGACAGGCGATCTGTAACGATGCTCTGAAGATCGCAAAGGCAGTGGATTACAGAAGTGCCGGAACTGTTGAATTCCTGGTGGATAACGAAGGCAATCACTACTTCATCGAAATGAACCCTAGGATCCAGGTGGAACATACAGTAACTGAAATGACTACAGGTGTGGACATCGTACAGTCACAGATCCTCATCGCAGAAGGTTACAAGCTGGATTCATACAAGATCAACATCAAGAGCCAGGATGATATACAGCCTAGGGGATATGCTATCCAGTGCAGAGTTACTACAGAAGACCCTATCAATGGGTTTGCACCTGATACAGGAACTATCACCAAGTACACAAGTGCAGGCGGATACGGTATAAGACTGGATGGCGGCAATGCTTTTGCCAACTCAGTGATTTCACCGTATTATGACAGCCTTTTGGTTAAAGTGACAGCATGGGCAAGAACATTCCCGGATGCTACAAACAAAGCCAAGAGAGCTATCAAGGAAACAAAAGTTAAGGGTGTTAAGACCAACAGAGCATTCCTGCTCAACGTTCTCAACCACCCAACATTCAAGGCAGGCAACTGTGATACAGGCTTCATTGAAGACAATCCTGAGCTGCTGAACATCATGGCCAAGCAGGACAAAGAACTGAAAGTCCTCAATTTCCTGGGAGAACAGTATGTAAACGGCAACAAGGGCATCAAGCCTCAGTTTGACGTGCCTGTATTCCCTAGGATCAAGCCTGAAGAGATCAGCAAGCTGACAGGAACTAAGCAGATCCTGGATGAAAAGGGCCCTAAGGGCGTTGTTGACTGGGTAAAGGATCAGAAAAAGCTGCTGATCACTGATACTACCATGAGAGACGCTCAGCAGTCATTGATGGCAACTCGTGTAAGAACTGTGGATATGGAAAAGATCGCACCTGCAGTAGCACTGTACGGTAAGAACCTGTTCTCACTGGAAATGTGGGGCGGAGCTACATTCGACACAGCTTACAGATTCCTGAAGGAATCACCATGGGAGAGACTTCAGACTCTGAGAGCTAAGATCCCTAACGTAATGTTCCAGATGCTGATCAGAGGCGCTAATGCAGTAGGTTACAAGAACTACCCTGATAACGTGATCAGAAGATTCGTCAAGGAAGCAGCTGAATCAGGGATCGATGTATTCAGGATCTTCGACTCCCTCAACTGGATCCAGGGTATGGAAGTTGCGTTGGACGAAACTCTCAACCAGGGCAAGATCGCTGAAGCATGTATCTGTTATACAGGAGACATCCTGGATGAAAGCAGAGATAAATATAATCTGGATTACTATGTGAGAATGGCTAAGGAACTGGAAAGACGCGGAACTCACATCCTTGGCATCAAGGACATGTCCGGCCTCATCAAGCCTATGGCAGCCAAGAAGCTGATCGAAGCTCTGAAGAACGAGATATCCATTCCTATCCACCTTCATACTCACGATACCAGCGGCAACGGAGTAGCTACTCTGATGATGGCAGCCAATGCAGGTGTAGATATCATCGACGGCGCATTCAACAGTATGTCAGGACTGACAAGCCAGCCGGCATTAAATTCCATCGTTGCAGCCATGGAAAGTACTGAAAGAGACACAGGCATCAATCTTGAAGGTATCCAGGAAATCTCAGATTACTGGGCAGCAGTAAGACCTGTTTACAAGGGATTCGAATCCGACATGATGACAGGTTCAGCTGAAATATATAAGTATGAAATGCCTGGCGGACAGTATTCAAACCTGAAGTCACAGGTTGAAAGCTTCGGGCTGGGACATAAGTTCAGAGACGTTAAGGAAATGTATAAGACTGTTAACGAGATGCTGGGCGATATCGTCAAGGTAACACCATCATCCAAAGCAGTGGGAGATATGGCCATCTTCATGGTGCAGAACGATCTGGATGCTGAAAACATCTATGAAAAGGCTGCAGATATCGACTTCCCTGACTCCATCGTTTCATACTTCGAAGGTATGATGGGTCAGCCTGAAGGCGGATTCCCTGAAAAGCTGCAGAAACTGGTCCTCCACGGTAAGGAACCTATCACTTGCAGACCTGGTGAACTGCTTCCGGATGAAGACTTCGACGGAATCAAGGCAATGCTGAGGGAAAAGCATGGTCTTGAAGGAGATGAAAAGGAAGCACTGAGCTATGCTCTTTACCCTAAGGTATTCGAAGACTATCTCAAGAGCCTTGACTCTGAAGGAAACTTCAGACTCATGGGCAGCGATATCTTCTTCCACGGTCTGTCCATGGGAGAAACCTGCGAAGTCAAGATCAAGGAAGGTAAGGAACTGGTTATCAGACTTGCAGATGTCAGTGAAGCTGATGAAGAAGGCTTCAGAAATGTTATCTTCGAAGTTGACGGCAACAGAACAGCCGTTAAGATCAAGGACCAGGCTGCCAACATGGCAGGTTCATCATCACAGGTAGTCTTCGCAGATCCTGACGATCCTAGTGAAGTGGGAGCAAACATCCCGGGAACTATTCTGAAGGTACTGGTGAGCGAAGGTGACGCTGTAGAAGAAAAGCAGCCGATAGCAGTTATCGAAGCAATGAAGATGGAAACAAACATCCTTGCATCAGTTAAGGGAACTATCGGCAAGATCCATGTGAAGGATGGACAGCAGGTGAAAGCCGGAGAACTGATCGCGAAAATCGATCAGTAGGATGAAAAAGCTTAAATACAGTTTAGTTATAATAAGGAGGCGTTTATGGGAAACGGTTTGATCGGTAAATTTTTATACTTTTGGGTGTTTATAATCGGTGCATTGTTCATACTTAAAGTAACAGGATTTGCAGGTGATAACAGAACTATGGCAATCGTGCTGGGAGCCATTGCACTGGTATACATAGTATGGAATGTATTCAGAGAAATGGGCAAAAGGAATAAGGCTGAGAAGGCCGCAGCTTATAAACAGCCTGTTAAGAAAGGTGCAGCTAAAAAGAAAAAAAGAAGATAGCTTGACCTTCCATAAACTTAATAAGATAAAAGACCTCGCATAATTTTTAGGTATATGCAGAAAATAATACCAAAAATATGCGAGGTTTTTGTATGGATAAATATGAGGTGCTGCTTGAGAGTATGAAAGCACAGGTGCCGGTGGGAGAGAGCTTTGACATCCTGGAAAGAAAGCTCAATATTGCAGGAAAAGAAGCGACGATGATTTTTGTGGACGGTCTTGTGGACGGTGGTATGATGCAGAGGGTCATATTCAGCTTGTTTTCGCTCAATAAGCAGAAGATGGAAGGGATAGACACGGCTGAAAAGTTCATCCAAAACAATCTCCCGTTTCTTGATACCCTCGTTGTCAGAGATGTGGATCAGGCAGTGAAATTCATGTATTCAGGCCTCATCCCTCTGTTCATATCAGGTTATGACGGGATAATAATAATAGACTGCAGAAACTATCCGCTGAGAGGTGTTGATGAACCTTCGAAGGAAAAAAGCCTTAGGGGTTCCAAGGATGGTTTTGTGGAATCCATGATGACCAATATAGCGCTGGTAAGAAGACGTATCAGAGATAATGATCTGATATTCAAGATATATTCCATTGGAGATATCACCAAGTCAGATGTGTCTGTAGCATATATGAAGAACAAGGCGGATATGGACATGGTGCAGAAGATAGATGGCATACTTAAGGATCTGAAGACAGAAGGATTGACAGTGACAGAGCAGACCCTTGTTGAAGAAATCACCGGAAAGAAGTTGTCCAGATTCAATCCGTTCCCAAAGGTCAGGTATACCCAGAGACCTGATATCATAGCCGCCCATGTGGAAGAAGGGAAGATAGCCATAATCGTGGACAACTCGCCTACGGTCATACTGATACCTGCAGGCATATTTGACTTTGTTCAGGATGTGGATGATTATTATTTCCCCATATTGACAGGCAATTACTTCAGGATGCTGAGGATATTCAACATATTGATCATCTTGTTCGCCACACCTGTTTATCTGTTGTTTGCAGAAGGGGATATACCGGTCCATGAATCGATCAAGTTTTTCATAACGGAAGAGGATTTTGCAGTAAGTATATTCTGGCAGCTGATACTCCTTGAGATTGCCATAGATGCATTGAAGCTGGCATCACTCAACACACCGGAGTCGTTGGGGATGTCTTTATCTGTGATAGGAGCATTGATTTTAGGAGAATTTTCCGTATCGTCAGGCTGGTTTGTTCCTCAGACTATTCTCTGTATGGCGGTGGTGGCACTGGCCAGTTTTACTCAGCCAAGCATAGAACTTGGTTATGCCATAAAGTTCGTCAGGATACTGATGCTGGTGGGCGCTCACTTTTTGGGATGGCCGGGGATGGCGGCAGCATTCATATTGTCGGTGACTGTGATGGCGGCGACAAAAACCATCGTTGGGACATCATATCTATATCCTCTCGTCCCTTGGGA
>CAYTVH010000062.1:0-1352 GCA_964441805.1 uncultured Oscillospiraceae bacterium | reverse complement strand
CAGAACGAAGAAGTGAACCTTTGCAGAACCAAAAGATGCCCTTTTTCATATAATACTCTAGTAATAATCGAAAGGTGGAATATCAAAACGATGGATACTAGAGAATTATTCGCCAGGCTGATCCAGTGTGAAGCCGGAGGAGAAGGATATCCCGGCATGCAGGGAGTGGCGACGGTGATAGGCAACAGAGCCAACATAACTTATGGCGAATTTGCCCGGATCAACGGCGGAGGTGATTTCAGAGCTGTTATTGAGCAGCCGGGTCAGTTCACCTGCTTGAGGACATCTTTGGGCGGAGCATATAACCCGCAGAATGTATATAACATGACCCCCACTCAGGAGCATTATGACATAGCTGACTGGGCCATAGCCGGCGGCAGACTGGCGGGAGTGGATCATTCGCTATTCTTTCACAATCCATACAATCCGGCGTGTCCTACCTATTTCCCCACTCGCGTTGGCGTGATCCACAACAGGATAAACGAGCATTGTTTTTATATTCCTACCTCGTATTATGCCAATACTTAAATCGGAGAGGTGATAGACATGGCTATGAATCAGGGGAGTATGTTTCAGATATCGCGGGCTGATATGACATCGGTACTGGAGAACACAGGAACTCCCGGGATGGCAAGGATAGACGAAGGTGACATCCCTATATCTGAGATCAACATGATCGGTAATGTGGGAGGCGGAGGCGGCAATTTCCCTTCTGCGGAATTTCCGCAGGTGCTGCCCAACAACCCTACATTTTCTGTTCCGGCAAATCCGCTGCTTCCTGATGAATACAGCGAAATACTGGATTATAATTCCATCCAGTATCTCAACGGCATTTTCAGGACGCAGATCGGCAGGTTCGTCAGGGTGCAGCAGCTGATAGGCTCCAACACGACTCAGGACTTTGACGGATTTCTCATCGGAGTAGGTATCAATTACATCATACTGCAGGAATATGCCAATAAGGACATCAGGATACTGGATATTTACGGGATCAAGCAGATGTATGTGTATTATTCGGAAACTGCAGTGCCGTATATGAGATGATGAGGTAGAGAGTTATGAAAAAACCGTTGAAATCCCTATTTATGGGGGTTTCGACGGTTTTTTATTGTCAAATGTTCAGTTGAGATACATATTAAGAAACATCAATTACAAGTGGAGCAGGAAGATGGTATTATTCAAATACCAATTGAAGACGGATACTTACGTATTTCAGAAGAAGTAAATATTATTTACTTGACAGGACAAACAGATTACCAAGAAAAAATTGTCGGCAATAATTGAGTATTATATAAGTAGGAGGGCAGGCATTAGAAATGACAGGAAAGATTAGTGGAAATGAAATACTTTTT
>CAYTVH010000061.1:3287-10168 GCA_964441805.1 uncultured Oscillospiraceae bacterium | reverse complement strand
TTGCTGTCTGTTGTCAGATCTGCGGCGGATGCGGCCAGCGGCAGGGACATTGCCATTGCAGCGGCGATGATAAAACTAAATAATTTCTTCTTCATTTTCATTCTCCTTTCGTTTTGTCAGGCGTATCCTGTAGGATACGGGTGATATGGGTTTGTAGGGTGGATTTTAGGAAAATAGACAGATGACTTCAATTTGGACCGCCCTTCGAACGGTTTTTCCTTTCGGAGGGCGACTTTATTTGGAGAAAAATAAAAATATAGGGGAATAGATTTAGGTTTTTCGACATTGACTATTGAAGAAAACAAACGAAGTGGTACAATAATAAAGGTTAAAAATGGAATAAAAGAAAGGTGAACAAATGGATATCAAAGTTAGTTTAAAAAACACTGACATCAAAAGGATTGACATAGAAAGCAAGAAACAGGAAGCAGGGGCAGCCCTCGACAAGCTGTGGTCAGGTGAGCTCGATTTCACAGGCTGGGTGCAGGGCCCGCTGAAGCAGGATCAGGCTGAACTGGACTACATACTCAACGTGGCGGACATCGTTAAAAACGAAGCCGAACTGATGGTAGTAATAGGCATTGGCGGATCATACATGAGCGCCAAGGCGGCCACCGAGGCATTGCCAAAGACTGAAGACGGCATAGATGTGCGCTTTGCAGGAATAAACTTCTGCAGCCCGTATCACAGACAGCTGATGGACGAAATGAGCAGAAAAGAGACAGTCCTTTGCGTGGTGAGCAAGTCGGGAAACACCATGGAAATCAGAGCAGCCTTCGACATCCTGAAGGACCTGATGGAAAAGAAATACGGCAGCAAGGAAGCCGCAGCAAGAAGGATAATCACCATCACCGACAAAGAAAGCGGAACTCTCCGCCGGGAAACCAATGAAGCAGGCTACGTGTCCTTTGAGATCCCGGGAGATATCGGCGGAAGATATTCGGCACTGACACCGGCAGGACTTTTCCCTATGGCAGTTGCAGGCGTAGATATCAGAGCACTCATCGAAGGTGAAAAGGCGGCGGCCACATCTCCTGAGTGGGATAAAGATGCTACAGATTATGCCATAGCAAGAGATCTGATGATCCGGCAGGGCAAGATGGTCGAGGCCATCGAATTCTACGATCCAAGACTTACATATTTGGGAGAATGGATGAAGCAGCTTTATGGAGAAAGCGAAGGTAAGGACGGCAAGGGTCTTTTCCCTGTGACCCTCAACTTCTCTACGGATCTTCACTCCATGGGACAGTTCCTCCAGCAGGGAAATCAGATCTTCTTTGAAACGGTCATCGTGATCGATGAATATGAAGAAGAGATCATGATCCCGGCAGGACCGCTGGCAGGCAAGACCCTTGAAGATCTGAACCGCGCGGCAGTACAGGGAGTGACTGCGGCTCACAGACAGGCAGACATACAGGTCATCGAGATCCATATCCCTAAGCTGGACGCATATAACTACGGTCAGCTACTGTACTTCCTCCAGACAACATGCGCCATCACAGGCATGCTCATGGGCATCGATCCGTTCGATCAGCCGGGCGTGGAAGATTACAAGAGAGAAATGAGAAAAGTACTGGGACAGTAAACAATATATCAAAATATTAAAAGAAACACTATTACTCGGAAGCAGGAGGGCATACTTATGAAAAAAGTGTTTTATAACGCTAAAGTATATGTAGAAAAGGGCGTATATGCCCGGGCAGTACTGGTGGAAGACGGTATCATCAAAGCAGTGGGCACAGACGAAGAGATCCTTGCTATGGCCGGCGAGGCGGACGGCGCTGCGGCAACATGCGAGAAGCAGGACTGCGGAGGCAAGACGATCATCCCGGGACTCAATGATTCCCACATGCACCTGCTGTCATTCGGCAGAACTCTCCGTAAAGCCAAGATCGACGATGTAAGCTCCATCGATCACATGATCCGTCGCTGCAGAGATTTCATCGAAGAATACCCTGAGCGCGTTACCAACGGTTTGCACGCTCTGGGATGGAATCAGGATACATTCACAGAAGGCGAAAAGCGTATGCCGACCCGCCACGACCTGGACAAGATCAGCACTGACATCCCGGTCATCATGGAAAGGGTCTGCGGCCACATGCTTTCGGCCAACACCAAGGCCATCGAGATGCTTGGCTATGACAAAGAGGTCCCTGAGATCCCCGGCGGTGAGATCCGCCTTGAGGAAGACGGGTATCCCAGCGGTATTTTCACAGAAAATGCAGTTTTCGTGGTCAATGACTTGATCCCTACCCCTACCAAGGAAGAAAGACAGACCGCCATTCTTGAAGGAATGAAATATGCAGCTGCCCACGGACTGACTTCGATCCAGGCCAACGACGTGGGCTACCCTGAATGCAAAGGCGAAGGAGCATTTGAGACATACTCTGAGCTTTATGAAAAGGGCGAAGCTTTGGTTCGCTTCAGGCATCAGAATCTCTTCGACAGCCCTGAGGAATTCGAAGAATTTCTCACTTCAGGGGAAGGCGCAAAGGACGGCTATCCCCAGAGCGCACTGGGCTTTGGAAAAGACCCTTGGCTGACCCAGGGTCCTCTGAAGCTTTACAAAGACGGCAGCCTCGGAGCTCGTACAGCCATGATGAAAGACGGATATCTCGACGGACCTGACAACCATGGCGTCAGCTGCATCACACCTGAGGAGATGGACCGTTACTGTGAGATCGCTGTCAAACACGGCGTGCAGGTGGTGACCCATACCATCGGAGATCTGGCAATGAATGAAACTTTGGATTGTTACGAGAAGGCGTTTATTGACGGAGAGAACAAGCTCCGCCACAGCCTGATACACTGTCAGGTGACGGACGAAGATCTGATAAACAGGATCGTAGATAAGGATATCCTGATCCAGGCTCAACCCATATTCATGGGATCGGACATGGATGTGATGGAAAAGATCTTTGACGAGAAGCTGGTGTCCACATGCCTGGCATTCGGGACCATGCTCAGACGCGGGGCCCATCTGTCATACGGAACAGACTGTCCGGTAGAGGACTGCAATCCGTTCTGGAATCTGCATCAGGCGGTGAATCGTGTGGATCTGAACAATGAGCCTGCAGGCGGATTTTATCCGAAGGAATGCGTGGACGTGGAAACAGCCATAGATGCGTACACTTATGAGAGTGCGTACTGTGAGTTCATGGAAGATGTGAAAGGCAGGATCAAACCGGGATATTATGCAGACATGACCATTCTGGACACTGATATTTTCACCTGTGATCCGCTGACCATCAAGGACATCCTTCCGGTTATGACCATAGTTGGCGGCAGGACAGTATATGAAAGATAGAAAAATCTGAAAAAAGTTCTTTCAAATATTCGAAAAATACCTTAAAATGAAAGATAAGGCAAACGAAGAGATTCGTGAACCTTTGAAGTAAGATATGAGCGAATGAGCATATAAAATTAAGGAGGACAAGCATTATGAAAACAATTGGCGTACTCGGTACCGGTACAATGGGCGCTGGCATCATCCAGGTATGCGCACAGAAGGGATTTAACGTAGTACTGAGAGCAAGAAGACAGACATCAGTAGACAAGGGCATCGCAACAGTTGAAAAGAACCTCGACAGACTGATCAAGAAAGAAAAGATCACTGAAGCTGACAAAGCTGAGATCATGGGAAGAATCCAGGGATCAACTGACATCGAGATCATCAAAGATGCAGACCTTATCATAGAAGCAGCTACAGAAGATATGGAAGCCAAGAAAGCTCTGTTCAAGGAACTGGACGAACTTTGCAAGCCTGAAGCTATCATCGCTACAAACACTTCAGCTCTTTCCATCACAGAAATCGCTGCAGCTACAAACAGACCTGACAAGATCATCGGAATGCACTTCTTCAACCCTGTTCCTGCAATGAAGCTGGTTGAAATCGTTAAGGGTCTGGCTACTTCCGAAGAAACCAGAGAAACTATCGTAGAACTGACAAAGACTCTGGGCAAGACTCCTGTTGACGTGGAAGAAGCTCCTGGATTCGTAGTAAACAGAATCCTGATCCCTATGATCAACGAAGGTATCGGAATCCTGGCTGACGGCGTTGCTGACGTAGAAGGTATCGACGCTGCAATGCAGCTGGGTGCTAACCACCCAATGGGACCTCTCGCACTGGGCGACCTGGTAGGACTGGACGTTTGCCTGGCTATCATGGAAACACTGTACAACGAATACGGTGATCCTAAGTACAGACCTCACCCACTCCTGAAGAAGATGGTAAGAGGAAACAAGCTGGGAAGAAAGACCGGCGAAGGTTTCTACAACTACAACAAATAAGCAAAGCTTTGAACCGGCGGGATAACCTGCCGGTTTTTTATTGGCGATGCCTTGATGGCACCGCCTTTTCTTTTGGAAATCAAGGAGAGCTATCAAACACGTGTTGCCTCAAATCAGATTTAGGTGTATATTATTAATAGGTTTCAGAATCACAGAAATTATCTATGATCCTATCTTGTAATTTTGATATTTCTTTGAAAATCACCAACATTTGATTAACAGAAAACTATGATCGACAAAGGAGGCTTTGCCTCTCAACTTATGATATTGGAAAGGAATTGTTTTATGTGGAAAACAATGGATGAACAGACTCTGAAAGAGAAAAAGGTGTCTGAGCTTCGTGCTATTGCGGAAGTGTTTGGTCTTGAAGGCTATGAGAAAATGAAGAAGGCGGAGATCATCGAGGCTCTGAAGAAGGATGCAGAAGTGCCTGCTGAAGCGGCAGCACCGGCAGAAAAGCCGGAAGCAGAAGCGGAAAGCGCGCCTTTGCAGGCAGAAGCGCAGCCTCGCGGCGCAGACAGAGCTGTTCCCGAAAAGGACGATCGATTCGAAGCTGAAGGCATCCTTGAGCTTAGTGAAAATGGATTCGGATTCCTGAGATTCAACAACTTCCTGACCAGCGAGAAAGACATCTACGTGTCGCAGACACAGATAAGAAGATTCAACCTGAAGACGGGAGATAAAGTAAAAGGCATCTGCAGACATCCGAGAGGAGATGACAGGTTCGGTGCGCTGCTTTATGTGGTGACAGTCAACGGCGACGAACCGGGTGCGGCCATCAGAAGACCTGACTTCGACAAGCTGACACCGATATTCCCCAACGAAAGATTCGTGCTGGAAGACGGCAGAGAACTCAGCTTAAGACTGATCGACCTGATAGCACCTATCGGAAAAGGCCAGAGAGGTCTCATCGTTGCACCGCCAAAGGCAGGCAAGACAGTGCTCCTCAAGAAGCTGGCCAACAGTATCGAGAAAAAGCACCCTGAAGTAGAGATGATCGTTCTTCTGGTGGACGAAAGACCTGAAGAAGTTACCGATATGAAGCGCAGCTTATCTGCGCGCAGCGAAGTCATATACTCCACATTTGATGAGCAGCCTCAGCATCATGTAAAGGTGGCAGAGATGGTTCTTGCCAGAGCCCAGAGACTTGCCGAACACGGCAAGGACGTAGTGGTTCTTTTGGACAGCATCACAAGGCTTGCGAGAGCCTATAACCTGGTGGTTCCGTCTTCCGGAAAGACATTGTCCGGCGGATTCGATCCGGGCGCTTTGCATAAGCCCAAGAAGTTCTTCGGGGCCGCAAGAAAGCTGGAAGAAGGCGGCAGCATAACCATACTCGCCACAGCACTCGTTGAGACCGGAAGCCGTATGGACGACCTGATCTTTGAAGAATTCAAAGGCACAGGTAATATGGAGCTTCACCTTGACAGAAAGCTCAGCGAAAAGAGGATATTCCCTGCCATCAACTTGAATAAGTCGGGAACAAGAAGAGAAGACTTGCTCATGGAACAGGATGAAATGGAAGCGATCTGGTACATGAGAAGGGCGCTGGGAAGCCGTGATGTTCAGGACGTCACAGAAACTATACTGGACAATCTGGCCCATACGCGAGATAATAAGACATTCATAGAAGTTATCAAGAAGGTGAAGTTGGATTAGGGGTAGAAATGGATCTGAAAAAGATTTTTATAAAGGATGCATGCCCGACTAAAATGGGCGGCCAGGCCGTGATGGAAGGTATCATGATGAAGGGCGAAAAGAAAACAGCCCTTGCCATGAGACTGCCAACCGGCGAGATCAAAATAGAAACAAAAGAAAATAAAGAACCGAGCAAATGGACCAAGATCCCTTTGATCCGCGGAGTTTTCGTGTTCGTGGGATCGCTGGTGAACGGAACGAAGATCTTGATGAGATCGGCGGAGATATTGGAAGAATACGACGATGAGACTTATGAACCGGGCAGATTCGAAGCATGGATCGAAAAAAAATTCGGCAGCAAAGCAGTGTGGAATTTCATGTTGTACTCATCGGTGGTTATTGCACTGGTGTTTTCGGTGGGTGTTTTCATCATACTGCCGACCGGTGTGGTGAACTTGCTTAAGCTGGTGACCGACAGCGTGTTCTGGCTCAACTTTGCCGAAGGATTGGTGAGAATCGCGTTGTTCGTGCTGTATGCGTGGGGGATTTCTTTCATGAAGGAAATCAAGACGGTGTTCCAGTATCATGGCGCTGAGCACAAGACCATTCACTGTTTCGAGAACGGTCTTGAACTGACTGTTGAAAACTGCAGGCAGTTCCCGACTCTCCATCCGAGATGCGGGACCAGTTTTTTGATGTTCGTGTTTATTATTGCTTTTATCATGCATTTTGTACTGGGCTGGCCGAATTTGTGGTTGAGGATAATCTCAAGACTGCTGCTGCTTCCTGTGATCGCAGGGCTGTCTTATGAACTGCTTAGATGGGCAGGCAGAAGCGATAATATCGTAGTTAAGATACTGAGTCTGCCGGGCCTTTATCTGCAGAAAATAACTACTAAAGAACCGGATGATGAGCAGCTGGAAGTTGCCATCGCGTCCATAAATGCGGTTCTT
>CAYTVH010000061.1:0-3187 GCA_964441805.1 uncultured Oscillospiraceae bacterium | reverse complement strand
TGACAACGACTTAGAAAGGATTGACGATGAAGACAAGACTACTTGTTAAAGAAGGAGAATACAGACTTGCAAAAGCATTTTGCATGGATGCTAAAATAGATGCAGAAGAGCTTTACTGCTTTCTGACGGGAATGGACAAGGTGACACTTTTCCTTAAGGCCAACGAAGAGGTGGACTCAGAAACGGAAGAAAAGTACCTGGCGCTGATCGCCCGCAGGGCTGAGCGCATCCCTCTTCAGCACATTACCGGAGAACAGGAATTCATGGGTCACAAATTCAAAGTAGACCCTAACGTGCTGATTCCAAGACAAGACACCGAAACGCTGGTGGAAGAGGCGGCAAGAGCCATCCAGCAAACACCAAAGGAAAAGCTGACCTTTATGGAAAAGCTCCGCGGCGTGAAGGAATGGGAAGTTCTTGACCTTTGCTGCGGAAGCGGCGCCATCGGTATTTCCCTGGCAAAGATATGCTCAAATATCAGAGTGACTGCATCCGACATCAGCGCAGCTGCCGTCAAAGTCGCTTCGGAAAATGCTGCGGCGTTGAGGGCCAAAGTGAAGTTCGTGGAAGGCGATATGTTCAAGCCCCACGAAGGAAAAAAGTTTGACATGATCGTTTCCAACCCGCCATATATCAAATCAGCCATGATCGAGATCTTGCAGGAAGAAGTCAAGGAACACGAACCTCGAGGCGCACTGGACGGCGGCAGAGACGGACTGGACTTCTACCGCGTGATCGTGGATCAGGCGGCGGACTATTTGAAGCCGGGCGGATTTCTCATGCTGGAGATCGGTCATGACCAGGGCGAAGACTTGCGCAAGATGCTTAAGGACGACGGCAGATACACACCGGCCGAAGTAATTAAGGATTTACCGGGTAAAGACCGTGTGGTAAAATGTAAGCTGAGATAGAAAGGCGATCTTCGATTGCCGATGGATAAAAGGTGGCATGATGCCGCCCGTATATAGCGGCCTCGGCCGCCATTCGTACTGACCCCAAGGGTTTGACCGCGGGAAAAGGCGATGGTATTAGAGAAATAGGGCATAGACCCTCTGTTTGCCATTGCCAACAGAGGGTTTTTTGATGAGCAGATGGGTTTTGATGCGTGCCGGATCGGCTGTGTGTTGTCAAATTTCAATAAAACCTCATAAAAAGCCAATATTTTAGCAAAACAAGCACGGATTTGACCATATTTTGGCCTGTTTGGATGAGGTCGTTGTCTCTTTTTAAAAGCGCCGGTCAATATGACAACGAAATATCGATTTTCGTTGTCGAACCAAGAGAACATTAAAAAATATGACAACAGTCAATTACCTTAGGAGCAAGCATGAGCATGGAAATTCTCTTAAAACAACTGAATAATGAGATCAAAGGGAATAGCAGCATCGATTTGTCAAAACAAGACATCATCAAACTCCTCGCTCTCGAAGATTTTACCCCTGTGTACGAAGCGGCGGACCGAGTGCGAGCAGAAAATGTTGGAGACGTGGTACATCTGCGAGCCATCATCGAGTTCAGCAACATCTGTAAGCGACAGTGCAGGTACTGTGGTCTCAACAGAGACAATAAAGACTTACCGCGACTTAGGATGACCCATGAAGAGATCATCGCAACGGCCCGTGAAGCTGTTGATGCAGGTTATCGAACCATCGTGCTCCAGTCAGGCGAAGATGACTATTTCACGGCAGAGAGATTGGGCGCGATAGTTGAAGAGATCAAGGCGCTTGAGGTTCCGGGCCAGTCCATCCACCCGGCAGTCACGGTAAGCTGCGGGGAGATGAGCGAGGCCGACTATGCGTACCTTAAATCCAAAGGTGCAGACCGTTATCTTCTCAAACACGAGACGGCGGATCCGGTGCTTTATGACAGTCTCCACCCGTGCGGAACGTTGAAAACACGAGTGGATTGCCTAAAAGCGATACATAAACTGGGATACGAAACCGGCAGTGGATTTATGATCGGACTTCCGGGGCAAACCCTCGAAACCATAGCTGAAGACCTATTACTATTAAAAGCAATTCCGTGCCGGATGGCCGGAATTGGACCGTTCATATCTAACCCGAAGACGGCGCTGGCCGGAGAGAAAAACGGCGACCCGGAAATGGCCAGGAGAGCAGTAGCCATAGCAAGGCTGCTCCTTCCGGAAGCCAACCTACCCGTGACCACTGCCCTTTCCATATTGAGCGAAGCGGAAAAGGCGCAGCGCGCGGCCGGTCAAGGAGCCGAAGTGCGAGCGGATGATGGCGCCCCGGCAGAAAACCCTTTCGCCTTCGGGGCAAACGTAGTGATGAAGAAAGTAACGCCGGACGAATACAAAGCGGCGTACGAAATATACCCGGCGAACTTCAAGCCGACGGATATTGCCGGTGACAGACGGGAGCTGGAAGACCTGATAAGAAGTTACGGCAGAGAGCCGTTATAAAAGGAGAAAACCAATGGCAGAATACAACAGCAAATCAAAGAAAGCAGAAGAATTCATAAACCACGAGCATATTTTGGAAACCCTCGAATATGCCGGTCAGCACAAGAATGACCTTGAGATGATGGAACAGATCCTTGAAAAAGGCAGAAAATACGATGGCTTGACATACAAGGAAGCGGCAACCCTTCTCGAGTGCGAGGATCCTGCAATAATCCAGAAGATCTTCGATCTGGGCAAAGAGATCAAAGAGCATTTTTACGGAAACAGGATCGTTATGTTCGCACCGCTTTATTTGAGCAACCACTGCGTCAACGGCTGTGTGTACTGCCCGTACCACCTAAAGAACAAGCACATTGCAAGAAAGAAGCTGACGCAGGAGGAAATCGTAAAGGAAGTTACCGCATTGCAGGATATGGGACACAAGCGTTTGGCCATTGAGGCAGGCGAGGACCCGGTCAATAACCCGATTGAGTACATTTTGGAGTGTATCAATACCATTTACAGTATTAAGCATAAAAACGGTGCCATTCGCCGTGTAAACGTGAATATTGCGGCTACCACCGTGGAGAATTACAGAAAGCTGAAAGATGCGGGAATCGGTACGTATATTTTATTCCAAGAGACCTACCACAAGGAAAGCTACGAGAAGCTTCATCCGACGGGCCCGAAGCATGACTACGCATACCATACCGAGGCCATGGACCGCGCTATGGAGGGCGGTATCGACGAGGTAGGCCTTGGCGTATTGTTTGGTCTGGAGCTTTA
>CAYTVH010000060.1:0-10295 GCA_964441805.1 uncultured Oscillospiraceae bacterium | reverse complement strand
TTATATCGCTCTCATGATTATATACGCCAGATACCCCGCATACATGAGCAGCATCAATGCTCCCCAGCCTCTCGTAATCCTCTCTTTTCGCGCCAGCGGGATGAGTATGATCAGGCTTACCCCGATCAATATGATCATATCGTACACGCTGAACATGGTTATTCGTATTGGATGTATAGCTGAAGACAGACCCAGCACCAGCAGTAAATTGAATATATTAGATCCGATCACATTACCTACTGCTATGTCAGTCTCACCTTTGAATGCAGCCACAACGCTGATCACCAGCTCCGGCAGACTGGTTCCCAGGGCTACGATGGTAAGGCCGATGAGAACCTCATCGATCCCGAAGGCTTCTGCAATGGCAACTGCAGATTCCACCACCAAATCGCCGCCTAAGATTATGCCGATTAGACCGATGATGGAAT
Organism: uncultured Oscillospiraceae bacterium; assembly: GCA_964441805.1. Lineage (GTDB taxonomy): Bacteria > Bacillota > Clostridia > Peptostreptococcales > Anaerovoracaceae > Lentihominibacter. The sequence continues at coordinate 9,867 of CAYTVH010000060.1, read as the reverse complement.
AGATAACTGCCTTTACCGGTGGGATATCTTCCTCCATGTTGCACGCAGCCGACTCTCCCACATCATCTCCCCCATCATAATCCGGCAGTTCTTCCCGGCAGCTGTCTAAGGCTTTCCTGACTGTCACCGTCATAAACACGACAAATAGCATCAGTAAAATCAATCCGTCTGCACGGCTTAATACTCCCACTTCTATTGGCTCGCTGCCACCGGCACCAAACACGCTGATATATCTGATGGCACCGCTCATGACCAACAGCATCGCTGCTGCGATCACGGAAACGGGATATTCGAATCTCAAAGTCTCTGCAGACACTGCACATTCTTTTATTATGGACGATGCACCCAACACGACGAGCAAGTTGAATAAATTTGACCCAAGGGCATTTCCAACCGCGATGCCGTTGGCCCCTTGCAATGCTGCCGTTACGCTGATGGCGGCCTCCGGCATGCTGGTGCCGAATGCCACTATGGTAAGTCCTATGATAAAGGTCGGGATATTAAAATACCTCGCAATGGCAGAGCTCCCTGAAACGAAGATGTCTGCTCCCTTTACGAGAAATATGAAACCTACAATAAGTAAAATATACGCCATAAAAACCCTCCTTGCGACTCTGGAGCAAACCATAATTTTCCTTTTATGTATATGCTATTTGAAGACGCTTTCATCTACATAAAAAAATTAGTGATACGGTCATATTGCTAACCATATCACTAATATTTTGGCATTTTCGGCTTTATTTTACTCGTTTGCTTAATTTCGTATAAGCATTTTATGTATATCTCCGCAAAATCATCTGTCATATACATAAACTCGCGTCTCTTCACTTACAGCTTCCTCAGCAGGTCCACCACTTCGATCTTCTCCGATGCAGTCTCCGAAACATCTTTGATGATGCGGGCAGGTACTCCTGCGACAACGACACCGGCGGGCACGTCGTCCACCACCACAGCTCCGGCAGCTACAACAGATCCGCGACCTACACGGCAACCTTCCAGAACTACGGCATTGGCACCGATCACCACATCGTCTTCGATGACAACGGGCTGAGCACTGGGTGGCTCAACAACTCCGGCCAGCACTGTACCGGCACCGATATGGCAGTTCTTACCCACCATGGCTCTTCCGCCCAGTACTGCACCCATATCTATCATGGTGCCCTCTCCGATAACAGCCCCGATATTTATCACAGCACCCATCATGATAACTGCATTATCGCCGATCTCCACCATGTCTCTGATGATAGCACCCGGCTCGATGCGGGCCTTGATATCTTTGGTGTCCAGCATAGGTATTGCAGAATTTCTGCAGCCGTTTTCAACGACATAATCTTCGATCTTATCTGCATGGGCGTCTATGATCGGCTTGATATCATCCCAGTCACCGAACACCACCTTGTCGCCGCAACCAAAAACTTTGCATCCCGGGAACTCCACAGTTTCCTTTTCTTTGATATATACCTTAACAGGTGTTTTTTTCTCTGAATTCCCGATAAATTCTATGATTTCTCTTGCATCCATCTTTCGTATTTTCCTTCTAAAGATCCGTCCGCCTCCGGCATCCGGCACAAGTTTTATCCGAACAGTACATCTTCCATGGTGTAGTATCCAACCTCTGCTTCCGATGCAAAGGCCGCAGCTTTCAAGGCTCCCGCCGCAAAGATCTTCTTGGAGCCTGCTCTATGCTTCACTTCGATGATCTCGTCTTCGCCTGCGTAGATCACGGTGTGCTCACCTGCAACCGTACCGCCTCTGAGGGTATGTATCCCTATCTCATGGCCGCGTTTTCTCATCCCTTCTCTGCCGAAAACGTGATCGTATTTTCCCTCGCCGTCAGCTGCCGCCAGCAGCATCTTAGCTGTCCCGCTCGGTGAATCCAGCTTCTTGTTGTGATGCATCTCAACTATCTCGATGTCAAAAGTATCTTCCAGGATCGGTGTGATTTCGGCGATGACCCTCTTCATCACGTTAACGCCCAGTGAATAGTTGGCCGAAAATACCACTGGCACTTTCTTCGCCAGCGCTTCTATCTTGGCAAGATGTTCTGCTTCCAAGCCTGTCGTTGCTATCACCGCTGCACAGTCATGAGCCGCGCAGTAATCGCAAAGCATGTCGAGGTTGGCAGGATGGCTGAAATCTATGACAACGTCGATGGTCTTGCCATCGGCATCCTTTTCACTTGCTTCATCCAAAGCCTCCAGTGTCTCTCCGTTGAGGGGTTCAACAACGCCCGCCAATGTATATCCGTCTTTTTCTTCTGTCATCTGTGACAGCACTTTGCCCATGGCACCGCTGCCCAATATTGCAACTCTCATAGTATTCCCTTTCTTGCAAAAAATCTGCATCGCAGATCATTCATTATAAAAAACAGGACTGCTGTCGCAGTCCTGAGTTACTTACAGAAGACCCAGCTTTTCCAGCTCTCTCTTAAGTACCGCTCTGTTTTCTTCAGCCATTGGATATAACGGCAGTCTGTATCCGCCCGCTTCCAGACCCAACATGTTCATGGCCTCCTTAACAGGAATAGGGTTTGTTTCGATAAACAGCGCATTGATCAGATCCATGTACTTGAGCTGCAGCTCTCTTGCTTTCTCAAAGTCGCCTTCGAGGGCAGCAGCTGCGATATCATGTGATACGCCCGGCAATATATTTGCCAGCACCGAGATGACTCCGCCTCCGCCCATTGACATGAGAGGCACATTGATATCGTCATTTCCCGAATAGATAGTGAAGTTATCATCGATCAGCTTGGAGAACTTGCATACCAGTGACATGTCTCCGCTTGCTTCCTTGATACCAACTATGTTCTTGTGCTTGCAAACAGCTTCCAGCACATCATAGCTGATGCTGATGCCTGTTCTTGCAGGAACATTGTATAGGATGATAGGTGTATTCACAGCATCTGCCACTGTCAGGAAGTGCTGTATCATACCCTGCTTGTTAGCTTTGTTGTAGTAAGGTGAGATCACCAGAAGAGCGTCTGCACCCATCTTTTCATACTTAAGGCTTGTTTCAACAGCCTTGGCAGTGTTGTTGGAGCCGCTGCCCACAACGATAGGAACTCTGCCTGCCGCCTGTTCGATGCCGATCCTTACGATCTCATCTTCTTCCTCTGTGGTGAGTGTGGGAGTTTCTGCTGTAGTTCCCAGCAGCAGGATGGAATCAGTACCTTCCTGGATATGCCATTCCACCAGCTCTCTCACTCTCTTGAAATTAACGCTTCCATCTTCAGTAAAAGGTGTTACCAGTGCAACCATTGATCCTTTTATCATATTCACCTTCTCCTTTCCATTACTTACGAAGCTTGCCTGCCCTCTGCGGCAGCAGCTATATAAGTTCGCCTTCTGCTATTTTAACTGACGGTCCTTCCATGAAAACACTGCCGTCATCCTTAAGTTCGATGTTCAAACTACCCAACTGTAGTATAACCTCTATCGGCGATTTGCACAAGCCCTGCATGTTGGCAACGACCGCTGCAGCACACGCTCCTGTACCGCAAGCCAGTGTCATTCCAACGCCTCTTTCGTAGGTTTTCATTCGGACAGTATTCTCATCGATCACCTTGACGAAATTAACATTGGTCTTTTCAGTATATGTCGGATGCTCGCAAAGTTCCTTTCCCACATACTCTATGTCGAAGCTGTCATAGTCGTCCACGAATACCACCGTATGCACTGTTCCCATGAACAAGCTGTTTACCGTCCACTTGCTGCCGTCTGAAATGGTCAGCTCCTGCGCGAGAAAATCTTTACCATCAGACTTCACTGCGATGCTTGCAGGATCGAATATCGGTTTTCCCATATCGATCTGGGCCATGAACGGCTCTTCACAGGTCACATTGACCACCATATCCCCCGCCAAAGTCTTCACCACGTACGACTTCTCACTTTTTATCCCTTCATTGAGACAAAAGTACGCGAAACATCTTATGCCGTTACCGCACATGGGAGCACGACTTCCGTCCATATTGTAAAACACCATTTCAAGTTCCGGCTCTTCCCTGACGATTATCAGCCCGTCGGCGCCGACGCCTGTGTTGATGTCGCACACCTTCTGTGCCAGCCCCGGATATTCTTTTTCCCAAAGGGCGCTGTCTTTCCCCTCTATGATGCCGTTTGCCGCCAGCTCACTCTCTCTTATCATTATGAAATTGTTGCCGCAGCCGTGATATTTTGAAAATCGGAGCATTGTTTTGTCCGCCTTTCTTTCAGTTCCATTCTAATATTCTTTATATTACTTATCCCTCATATATTACTAAAAAAAAGTGATGATAACAAGGAGGACACCCATGGATTTTTTAAAAGTTACTAAAAGCCCCATCGTGCTGAAAGAAGAAAATAAACGATATGCATTCGACCCGGCCAAGGAAATGCGAGGCTTCCTCAAAGTGGAACAGGACGAGGATAAAGGTCTTATAATAGTCATCATGGACAATGTGAAATTCTTTCCAAAAGGCGAGTATGTTTACAAGCTGGTGCTGGCAGGCACGAAAAACGAACGCAGGTGCTACCACATGGTGGGAAATATCTCCCTTTCCGCTTACGGCAAAGGCGAAGCCAGCTTCAGGGTCAATCCGGCAGACCTGGACGGAAGCGGCACTGCTCTTTGGGATTTTTCCATGGCGATCATCGCTGCCATGTCCACCGTCAACAACCGCGAGTCCCTGCACCCTGTCCTCAAAGGAGCTTTCTGCGTGCCGGAAGTCTTGCCGGCATCAGCAGATAAAACCGCTCCTCCAAAGAATTTTAATGCCTTCTATAACAGGATCGTCCTGGAAAACTGTATATCCCTTGCAAAGAGGCAGGATTCTTTCGGGAATATAGAACCTTTTGCGGAAGATCCCATGGATGCCTCGTGGAAAAAGATAACAGACCTGAAGTTGTTCCCTATGGTTGCTCCGGGTGCTGACGGACCCATGAAAAAATACGGTCATTTTCTCTGGGGTTATAACGACTCCCACTATTTTCTTGCAGTGCCGGGCAGATTTCTTCCCGAGGAAAAGCCCGATGATGGAAAGAGCGGTTTCGTTTTCTGGCAGCCCATAGTCGGTATGGAAAAGGAAGCCAACGACAAATCCATCCCTGTTGAAGAAAGGAGAAAAAACATTTACGGCTACTGGATAGCTTCTGTCAACAGATATAATGGTCATATTGAGGAAATTCCCTTGATAGCCGATTAAAAATATGATACCATTGTAAGGTATATGAGAAAGTATATGCAGGCAGCCCTCGAGGAGGCTAAAAAAGCGGCGGATTTGGGCGAAGTACCCATCGGAGCCGTAATAGTGAAGGACGGAGAGATCATCTCAAGAGGCCACAACGAAGTGGAGACCACCAAGGACCCCACCGCTCATGCAGAAATGCTGGCCATAAGGCGCGCCGCCAAAGAACTTGGCGGATGGAGACTGATCGGATGTCAGATGTTCGTGACAGCAGAGCCTTGCAGCATGTGTGCAGGAGCCATCGTGTGGTCACGTATCGAAAAGCTACATATAGGCACCATGGATCCCAAGTCCGGTGCGTGCGGATCGGTGTTCAACATACCTCAGGACAGCAGGCTTAATCACTTTACAGAAATAGAATACGGACTTATGCAGGACGAATGCAGCTGCATAATGAAAGATTTTTTTAAACAATTAAGAAAAAAGAAGTCGGAGGAAAAACAGTAATGAAAAGAATAGGAGCTCTGGTTTGCTTAGTAATGATGATGGTGGCAGTGCTGGCACCTGCAAGCTTTGCGACGGAAGAAGCTAACTCCCAGAATGTGGGATTTACTATCGAGGATTCTATCCCTCACAATAAGGATAAGGGTGTTTCGGTAGAAAACCTTTCAGTGAAGATCTACTTCACCAAAGACGTGATGCCTGCCAGCGATAAGATCGAAGCGAAGAACGCTAAGCAGTTCAAGCTGACAGATGAAGAAGGCACCAGCATCCCTATCAAGGTATACTACAGCGATAAGGAAGAAGGCCTTCTGATGGTAGTATCAAACGTTCGCAGCAAGGATGCAAGAAAGGCAAACAGCGTTATCCAGGGCAATATGAACTATACTCTTACCATAGGCAAGAACCTGCAGGCAACTGACGGTACTAAGCTGGGTACAGAAGAAACTATCAAGTTCAAGACTCTTGATCAGAAGAAGTCAACTACAGTTTATATGATCCTGATGGTTGTAATGATGGTTGGTATGGTTATCTACTCAAGTAAGTCTGCGAAGAAAGCGGCTGAAAAAGAAAGGGAAGGAAGCGGCAAGTCACAGACTGTAAATCCATATAAGGAAGCTAAGCGTACAGGCAAATCTGTAGAAGAGATCGTAGCTAGGGAAGCCAAGAGAAAAGCTAAGGAAGCTGAAGCTGCTGCCAAGAGAAAGGCTGCAGAAGCCGAAATCATGGCGGAACTGGAATCCAAAGAAAAGGTAGACTCATCCAACAAGAGAGTAGCAGGTCCTAGACCGATCTCAGCAGCAGGAAGCAAATACAAGGTAAAGGTCGTTAAGACACAGCCTGAAAAGAAAGCTTCAACAAACCCTAAGAATCAGAGCGGTAAAAAGAAGAATTCAAAAGGCAAGAAAAAATAATAAAGTCGGCTTCGCCGATGCCACTTATAAAAAGCGACGCAGGTGAGTCTTCGGACTCACCTGTTTTGATAGGTGATCAGTATGAATAAAATCGAAGTGAAAGCTTTTGCCAAAATCAATTTGACTTTGGATGTGCTGGGAGTGTTGGACAACGGATATCATGAGCTGTCCATGATCATGCAGCAGATCCTCCTGTGCGACGATGTGCAGGTTAAGTGGTCTGAAACATCTGCAGATGCAAAGGGGCATAGGACCGCAGGGGATGCAGGCGACATCAAGATCGATCTGTCCACCAACAGGAAGTACCTGCCCACCGACGATAGGAATCTCGCCTATAAGGCGGCAGCTCTTATGGCAGAAAAGTTTGGTGACGGCAGGGCCGGCACCATCCGCATAGACATCAAAAAAAGGATCCCTGTGGCCGCAGGCCTGGCAGGAGGCAGCAGCAACGCTGCGGCCGTTTTCCATGCGCTCAACGTGCTTTGGGAGCTGGGGCTTGACGTGAGTGAGCTTTGCGATCTGGGGAAGCGGCTGGGCTCGGATATACCGTTCTGCATCATGGGGCAGGCAGCCGGCAACGAAGTGCTGCGCGAGTTTTTCAAAGATGATCCTCTGGCGTGTCACTGTGCGCTGGCCACAGGCACCGGTACTGACCTTAAGCCGATCACAGGTCTCAAGAGCCATCTGGTGCTGAGCAAGCCTAACATCGGTGTTTCAACGGCTGAAGTCTATAAAGGCATCGATGAAATGACCATCGAGGACCACCCTGATAATGATGAGATGATCAGGGCTTTAGCCGAAAATGATACGAAAGTAGTAAGAAAAAATCTCGTCAACGTACTTGAAAACTTCACGCTAAAAAGGTATCCTATTGTTATGTATACAAAAGACACTCTGGGAGAGCTCTGTTCCACCGGCTGCGTGCTGATGAGCGGAAGCGGTCCTACAGTGTTTGGTCTTTGCGAAAACATAAATGAATCTAGAGAAATTTGCCGTCAGATGCTCGAGCACAACAAAGAAAGTTTTTGGACTCGAACAACGTGGTGACCGATGACAGAAAAGGGGAGAATTGATATGTTGAATTTTGACATCCAGAACCACAGACCATTGAGAGAAATGGTTTATGAAGAACTTAAAATGCAGATCCTGACAGGAGCTATCGTGCCGGGAACAAGAATGATGGAAGTTGAGCTGGCCAAGGAGATCGGCGTCAGCAGAACTCCCATAAGAGAAGCCATCCGTAAACTGGAAAAGGAAGGTCTCGTGACCATCGAGCCTCGCCGCGGAGCATACGCTTCTCAGATCTCAACAGAAGATATGGTTGAGATCCTGGAAGTACGCCAGAACATGGAAGGGCTGGCTGCTTTCTTCGCCGCATCAAGAATGAGCGCGGATCAAATGGCCGAACTCAAAGATGTATCAACTCATTACAACGATGCCGTTCAGTCAGGGAACATGGAGGATATGATCAGGCACGACACGAGATTCCACCGTATCATCGTAGAATCCTGCAACAACAAGGTGCTGGTGCAGATGATCGAACAGCTGCAGGAAATGGTGCTCCGTTTCAGATACATCTACTACGATAACTTCAGAAGGGCAGAAAATATGCCTGAAGAACATCAGCTGATCCTGGACGCTATCCAGAGCGGCGATGCAGAAGCTGCAAGAGCTGCAGCAGACGTACATATCGACAGGCTGAAGGAACTTGTTATCAGAGAAGGCGTGCAGCAGCGACACATATAATTTGATGATTTGACGAAACCAAAATCTGAATAACACATAAAAATAACCCCAGACGATTCCAAGGGTCGGAATTTGTCTGGGGTTTTGCGTATGTGATTTTTGCAGCTCGTTCTCGCGTCGCCGCGCGCATGAAGTGCTCCAATTATCTCTATGGTGCGCCCTAGCCCTTTGTTTCACCACAATTCTTATCATGGAAAATAAGCAACATGTGGTCAGGATCGGCTATCTCCGATTCATGTTCTTCCACCGTTCCAATCCATAGATAATTACTGTCATCTATATCACCATCCTTATAAACGTCCACAGCAATTTCAATCCATAGAATATAATAACAGAGCCACAAATTACGTTTATGATTCTGAGTGTTTTATCGGTGAATTTAGCACTAAACAATGAAATAATCGTTACTACCGATAAGAACCACAACACTGATGCTGAAGAAAAGCCAAAGACAAATAACGCATCTGTCCCCGGAGGAAGAGTTGCTTTAAATGCCCCCAGCATCATGGATCCATCTATCAACGCCTGTGGGTTGAACCAAGTTACTACACATGCCGTTGAGATAACCTTTAATATCGGTATATCCACATTTGTGGAATTGTCCATTTTATCTTTAGCTCGTACCAGCCCGACACCGATCCAGATAACAATCAAACTTCCCACCAAGAGAATTATCATCTCTAAAGTTTTAGATGATTGCATAATGGCACCGATACCAAAAAAACATGCCAAGCCCAGTGTCACATCAAAGAATATAACAATCAATGCTGTTAAATAACACCTTCTCTTTGTCTGAGTAAGTGCCGTATTGATAACAAACAAATTTTGCAATCCAATAGGTGCAACATATGCCAGCCCCATCGTAAGCCCTTGAATATAAATATCCATTATTATCGTTTACTCCTTATTTCTTACTTGGTATAATTAGCTTACCATCTTATAAAGCCGAACACAATAACGCAAAAATTAATTACTAAGTAAGGAGAAGCTTACCATGTTTGAAACTCATTACGATTGTCCGTGCCTCGAAAAATGCCCCCTTAACTACGCAATGTCAATAGTGGGCGGTAAATGGAAAATGCAAATTATCTGTGCCCTCAACAACAAGGGACAGCTACGATACAACGAATTAAAGAGAAAGCTTGACGGCATTTCCAATACTGTCCTTGCCGGCTCTCTAAAGGAACTTGAGGAAGCCGGTCTTGTTAAAAGAACTGAGTATTTAGAAGTACCGGTACGCGTAGAATACGCTTCTACAGAAAAAGCTGATAAACTCATGCCCGTTTTAGAAGCATTCAGCGATTGGGGTGAAAGTATGATGTAAAGCCATAGTTTGTACAATACAACTCATTGCAAGTGTGTTGCAAGCAACCACTTTTTCTATACTGTTCTAGGTTTTTCAAAAAAGAAAAACCCTTGCAAATACAAGGGTTTCGAGTCTTCGTAGTACTCGCAAGACTATCCCTTTGAGAACCGCAATCCATTGCAATTACTGCGTTCTGCATCTCATTGTTGCAAACGTGCTGCAAACCGTATGCGCTTCAT
>CAYTVH010000059.1:0-10632 GCA_964441805.1 uncultured Oscillospiraceae bacterium | reverse complement strand
CCCTTCTCATAACTCACATTGATCACCTTCACGACTGCTTCTACTGATATTGTATCACACTTTTCACGAAATGCATCAGATAATTTAAGTTCCCATTCGACAGGCGCATCTTCCTTCCCTTCATAAAACACATAGAGCTCAGGCGTAGGGATAGCCACAAGGCGTGTGCTGTATATAGCGTCCGAATAATACTTTTTCTCATATTCCTTGGCGAGATAACAAAACATCCTCAGTGGGAAATTCGGGCTTTTCGTCGACTGGTGTTCAGTTAGGATGATAAAGCGATCGTCGATAATAAAAGCTATGTCATTTTTGATCTCATTGAATATAACATTTTCCAGTGTAACGATTTCTATAGGAGTCCCTTGAGGATAGTTCCTGTTTGACAAGGCATTATATAATTCCAGCAGCCTCTCCTCATCGTTGAATAAAGTTCTGAAGACACCGTCTTTATACTTTCTGTTTACATTATTCTCCTCCATAAAACAATTCCCCTTTCATTTATTTTGAAAAACAACAGTTTTCTATTCTATGTAATTTTATAACAAATACATGAAGTTGTAAATATTTTACAGTATATTTTTTCCATTTTTATTTTCGCATTATAAAAGAGTTACCATATCAAAACAGTAACTCTTTCATTTAATATACTGCTATAAATTTTTCACCCACTCTATCATCTTAGCGATTACTTCTTCGCCGGTGCTTTCCTTGTTTCCGTTGTGGATCTCATGGTACAGGCCCGGCAGCTCAACGTATTCAAATGCATCGCCTTTTTCGGTGAGGCGCTTTGCAATATTTCTGCTGCCTTCCACGCTGCAGATCCTGTCGGCATCACCGTGCATCAGGATCGTAGGGATCTTTGCAGCTTTTCCGTTATCTTCGTGAGTTCCGTTTTCCAGACCCAGTCCGATTTCATATCCGTCAACTGCGCAAGCTACCGATATCCTGTTATGTACCATAGGGTTATCGTTGTACGGCTTCACGGACAGAGGGTTGCCGAGGATAGCTTCGTCTACCGATGAGCTGATTGTCATCTGCGGAGCTGTTTTGGCAAGAGTCTTTACCAGAACGTACAGCGGTTTCGGAATAGGTCTCACCAGCCTGATCCATGGAGCTGAGATTATGTATCCACACGGCACATCGTTGAAACCACCCCTTGCTCTGTAGTCAAGGGTTATATTTCCGCCCATGCTGTGACCGTAGAGAACGATCGGTTTTCCCGGATACTTTTCCTGAGCGTAAAGTATCAGTGCACTTATGTCTTCAAGGACTTCGGCCCTAGGTGCACAGTGACCTTTCTTTTCGATGGAATCGCCGTGTCCTCTTAAGTCCAGAGACAGGACTGCCATGTTTTCTTTTCTGAAGAACTCGGCCACTCTGTTGAATCTGCCGCCGTATTCCCCTATGCCGTGAATGATGCATACTACCTTTTCAGGATCTTCAACATGCCATGAATATCCACGAATGATACCTTTTTCCAGCTTTCGCAGTTCAAATTTCTCGTACATTTCCACTCTCCCTTTCTGAAATATTACAATAAAATCCTTATTCGTTACCGAAATCAAAATATTCCTTTAAAACACCAATGGCTACAAATATACTGCATATACACAACTCCATTTTCCCAACCCGGCGAAAACAACAGGATGATCTACCAATGAGAAAGGAGGATGCACTATGAAAACTTGCTGCACGTTATGTGGCTGCTCGTACGGCAACATCTACACATTCAAAACCGGTCACGTTTGTGAGAACTGTGTCAGGTTTTTGAAATTGAGAACCGATGCCGGCACTCATGTGCAAATCAACTATCATAGCTGATCCATCAGCGTTTTCGTCGGTTTTTATTAATGGAGTTGTGCTCTCTCTGTGCATTGCGGTTTCGCTGGGCAGCGATCCGCTTTTTTGTTTTCGGTTTCATGACTGAATATCCGAATCTCCCCAGTTCAGTTTTCTTCAGCGGGAAATAATGACCGTGGTTATATGCTATGAGTCCGGCGTCTTCAAGACACAGCTTGCCGGTTTCATCCATCAGGCTCTCATCCACTGAAACGTTGACTATCTCTGCCATGAACATATCGTGGGAACCAAGTTCCTTCACTTCTGTAACTCGACATTCTATGTTCACAGGTGACTCCGCTATGGATGGACACTTGACGACTTTACTCGCCTCAGGGGTTAGATTCTGTTCCTTGAACTTATCCACATCACGGCCGGATCTTACCCCACAGTAATCCGTAGCAAAGGCCAGTTTTTCTGTCGTGAGATTTATTACGAATTCTCCGGTCCTCTTGATGATATCATGTGAGTACCTTTCTTTTCTCACGGATACGTATGTCATAGGCGGATCGGAATTTATTATTCCTGTCCACGCTATGGTTATTATATTCTTGATATCTCCATCTCCGCAGGATACCATCACCGCGGGCACAGGATTGAGCATGGTTCCCGGCTTAAAAGTGATCTTGCCCATGAGGATCATCTCCCTTCAATATATCAGTAATTACCTTTTCTCAGTTTTTCAATCAAATTCTCGAAATCCCCAGGCAGCGGACTTTCGAACTCCATATGCTCTCCCGTAGATGGATGAACGAAGCCCAAGACCCCTGCATGGAGCATCTGGCGCTTTGCACCGAGCTTTGATGCTGCCTTGCTCTTTACAGGACCATACAGTTCATCTCCCAGCAGAGGATGTTTCAGATAAGACATGTGCACTCTTATCTGGTGTGTCCTGCCTGTTTCAAGTCTTGCCTCTATCAAAGTGAAAGTCCCGTATCTTTCCAGGACCTTATAGTGAGTAACGGCATTCTTGGAATTGAGTTCCGTGACCGCGTTTCTCAGCCTGTTCTTAGGATCTCTTCCTATCGGCTTGTCAACAGTTCCCTCGTCTTCCTTGATATTGCTAAACACGATGGCTCTGTATCTTCTGGTGATAGAGTGATCAGCCAGCTGCTGTGACAGCGAATTATGTGCTTTGTCGTTCTTGGCAACCATCAGGAGACCGCTGGTGTCCTTATCTATCCTGTGGACGATCCCCGGTCTTATCACACCATTGATGGATGAAAGTTCATCACCACAGTGGTGCATCAAAGCGTTTACCAGCGTTCCTGTATAATTTCCCGGAGCAGGATGGACCACCATTCCTGCCGGCTTGTTTACCACCAAAACATCTTCATCTTCATATACTATATCCAAAGGGATATCTTCTGCTTCCACCTGCAGTTTTTCAGGTTCCGGTATCTCTATGACCACGGTGCTTCCTGCCGAAGCCTTCAGTTTCTTCTCACGGCACACCTGTCCGTCTACCGTTATCTTACCGTTTTCAAACAGTTTCTGGATGAAGCTTCTCGAAAAATCCTCCAAAGCGGCAGAAAGAACCAGATCAAGTCTGGTTCCCTTCATTTCATCCGTTATTGTCATTTCTATCTTCTGCTGCATATCATTCATTGCCGCTGTTCTTCCTTTCAAAAAACAAAACATCCAGTATCATGAGCCCGCAGCCCACGCATATGAATATATCAGCTACATTGAACACAGGGAAAACCCTGAAGTCGAAAATATCCACCACATATCCATATGCTATCCTGTCGATGAGATTGCCAAGGCCTCCGCTGCATATGAATGCCACAGCCGTAAGCATAAGTCGATCCCATTTGTTCCTCATGACATATATAAGAACCAATCCAGCTGCGATGACCACCAGCGGCAACAATACTATTATAAGCCACTGTTCCTGCCACATACTGAATGCAGCTCCCCTGTTCTGTACATATGTGAAATGGAAGACATCTTCTATGATCGGGATCGTTTCCCATGGATCCATGTTGGCTACTTCTATCTTTTTCACGATCCTGTCAAGCAATATGACAGCCGCTGCTATCAAATAGTAAACCATACGAAAATGGGGCGGGAATGCCCCGCCTCCTTAATATCTTACTTTTCGGTCACTTCTTACAGTGCCGTATTTACTTATTCCCACATTGTTGGTTCCAACACTTTCGTGTTCGAAGCTTCTTCCTCCCGGAAGATCGTCAAAATCATCTACGCCCAGTTCAGGGAACATTTCACCGCTGAGGGATTCGAATCTCTGCAGTTCAGATTCCAGAAGCTGCTTATATTTTGTTCTGAAATTGATGAACCTTGCCTTGATCGCAGCACTTTCTTCAGCGATCCTATCAGCCATATCCTTGGCTTCCTTGGTCATCAGCTGAGCGTCCAGTTCTGCATTCTTCAGCAGTATATCAGCTCTCTTTTCAGCACTTGAAGAGATGTCTGCCATCAGCGTCTTGGCTGCTTCCAGTGTTTCCAGAACAGTACCTTCCGTTCCTCTGTGTCTTTCCAGCTCAGCAACCAGTCTGCTGTTTTCTTCTTTAGTAGCACGAAGCTCATCCAGCAGTCTTTCCAGATCTATGGTGATCTCGTCCAGAAATTCGTTTACCTCTTCTTCCTTATAACCACGAACTCCTCTTGTGAATTCTTTTTCCTGTATATCTATAGGTCTGATCATTGGTACGTAATCCTCCTGCCTAATCTATTACTTCCACGGATTAACATCGTCTGAATCTGCGCCAAAGCTATAAGGCTTGTTTTCACCATCTGAGAAAATAGCCACATTTTCCGGAGCAAAAACGAAAATGTTGTTTGCGACTTTCTGTACATTTCCGTTAAGAGCGTATGTGGCTCCTCCCAGGAAGTCAAAGATCTTTCTTGCTGTATCTGAATCCAGCTTTTCAAGATTTACGATGATAGGCTTTCTGCTCTTGAGGCTGTCCACCAGCTTGGAGCATTCATCAAAACCCTTAGGCTCGATAACTACCAGTTTAAAAGCATTTGTCAGTGCCTTTACAGTTCTGTTCTGCATAGGTACTACGTTGTTATTTGTATCGAACTTCGCCGGCGGAGCTATAGGCTGACGCGGTTCGATAGGCTTACGGTCATAATAGCTGCCCTGCTTGTTATAGTCTTCAGCAGCGTCAATTTCATCCTCTTCGTACTCTTCAAATCCCATTAAATCCTTAAACTTTGAAAAAACTCCCATGGTTACCTCCTACTTATTGTAATTTCTTTCTCCAAATATGGCACTGCCAACTCTTACAAGATTGGATCCTGCTTCTATCGCCACAGGGAAATCGTGTGACATCCCCATGGATAAATATTTGAAATCCAGCATAGGATGGTCGATCTTACCAAACTCATCATACTGTTTTTTCACATCTTCAAAATACATCTTGATATCTTCCGGATCATCTGCATAAGGTGCGATGCACATGAGCCCCTTTATCTTGATATTTTCGCAAGTTTCCAGGATCTCTTTAATCAGAGCTTCGGTTTCATCTGTCGTGATACCGAACTTGCTTTCTTCCTGAGCAGAGTTTACCTGGATCAAAATATCCATCACGATACCGTGCTGGGCTGCCCTCTTATTGATCTCAGCTGCCAGCTTATATGAATCCACCGAATGGATCATGGAAACCTTATCTATTATGTACTTCACCTTGTTTGTCTGAAGGTGGCCTATCATGTGCCATTTGACAGGTTTGACAGCTTCGAACTTGTCCATTATTTCCTGAACTTTATTTTCGCCAATATCTGTAACACCTGCATCGATGGCTATGTTTATCTCTTCCGGAGTCCTTGTCTTGCTCACTGCGCAAAGGAGCACATCGTCGGCACTTCTGCCGCACTTTTCAGCACAAAGCATTATTTGTTCATTGATCTTACTGAGATTACCTCTGATATCCTCCATGACTTTATTCCTCCTTTGAGTCCTTTTCTTCTTCCAATTCTTCTTCCAGTGCGTGCTTCGGATTTTTAAGCACTTCATCATATACGTCTACAGTAAATACCTGATAACCTTCCTCATCGTAGAATGTCACATCTTCTATTACAGAATGTTTTTCATCATGGGCGATGATCTTGATTCGAGTGAATGAGTAATCGCCATTCTTATCGACCACGTAAACACCCTTCTGGCCATTCTTCTCGATGATGCATTCGTTGTTGACGATCAAACCTTCATTATCACTTGTTACGATATTGATCTCTTCGCATCTGCTTTCTGCCAAAGCTTCATAGTACACGTTGAGATAAAAGATAATGCGATAATCTTTATGGTCTTTTTCTTTCTTTATGCTGTATATCTTTGCATCCACTTCACCCTCGGGCAGTTCCAAAACAACGGATTTACCTTCAGTGTATGTCGCTGCAGTTTCTTCATCTACCCAGCACAGGATGTACCAATAGTCATCCCATGTCACCTTGTATATGGGCTCACCTTTTATCACGGACTTTCTTTCAAGGTCAGCAGAATTATACGAAAGATGCTCCACCGTATCTTTCTTGACCTTGTCCATCTTCGCAGGCGTGAGGTAGTCTTCATATCCGTCTATGGTCAGGCTGAATATCCCGCTTATGGGCGCAGTATATTCCTTATACAGCCCGTCGTACCCTTTGAGACGTTCTGTATATTCTCCAAATCTCGGACTCTTATCGCTGTCTTCCTTGTCACGCTCTACAGCAACAAGTTCATGACCTCTTTTTACCGCTGTTCCCACCTCTGTCAGGTACTCTATATCGCCCGTTTCAAAGGCGATACCTACGCTTTCCTCCTTGATGAAATATCCGTCAGTTGTGTAGGATAATTTGAGATTTCCCGGCTCCAAAACCTGTGTTGTTTCGAAGACATCAGTCACTCTAGGTAAAATTTCGATAACGACATATAGTATGAGCAATGCTGCAATGTAAATACATATTGCCTTTTTTGTCTTTTTCGTAAGTTTGATCTTCATCACTTTATTTTACACCAAAGATTTACAGCTTGCAATGAGCTAGCCTTCTATTTTATCTATTTCTTCGACTATTTTAGCCTCATCCTTGCTAAATCTGCTCCTGTCCTTCACGAAGTCTTCATACAGGTCAGGACGACGTTCCTTCGTAAGCTTCAGGGCTTCTCTGAATTTCCACAGATCTATCAGTTTATGATTACCGCTCACCAGAACTTCCGGAACTCCCATACCGCGGTATTCCCTTGGCTTGGTATACTGAGGATGTTCAAGAAGTCCTGAATAAATCGACTCATCCAGCGCCGAGTTTTCGTTGCCCAAAACATCCGGCAGCATCCTTGCAACAGAATCGATGACCACCATGGCAGGCAGCTCACCGCCGGTGAGTACGTAATCGCCGATGGAGATCTCCTCCATGTCCCAGTAATCCAGCACTCTCTGATCGACACCTTCATAATGGCCGCAAAGGATCACCAGCTCATCCAAAGAAGCCAGCTCATTTATCTTCTCGCTGTCGAGGATCCTTCCTCGAGGCGACATGTATATTATCTTTTTCCCTTGGGCATTTATTGATTCCAAAGCACCGAAAATCGGATCTGCCATCATGACCATGCCACCGCCGCCGCCAAATGGGTAATCATCGGCTTTGTTGTGCTTATCATTGCTGAAATCTCTGATGTCAGTAGTTCTGACTTCCAGTATTCCTTTTTCTCCGGCTCTTCCCAGGATGCTGCTTCCCACCACAGGTCCAAACATTTCAGGGAAAAGGGTAAGTACATCTATTTTCATAGTTTTCTCCTGTCGAACGTTTCTAAAGTTCCAGCAGCCCTTCAGGGAGCTTGACTTTGATCTCACGTGTATCCGGATCTATATCCAAAACAAAAGCGTCCACCCTTGGGATCAGCAGCTGCTTTCCGTTTTCTCTTTCCACTTCAAAAACATCCTGTGCAGTATTCTGCAGGACGTTGGTGACCTTTCCGAGAACGGTTCCGTCTTCGATAACGGCCATTCCTATCAGGTCTCTGACATAGTACTCGCCTTCTTCCAGCTCAGGAAGATCTTCTTCGGTGATGAAGATTTCCCTGCCCTTTGCAGCTTCGGCAGCATTTCTGTCATTTATGCCTTCCAGCTTCAGGATCACCATATTCTTCTGAAGCCTTACATTTTCGATTTCAAGCAGTTGGTTTCCCACGTACATCTCAGGAGTGATCTCATATATTTCGGAACTGTCCGAGTAATTGTAGACCTTTACTTCTCCTTTGAGACCCACTGCATTGACTATTTTTCCTACTTTGATTTTTTCCATATCGTTCCTCATTCATATCACTGTAAAGTTGCCACGGAACAAGTTCCTGCAACTTCTGTGTTTGACCTGCGCGCTGTATCGAAGATACAGGCAGGTCATAAAAACATAGGCACATATATCAAAAAATACATGTGCCTTACATTCGTCTCTATTGAACTATCTCAACTACCACCTTGGCATTAGCCTTGGTAGCCGCAGCCTTGACAACTGTACGGATAGCCTTGGCGATCCTTCCCTGTTTACCGATCACCTTACCCATATCATCAGAAGCTACTTTCAGTTGTATAACAGTAGTGCCATTGGACTGTGATTCCGAAACCTCTACAGCTTCCGGATGTTCAACTAGTGACTTTGCAATTGCACTAACTAATTCTACCATTGGCTTCACCGCTTTCTATAAGATACCGCTTGTTTTGAAGAGTCTCTTTACTGTGTCTGTAGGCTGAGCTCCATTTCCTAACCATTTCTTTGCTAATTCTTCGTCGATCTTGATGTCAGCAGGTTCTGTCATTGGATTGTAGTAACCGATTTCTTCGATGAACTTGCCGTCTCTTGGTGCTCTAGCGTCTGCAACTACTACTCTGTAGAAAGGCTTCTTGTGTGCTCCCATTCTCTTCAGTCTGATTTTTACCATTTTTTGTTTCCTCCTAGAAAAAATATAAATAATTTGATTGTTGTTTATGCTGTACAGGGCTTAGAATCCCCGGAACATTCTATTCATTTTGCCGCCTCTGCCGCCCATCATGCTCTTCATCATCTTCTTTGATTCTTCATAGCGCTTGACGAGCTGATTGATCTTGGATACCGGCTGTCCGCAGCCTGCCGCGATCCTTCTTCTTCTGCTGGCGTTGAGTATGGACGGATTTTCTCTTTCTTCCTTGGTCATGGAAAGGATGATGGCTTCCATCTGAGTAAATTCCTTCTCACTCTTTTCCATGTCGAGGTTCTTCATTGCCTTGTTGTTCATTCCCGGCATCATTCCAAGGACTGAACCTATGCCGCCCATCTTTTTGATCTGTCCCATCTGATCCAGAAAATCTTCCAGCGTGAACTTATTTCTACGCATCTTCTTTTCCAGCTCGATGGCTTTCTTTTCATCGTAGTCTTCCTGAGCTTTTTCGATGAGGGTGAGCATATCGCCCATTCCCAGGATCCTGCTTGCCATCCTCTCAGGATGGAAAGGTTCCAGTGCATCGAATTTTTCGCCCATACCGATGAACTTTATAGGTCTTCCTGTCACTTTCTTTGTGGAAAGGGCAGCACCGCCTCGTGAGTCACCGTCCATCTTGGTCATGATGATACCGTCGATGCCCAGCTTATCATTGAAGCCTTCTGCGGCATTGACAGCGTCCTGACCTGTGAGAGCATCCACTACGAGGAGTATCTCGTGAGGCTTTATCGACT
This sequence comes from uncultured Oscillospiraceae bacterium, assembly GCA_964441805.1. Taxonomy (GTDB): domain Bacteria; phylum Bacillota; class Clostridia; order Peptostreptococcales; family Anaerovoracaceae; genus Lentihominibacter. The sequence goes on along the minus strand of CAYTVH010000059.1, from coordinate 1,137 downwards.
TCTTGAGTACCGCCAGCTCTTCCATCAGTTCTTCGTCTATCTGAAGACGTCCGGCAGTATCGACGATCAGTACGTTGCAGCCTTTTCTCTCAGCTTCCTTGATGGCAGCCAGTGCGATCTTTTCGGGCTCTCTACAGTCCCTCATGGTGAATACGGGAGCATCTACAGTCTTACCCACAACTTCCAGCTGATCTATGGCAGCCGGTCTGTATATATCGCATGCGCAAAGCATCGGGTTCTTGCCGTTTTTCTTCAGGTAGTTGGCCAGCTTACCGCAGGTGGTTGTCTTACCTGTACCCTGCAGACCTACCATCATGTAAACGGTGAAGCCCTTAGGTGAGTAAGTCAGCTTGCTTCCTGTTCCGCCCATCAGATCGATGAGTTCTTCATTTACTATCTTTATTACCTGCTGTCCCGGAGTCAGGCTGGCCATCACTTCTTCGCCCAGCGCCTTTTCCTTGACGCTTGCCACGAATTCCTTAACGACCTTGAAGTTGACGTCTGCTTCCAAAAGTGCCAGCTTGACTTCACGCATGGCCGCGTTGATGTCGGCTTCCGTCAGGCTTCCCTTGCCCTTAAGCCCTTTAAAGACTCCTTGCAGTTTTTCCGATAATCCTTCAAATGCCATATGATCATTCCTCCAAATTATCTATTATATCTTTAACTTTCTTTAAATCCTCTATAACGTCAGCTGTGTCAGGCTCACTGCTTTGTAAAGCTTCGATGGCACTGTCGATGATGGTATCGATCTCATGGACTGCATCGTTGCTCTTCTGAAACTTTGCCACCAGACCAAGTTTCTTTTCGTACTGATCCAGCGACTTTTCAGCATTCTTCAGTGCATCGTGTACACCTTGTCTGCTGATACCGAACTCACCGGCGATCTCTGCCAGAGTCAGGTTTTCTTCATGGTATAGCTCCATGACCTCCCTCTGTCTTTTGGAGAGGAGCTGACCGTAAAAATCATACAGCAGGCTAGCCTGCGTTATGTCATCCATCCTCATATTCTCTTCTCCTTCTAACCGCTGTAGCTTTGGTTTTTAAGGCAAGTAAAAACACTTGACACATTATCGACCTATGATAGTATATATCACGGCCGGAAGAGTGTCAAGTGTTTTTGCTTGAAATGTTTGATTT
>CAYTVH010000058.1:0-10785 GCA_964441805.1 uncultured Oscillospiraceae bacterium | reverse complement strand
ATATCCATCCCCGATGGGATCCCCGGAAACACTTCAGTAAGTGAGCCTAAGACAAAACCCAGTATCATAAGATATGTAGGCTGCGGGTGAGAATTCATGATCCTTTCCAGAATTTTCGTAGCCAATACTACGCCCAAAAGAAGTCCTGCACCCAATGGTATCAGATAAGGCATGTAGACTTCACTGATGGCTTTCATCGTTTCATCATAGAGTCCAATTATCAGCAATAAATATGAAACGCTTATTCCCGGCAGTACAAGTGCTACTGCAGCAATAAACCCGGCTGCTGCAAGAAATACTATACTTTCAAAACCTGTAACAGCAGTGGCTTTCGCTGTAGTTTCTATCGGAATAACACTAAAAGCCGCAATAATAACGACGCCTGCAGCTATGTAACATACCCCGCGAACAGAAAACTTATGGAGTTTTGATTTGCCGAAGATCAAAGGAACACCGCCGATCACCGCACCCATGAAAAAATACAGTGTAGGCATTGGATAATTCTCGATCAAGTGAAGCAGAGGCATAGAAAAGAGAAACATTCCCACAATGCCCCCGACAGCGGCCAGAAACAGGAAATTAAAACTCTCCTTTTTATGTTTCCTAAAGGAACTGACCGATGACACCAGCTTATCATATATCCCTAAGATAATAGCCATAGATCCGCCGCTTACACCCGGCACCATCATGGTGCCTCCTATGATAAGGCCTTTTATCATTATAAATAAATTATTCATTTACAAAACCACAAACGGATCCAGCACCACTTCCGAAGCGATTACCTGAACCTTTCCATCAAGCTTCTTATCAAGAAGTTTCTTCATGGCTTCCCCAAAGAACTTCTCGGTGCCATAGTGACCTGCATCAAGAATGCACATACCGGACCGGATAACATCCTGGGCTTCATGATATTTGACATCACCTGTTATGAAAAGCTCACATCCGCATCCTGCTGCCAGGTGTGCCAGATCAGAACCTGCGCCTGTGCAGCATCCGATCTTCTTTATCTCCGTATCAAGATTTCCTGCTGCATGAAGCTGTCTTATACTCATGTCCAGCTTTTCTGCAACCAGTGTAATAACATCTCTGAATTTCATAGGCTCCTTGAGTTCTCCGACCCTGCCTATATCTGCCTCTTCATGGCGTTCTGCCATTTTGGCTGCCGACGGAAGCTCCTGACCACTCAAATTCCTAACAGAACCAAGCCCAAGAAGTCCCATGACGATGTCGTTGTTACCGCCCTTTACCTTGTCAAAAGGCGTGTGGCATGAATAAACTGAAATATCGTTCTTGATGATATCCATGATTATGCCATCCTTGTAGTCACTGTCATTTAAGGCTTTTATCCCTGAAAAAATCAGCGGATGATGAGTGATTATCATGTCAGCGTCAGCCGCTATCGCTTCGTCAACCACTTTCCTGTCGATTTCAAGACAAGTCAGTATCTTCTTGACAGGCTTATCTTCAAAACCGATCAATAGACCGCTGTTATCCCAATCTTCCTGAAGTGAAGATGGCACCAGCTTTTCGATCACATCAGCTATGTCCCCCACTCTATGATTCACATTGTCTTTTCCCGGCTTAAATTCCATTCTCCCACTCCTTTCGTAATTTTTGGAGGTATTCTATGTCTGAACAAATACTGTCCTCCAAATCAAAATTCCGCGTCCTTGCTTTACGAACATTTTCAAGTTTTTCTTCCTGAAGACTTATCTGCCTGTCAATAAAAGAGCCCACCGGCCCACCGGCTTTAACTATCCAAGGAGGTATCTTCCAAATGATATCATCTCCATCATAGTCATTGGAAATAGATACAGCTAAATCCTCAGCCTCCGCCTCATATCCCGGAGTCACAGCCGTTATTACCTCAGGAATATAATCTCCTTCTATGACCACGTCTTCAGCAATTATCCTGAAACCATTCTCAACGAGCCACTTCCTTAGATGTCCCTGACCTATCCTTGGCTGCATGATAAACTTACCAATGGATCTTGTGAGCTCCATGTCTTTGGCCATGATATCTCGGATGAGCTTGCCGCCCATTCCCGCTATAACAACTGCATCCACTTCGCCGGCGCCCAGAACGGCAAGACCGTCTCCTGCTCTGTAATGGACATTCTCATCTCCCACTTCATAAAGCTTGCCGTTGGCTTCAGCCTTACCAAGGGAAGGAACGCTCACATCTGCCATTATCACCTTGGGGCTTTTACCTGAAAGTTTCAAATATATAGGTAAAAAACCATGGTCGGTCCCAATGTCGGCCATGGTTTCTCCATTCTTTATCTTGTCTGCAATTATCTGCAGTCTGTCACTAAGTTTTATCATCGTTTACTCCAGATAATCCTTCAGCTTCTTGCTTCTGGTAGGATGTCTCAGTTTTCTGAGAGCCTTAGCTTCGATTTGTCTGATTCTTTCTCTTGTAACGTCGAACTTCTTACCTACTTCTTCCAAAGTTCTGGCTCTGCCGTCTTCAAGGCCGAATCTCAGTTTAAGGACTTTCTGTTCTCTTTCTGTGAGAGTTCCCAGCACATCTACCAGCTGTTCTTTGAGCATGGAAAAGGCTGCAGCTTCTGCCGGCGCCGGAGCATCTTCATCAGGGATAAAGTCTCCCAGATGGCTGTCTTCTTCTTCGCCGATAGGTGTTTCAAGGGAAACAGGTTCCTGAGCAATCTTAAGGATCTCTCTTACCTTTTCCACGGAAATACCCATTTCAGCAGCGATCTCATCAGGGGTAGGTTCTCTTCCTTCTTCCTGGAGCAGCTGTCTTGAAACTCTGATCAGTTTGTTGATGGTTTCCACCATATGAACCGGGATTCTGATGGTTCTCGCCTGATCGGCGATGGATCTTGTGATAGCCTGTCTGATCCACCAGGTAGCATAAGTACTGAACTTATATCCCTTTGTCCAGTCAAACTTATCTACAGCTTTGATAAGACCCAAATTACCTTCCTGAATGAGGTCCAGGAAAAGCATTCCCCTTCCAACATATTTCTTAGCGATACTTACTACCAGTCTCAAGTTCGCTTCGCAAAGCTTCTGTTTAGCATATTCATCCCCGGCTTCCATTCTCTTGGCAAGCTCGATTTCTTCCTCAGCAGTAAGGAGAGGAACTTTACCGATTTCCTTCAGATACATTCTAACAGGATCGTCTACGGCAATATTCTTGGAGATGGTAGCTTCCAGATCTATTTCCTTGGCATTGGGATTTTCAGCGATGGCTGCGCTGACTTCCGGATCCTCCACATCTTCATCGTCCATTTCCAGCAGCTCGATATCATCAGGCTCGCTTTCAAGAACAACTTCGATACCTTTTCCCATGAGAGTCTCGTAGATATCTTCCATCTGATCTTTATCCAGCTCCACATCACCAAGTCTATTGGAAATATCAGTGTAAGTAAGTGACATTTTACCTCCGTGGGAAGCCTTGTCTGTAAGGTCTTTGATAACCTGACTCTTTGTCTCTTCGTTCATCACTTCATGTTCTACATGATTTTCTTTGATCTGCATGTCTTTTTCTTTTTCCACTTTTTCTTCCTCTTATTCCCTTATTTTCTTTTGAACATCCATAAGCTGCTGAGTCAGCTTGACTATTTCTTCTTGGTTTTCTTCTTCATCTGCTATGGAAAGCCTCATTATCAGCTGGGATTCCATGTCTTTCAATTCACGCTTACGTATTTTGGTGATACACTCGTTGAACATGGTCATTTCTCTGCCCTGTGTGACGACCTTTTCTCTAATATCGTCAAGATATCCGAGGGTTTCTTCATCAAGTCGTTCGGTGAGCTTTTCCACATCGATGGTATGGCCTTCAGTAAGTTCCATTATCCGTTCATACAAGAGCCTTCCGGGATAAGATATGAACGCCTTATCCTTCACATCATCCGGCAGCTTGGTAAAAGCCTTATCCATAAGCATGAGCTTTATAAGGTCCTGTTCCACAAGAGGCATTTCGCTGAGTTGTTCTTTGTCCTCTTGATGGTTGAAATTCAAGGAATTTGAGTTCTTTTCCTGACTATTATTGCCTGAATACTCAAATCTTATAGCACCTTCGGATATACCTGTTTCTTCAGCCAGTTTTTTTATGTATATATCGGCTTCCATAGGCTTCATAGCCTTGAGAACAACTATGGCATCCCTCATGAATTCGATCCTCTGCTGTTCATCCGATATATCATATTTGGCTTTGACCATGCCCAGCTTGAAATCTCCATAAGCTGCAGCATTGTCCATCAGCTCTTTAAAAGCAGCCTTGCCCCTTTTCTTTATGAATTCATCGGGATCCTTTCCATCTGTAACCTTCAGGACTTTAGCTCTGCATCCTTCGTTGTACAAAATATCCAGTCCGCGTAAAGCAGCATTCTGTCCTGCCTGGTCGGCGTCGTATGACAGCAAAACATTTTTCGTATATCGCTTGATCAGTTTGGCCTGGTTTTCAGTAAGAGCAGTCCCCAGTGAAGCAGATACATTCCGTACTCCGTGCTGGTAGAGTGAAACCACATCCATATATCCTTCCACAAGTACTATGGAATCTTCATTTCTCACATCTTTACCGGTCAGATTCAGACCATATAGGTTGTATTTCTTCTGAAAAACTCCCGATTCCTGTGAGTTGAGGTACTTGGGCTCTCCGTCACCGATGATACGTCCGCCAAAGCCGATCACCTTTCCGGACGTGTTCAATATCGGAAATATCACCCTGCTCCTGAACTTGTCAAAATATCTGTCTTTGGATTTCGATATGAGCCCAAGCTCCATGAGCTTGTCCTCCTTGAAACCTTTTGACAGCAAATGTTTATATAGACTGTCCCACCGGTCGTCAGCATACCCTATTCCGAACTTGTTCAAGGTATCTTCAGTTATGCCTCTGTTCTTCATGTATGTATAGCCCGGATTGGCTTTTTCTCTGAGAGCTTTATAAAAGAATCTGGCCGCTTGTCTGTTTATCTCATAGAGCTCATCGTTGTTCTTTGAGCCTTTGAAAGCCCCTTCAAGGCTTATACCGTATTCCTTTGCAAGCATTTCCGCAGCACCGCGGAAATCAAGGTTATAATATCTCTTAACGAAGGCAATTACGTCGCCGGTAGCTCCGCATCCGAAACAGGTGAATATCTGCTTTGTTTCAGAAACAACAAAAGAAGGTGTCTTTTCATTGTGGAACGGGCATACACCTTTGTAGTTGCTCCCTGCTTTTTTCAGAGGAACAACACGGCCTATGACATCCACGATGTTACACCTGCTTTTAATTTCATCTGCAATATTTACCTGGTTTCTCGTACTCACTTTTGCCCCTCTTTATTATTTCTTAATAATATATACGACAAAAGTCTACGGTTTCCTTTTTTATTATCTAAAAAAATCTTTTATAATTTTTAGTCAGTTCTTCATAAGTATTCAGCGCATATCTGTCTGTCATACCGGCAACGTGATCCTTTACCAGTTCCTCCATAGGGAATTCTTCTTTCATGGCAAGAAGCTCTGTCGGAAGCTGCTGCCAGTTTTCCAGATAGTATCCGTACAGAGTTTCAACGATTTCCTTTACCTTGTTGATATCTTCAACTTTCTTCACGCTGCTGTTGTGGTACACATTGGTGAACATGAAGGCTCTAAGGTTGTTCATGACCTCTGATTTTTCTTGACTCAGCTGAGCAGTCGGTTTCCCTATGCTGTTTTCGATCATATCACGAACAAGGGTATCTATTCGTTTCTTATGGGTATCACCAAGGATCTCAAGGGCATCTTTTGGAAGATCCTGTATGGTGATGATCCCGCTTCTTATGGCATCATCGATATCATGATTTATATATGCTATCCTGTCACTCACCTTAACGATCTGTCCTTCCGGTGTCATGGGTACGGTACTTCCCGTATGGTTAAGGATGCCGTCTCTGACTTCCTGTGTTAGATTCATTCCGCGTCTTGTGCTGCCGGATTCCAGCACATCCACCACTCTAAGGCTCTGCACATTATGTCTGAATCCTCCCGGATATATATTGGCCAGTACCGACTCACCGCTATGGCCAAAAGGCGTATGGCCAAGGTCGTGTCCCATGGCTATCGCTTCGGTAAGATCCTCATTGAGCCCTGTGCCTCTTGCTATGGTCCTTGCGATTTGAGACACTTCTATGGTATGAGTTAGTCTGGTCCTGTAATGATCCCCCTCCGGTGCAAGAAATACCTGGGTCTTATGCATCAGTCTTCTGAAAGCCTTGGAATGTATGATCCTGTCTCTATCCCTCTGAAAATCAGTTCTTATGCTGCATTTTTCCTCATCAAAAAGCCTTCCTTTGGTCTCTGCCGACTTGGTAGCAAACTCTGAAAGGTAGTCATATTCTCTCTTTTCCACATCTTTTCTAATTGTCATTTCACCCTCCTGTACTTTAATAATACATAGGAGAGTCTAAGATGTAAAGCCGTTAATTTTTCTTATTTCCTTACATATCACAGGGTCTGCTTGCCCGATCAATTCAAAGACTCTTTCTTGTAGATCACAGTCCAGAAAATATATGTTTTCTGCAATAGCTTCGCACAGATCCTTTCTTTCCTCAGGTGAGAGCGATATAAAATAATCTTTGACCTGCTGTAGTTCTATTATCATTCAGCACCTCTCCATCGATTCTATCCTGCAATAATAGTCCATCATCTCCATCAATTCATCTCTGTACAGTTCTATTCCGTCTATGGTATTGCCGAACGCATAACATATGCTATCGGATTCTTTTGCACCTTCTGTTGATTCGTTAAGGACCATGGTACCAACCGGAATAAAAGGCGCCCGTTTTTCATCCCATACTGCCGTATACAGAAGATCTGATTTTTCCAAAGCATCATCGCTCAACATCTGGACCTGAAGTTCAAATGCCGGGTAATTGGGACCTTGAATACGTCGTTCCAATTGGTTCAAGGCCCTGTCGGGATCGAAGCCCGCCATGAATTCAGCATATGTTCTGTTATACATTGCCGTTTTTTGTTCTTTATTGGCTGTGTTTTCGATCAAAGGCACCCATCTGTATCTTACCCATGTTCTTGTATTCAAATCGTTCAGCCACACGGTATTGTTTACAGAATACCATTTTTCGTATATGTAGCTGTCTGATACACCTCTCCATGAAAAGAATCTAACAGCACAATTCAAAGATTCGGGATTATCAACCACAAATTCCCAAAACTTCTTCGTGTTGATTTTGTCAAACTTCCCCCTTACCGTGAAAGCTTCTATGATCCTTTCCATCTTTCTCGTATCATTTATAAAGTATACAGGTACATTTTGACATAGTATATCCTGCTCCCCCGCATCTGCCATCAGCTTGACATTCATGCTTTTGATATTTCTCATTGTGTCTGCAGTACCGTTATCTCCAAGCATAGATGAAAATCTTACCTTTACCGGCGTTATCCTGTCACCGCTGTCAAAAATATCGGCTCTTGTGTAGTCGCCAAAAGACATATATGGACGAAAAAAGCCCCTGACTGCTATCCCTTTTCTGAATGCCGGTCTGGGCTTTGGAATTTCTTTTATCATCTTATGTATGTTTTCCAGCAATAAAAAATCTGTCATCTACACCACCTCACGGTAGTATATGCGACAGATTTGATATTTGATTATGTTAGATCAGACTCCCGTATGACCAAATCCACCCATGCCTCTCTCCGTATCTGACAGCTCTTCCGAAAGCTTGAGAACGGCTTTTTCATAACGGCATATCACCATCTGTGCAATACGATCTCCGTTATTTACGGTGAAATCTTCTTCACCCCAATTGATCAGCGAAACTTTGATCTCTCCTCTGTAATCGCTGTCTATGGTGCCGATACCATTGGTCAGACCGATGCCATATTTTACAGCAAGACCGCTTCTGGCCCTGATCTGTACTTCATAACCTTCAGGTATCTCAAAATACAATCCGGTAGGTATGAGAGCTCTTTTACCGGGAGGGATCGTTACAGGTTCTTCTATATATGCTTTGATATCCATTCCGGCTGAACCCTCGGTTTCATACTTAGGGGTCATTCCCGATTCAGATTTGACTTTTATGATCATTTTCTTATCATTCCTTCCAGATCGAATTCTTTTCCCGTAACTGAAGCTCCGCAGTATGATGAATAATCGCAGATGATGTCAGCTGCTGCAAGTATATCTTCCTGTGTGACGCCATCAAACGAAGTCAGTATCTCTTCAGGAGAGTAAACTCTGCCAAGGAGCAGTTCGTTCTTTCCCAATGAGAACATCCTGCTGTTGATATTTTCAAGGCCGAAGATGTATGAACTCTTTACCTGCTCTTTTGCCATGGCAAGTTCCTCTGCCGTTACGCCTTTGGTCTTAAGCACTTCAAGTTCGTGTTTGATTGCATCCAAAGTGTCCTTTACTTTCTCATGGGCAACGCCGGCGTATATGCTGAAAAATCCCCAGTAGCTTGAGAAAGCATTCATGGAGCACACTGAATAGGCAAGTCCCTTTTCTTCTCTTATGTTCTGAAAAAGCCTGGAGCTCATGCTGCCGCCCAGTATGCTGTTCATCAATACGAAAGCATAATATCTGTCATCGGCCAGTGATACCCCCGGTGTGGCCAGGCAAATGTGAGTTTGTTCGATATCCCTCACTTTCACATTGAACCCCTGTTTGTAAGGCTTCATTTCAAAAGGCTTTTCCTTTTTCTCAGCTCTGAGGCTCGTCAGTTTACCTTCAAAGGCATCTATGATTCTTTGTTCATCGAAATTACCCGCAACTGCTATGACTATGTTGTCCCGCGTATATTCTTCGTTGAAATAGTCGATCATTTTTGATCTGTCTATACCTGCAAGGCTCTCAGGAGTGCCAAGGATACTTCTTCCCAAAGGATTACCGCTGGATACCAGCTCTGAGATGGTGTCATACACATCGTCATCAGGTGCATCCTTGATCATCTTTATCTCTTCATATATCACTTGTCTTTCCTTGTCCATCTCTTCAGGATCGAACTTGGAGCCTGTGATCATATCGATTATTATCTCCGCCCCTGCATATATATTTGACGATAGAGTTTTGATATAATAGCATGTTGCTTCCTTGCCGGTGAAGGCGTTGAACATGCCTCCGATTTTATCCACATCGGAAGCTATCTGCTTTGCTGTACGTTTTTCTGTTCCTTTGAACATCATGTGTTCAATAAAATGTGAAACGCCGGATACCTGATCGTTCTCATCAGCTGCGCCTGCCTTTACCCATATACCCAAAGCTGCAGACTGAACATAGTCGGTTTTTTCCATGATAACTTTAGTTCCGCAGCTTAATTTAATTGTCTTTACCATTAGTCTTTTCCCTATTACCTTTCTTTTAAATAGCTACTGTATTGTAACATAAAAAAGTATCCTTTCATATACTGCCAGTGAACAATTCAATATAAATTCTCAAATTAAATTACTCTAAGGAGGTAATGATGAACTGTAATTGTACATCTCAATCAAATACCAATGATACTTGCTGCAGAGCCAACGAATTATGCAGTTTCAGCGGCAACATGGACGACGTTGTCGCTACTCCGATCTATGTCAACAGTGTATACGATGCGGTGAGATTCAATCTTCAGGGAATGAGGACCATACAGAATCTTAGATTTTCACCGGCTCTGCCATGCGGCTGCTCTGTGAACAGGGTTCTCGATATCAGGATAAAAAAGGTCTTTGATCCAAACAATTCCAATGACTGCAGCAATCTTACCCTGGAAATGGAAACAGGCATCTCAGGGGCATGTTTCGTCAACGACGGCTCCGGTGTTGTGGTAACCATAGGACCTGATGGCGTACCTTCAGAAAGATTGCTCTTTGCTGATACAAGTCAGTGTGATTCCACCGGATGCGGCACACCTGTTTTCGGTACACAGAATGCTAAAATATGGGGCAACATCATAGTTTATCTGGATCTGGCAATATGCGATAACTGCGGCAGGGAAAGCTGCATCACCTTATGTGCAGAACTCAGTATCGCTAACCAGAACTACCCTCTCGTACTTACCAACTTCTTCGAATTATGTATGCCTAGCACAAGTAACTCAGCATTCTTCCCAAGACTCACTGAACTGGCAAATGTGGGATTCAGCGGAAGGCTTGCCACCAACAATGCAGCTCGTGACCTGTGTATCGATAACAACGGTGAAGTTTCTGCAAATATGCTCATAACCATCTGCGTGACAGCAGAAAAGAAAATCACAGTACCTGTACAGTTATGCGTATTATCTACAGGCTTTGCTGAAGCTCCTCTTCAGGAAAACATAACAGGCACCATGACATGCCCTGGCCTTTTTCCGGAGAGAAATGACAGGTCGGGTGAACAGGGAAATACTTTCAGCTCAGATGATGGAAACTGCTGCAGCTGCGATTACCCACCTACAACGTGCTGTTGACGATCTGATATATCGTGCTGCATTGAAAGTATTGATGACCAAATCAAATACTAAAAGAGCTCCGTATTAATACGGAGCTTTTGTCAATTGGATTTATTTAACTTGCCCTTCTCTCTATCCTCAGCTTATCTGCGATGATTGCGATGAATTCTGAATTTGTCGGCTTGCCCTTGTCACACTGGACAGTGTAACCGAAGAGGTTATTTATGGTCTCCATGCGGCCTCTGTTCCATGCAACTTCAATGGCGTGGCGGATGGCACGCTCCACACGGCTTGGGGTGGTGTTGTTTATTCTGGCAATGGCCGGGTACAGTTCTTTAGTCACTGCACCCAGCAGGTCTATATCCTCAACCACCATGATTATGGCATCACGGAGGTAGTGATAGCCTTTGATGTGTGCGGGTACACC
>CAYTVH010000057.1:3898-11154 GCA_964441805.1 uncultured Oscillospiraceae bacterium | reverse complement strand
AATTGCTCCTTTTGCACCACAGACCATTATATCAATTTACGCCTACTATATCAATGTTTCTATTCGCTTTTTAAGTCCTTCGTATTTTGCTGCAGCAGCGTTTTCTTCAGCTGCCGTTATGCAATAATAGAATTTGATTTTCGGTTCTGTTCCCGACGGTCTTATTGCTATCCATGATCCGCCTTCGAACATGAACTTGAGTACATTGGCAGGAGGGAAACCGTCTATCCCTTTGCTGTAATCCAGGAACTCTTCTACTTTGCCCGCTCCTTCGAATACTTCAGCACCTTTACCTCGGAAGGTTTCCATGATAGCTGCGATCTTTTCTACGCCTGCAGAGCCCTCAAAGGTGAATGACTGCTGCTGATCGATCCAGTATCCGTGCTTTTTATATAATTCCTCCAGGGCTTCTATCAAATTCTTGCCCTGTGATTTCCAATATGCTGCCATCTGGCATATTACCAGCGCAGAGGAAACGCCATCTTTGTCTCTGGCATGTTCTCCCGGAAGGTAGCCGTAGCTTTCTTCATAGCCCATGAAGTATTCACCTGCACCCATGGCGTTCATTTCAGCACCTATATTCTTAAAGCCTGTGAACGTCTTGATGACATCTATGCCGTAACTTTCTGCTACCGTTTTTCCCATATCGCTGGTAACGATGGTGGTAACCAGCTTCCTGCCTGCAGCGTTGCCTTTTCTTGCAAGGAAATCTATGAGAAGCACACCTGCCTGATTTCCTGTCAGGTATTTTGCTTCACCATCGATCATCACGCCTATGCCTATTCTGTCACAGTCGGGGTCGGTTCCGATGAGCACGTCAGCATCTGTCCTGACGGCCAGTTCTTCTGCCATGGCAAAAGCTGCTTTGTCTTCAGGATTCGGCTTTTTTACTGTAGGGAAATCTCCGTTGAATCCTGCTTGTTCTTCAACGAGGGTCACATTCTTAAAACCTGCGTTTTCCAGACTTTTAAGAACGTAATCCCTGCCTGATCCGTGGATGGATGTATAAACCACCTTGAGGTCTTCTGCCGTTTCTTTTTCGATGCCTGTGTCACATGCCCCCACTGCCTGCAGGAATTCATTGGTGAGTTCTTCACCGACATACTCTATATTTTCGTGGTCCATCCGGGCAGTTTCGATCGCCAGTCCGTCCTGAAGAGCCGAGATATTTGCTGCTATTTTTCCTGCCATTATCTCATCCATCTGACAGCCGGTATTGTCATAAACCTTAAACCCGTTGTATTCGCTGGTGTTGTGGCTTGCGGTGATAACTACGCCGCCATCACATCCCAGCTGCCTTACTGCGAATGAAAGAAGCGGAACCGGCGAATATCTGTCAAAGATAAACACCTTGATCCCTGCTGCGGCCAGGACTTTAGCTGTTTCTTCCGCGAACTCCACGGAGTTGTTTCGAGTGTCGTAAGCGATGGCAACTTTGCTGCCTTCTCCAAGAAGCTGCGCCAGCCCTTTGGAGGCCATCCTGATGGTATATTTGTTGAGCCTGTTGGTTCCAAGGCCCATAACGCCTCTCATGCCGGCGGTCCCGAACTCCGCATATTTGTAAAACGACTCGTAGATATCTTCATCAGACATCTGTTTCAATGCTGCTTTTTCTTCTTCTGTCAGAATCGGACTGTTCATCCATTCATCGTATACTTTCTTGTGTTCCATCGCATCCTCCTTAAACACAAATACCCTTTGGCCGATATAGTTTAGCCCTGTGAAAATACCCATACCCACAAGCATCGCAATATTTTCCTGGACCGTAAGGCTGCTCCCTGACATCAGCCATTTTATCAGGGGCTTGGCGATCCCGTAAGCAAGCAGGTAACAGCTCGCTATATTTATGACGAATCTGCCTCCGCTGGCAGCAACGTGCCCTTTGTATCCAAAGGTGAATCTTTTGTTGAGCCAAAAGCTGAGTATGCTTGCCAGTATGTAGTTGGCCGCCGAAGATAACCAGTAGGAGCACCCTGCCAGATTATACAAGCCAAACATTATGGCTGTTCCAACTAAAGTGTTGATCACTCCCACTATGATAAACTTCAGCAGTTTATCGTCTATCATGTTTTTCATTTATATTTTCTTCGTATAACTCAGTTTTACCCAGTAGCCGCCGCCGGTCTTGCCCCAGCCGTTTTTTACAGAAACTATGGTCAAGATCTTACCTTTGGCATATGTCCCTTTCAGCTTGTATCCTGTGGATGGTCCTGTCCTGTAGTTGACAGCCGTCGTGGTCTTGACCTTGTATGACTTGAATGTTGAGACAGTTTTAGGATAAGTGGTCACTTTTTTCAAATATGACGAGTTGACCCAATATCCTGTTGACAGTTTACTCCATCCGTTTGAAGTTCTTGTGACGTATACTGTTTTACCTTTTGGGTAAGTTCCTTTTTTCTTATAACTTGAAGACGGGCCTGTTCTATAGTTGAGGGCGCTCTTGGTTTTAGCGGAATACAGACACGCTTGCCCTGAGGAAAACAGCTTGTACTGTTTGCCGCCTGTCGTAACAGTGCCGGTCTTCATTATGCCTGATGAATCGAACAGATAGTAGTAATATCCGATCTTGTTATAGCCTGTAGCCATTTGGCCGGTAGATTTGAAATAACGCTTCTTTCCGTCGATGGTGATCCATTCGCTTTCTGCCATCACACCATCTTCATCGAAATAATAAGTGTATCCGTCAATCTCTTTAAGGCCTGTGACAGGCAGTCCTTCATCGTTCATATGATAGATCTTGTCTCGGTAAGCTACCCACTGAGACTTGGCAATGGTGCCATCATAATCTCGAAATACAGTGTTACCGTTCTCATCATTGATGAATCCGCCCATGAAGTATTCCGTATCATCTTTTTGGAATTCAAAGTTAATGTCTACGTTTCCATTTATTCCACTTACTTCACCGTCACTTGCGCTCTGCCATATCCTGTAATCTTTACCGTAGTCACATTGGTAATAATACTGAGCGACCCATCTTTCATAATTGTTATATGTACTTGATGTAAGGTAATTGTTCCACCAATAAAGGTTGGCGTATATGCCTGTCCTATATCCTCTGGCTTCTATTGTGCTGCAGAATGTCTTGGCTGCTGTTAAGATTTCCGACTTGGTATAACAATTCAGCAGTGTGCTGTCTTCAAGGTCGTAATATACGGGATAATCCGGCTCTGCGCCAGCCTCCCTTAAAAGTCTCAGCACGTGAGCTGCCTCACGCTTGGCTTTAGTTGCAGGCGATACACCTTTTTCTGCGTATGAGTACAGATATACACCGTATGGGATGCCAAGACGTTCACACTCCTTAACGTTTCTCAACCACTGGCTGTCGTCCTGGCCCGGCTCATCGCTTCCAAATCCGCATCTTATGATGGCGAAATCTATATCGGATGCCTTGACCTTGTCCCAGTCTATTTCTCCCTGCCACGCGCTGACATCGATGCCTTTTTTTATGGCACCTTCTATGATATTGCCTTTGCTGTTGATGAAGCCTCCATTGACTTTGCTCCATGGTACAAAGGATGCTCTTGCGGACATGTTAGGGCTTATTCCCTCGTCAGTCTGCTCTGTTGTTATGTTCTGACCATCCCGGTATCGCCAGCTGTCAGCATTTTCTTCATATTCCTGTGATGTGTCTTCCTGAACAACAGCACCCGGGCCACTGTTTTCTTCCGTTGCGCCATATACCGGCGTTATGATCGTGCTGATCATAAAAATCATCGCCATCAACAGGCAAAATTGTTTTTTTAATGTTTTATTCATTGGTTTTGTATCCGTAATCTCTAATGTAAACTAAACTGAAAATACACAAACTTATACATAATGAGGATATCACAAAAGCGTTGCAATTACAAGATTTTCACTATGGAAACTTCATATGCCATCTTAGTGACAAGTTCTCCATCATCCGTATACTTCCTGTATTCCCTGCTCTGGATACGTCCCTCTATAAGCACCTTGTCTCCAACCGAGAGCATCTCACAGTATGCAGCGTTTCTTCCCCAGGCGATGGAAGGTATGTAATCGGATTTATTGTACAGTCTGTTTACCGCTATCATCAGGTCGCATATTTCTCTGCCGAGAGGCGATGTCCTCCTGATCGGCGGTTTGCATATGAATCCCTCCAGCTCCACCTTGTTCTCATAGTGAACCTCAGGCTCTTCAATGTACGTCATATCTTTGACAAATACCGTTACTTCAAGCTTGCTTCTGCCTGCCAGTTCTCTATTGTATGTCCTTATCTGTCCGTGTATTTCAAGGAATTCTCCCTCTCTGGGCGACCTTCCGTTCAAGATCTTTTCGGACACGATCAGCCTGATCCTGTCCTCGTAACCGCTTCTTCTGAATATGCCAAATATCATCATATAAAATGCTTCTCCATAGGTTTTGTGATTGAATACAGGGCCTCCGATCACTCTTCCCATAAGCATCACTTCATTGACCAATATGTTTTTTTCCATAAAAAATCCCCCTCAGGCATATTCTCGTAGAATATATGCGTCCTTTAGGGGGTTTTATGTCTATTATTCAGTTTAGGTGAATCACAGTTCCAGTTTCATCACTTCAGGGTGGCAGCTTATCTGATACTGCGGACATGTGAGACATTCAAAAAAGTCAGGTGATTCCTCTCTTGGAATAGTTACAAAACCATATTTCCTGAAAAAGCCGGGAGCCCTGGCCACCAGATAGATGCGTTTTGCACCCTGCTTAAGAGCTTCTTCTATGCCTCTTTCAAGGAGCGCTTTTCCCAGCTTGAATTTGCGGTACTGAGGATCTATGGCTATGCCGTCAACGATGAATTCGCCTTCTCTTTTGGCCAGTACGAAGCCGCCGATGAGCTTGCCTTCGCCATCAGTGATTTCCCAGCACTTCACCAGATCTGTGGGCACAGGTTCTTCTTCTGAAAATTCCAGTTGGTTTTCTATGAAAAAGGGTACCAGTTTCTCGTAATCTTCAGTTACAGATATCTTAAAGCTGATCATATTGCCTCCTTAATCATCGTAATGCCATGTGTTTTCTGAAATGAATACGTCCAGTCTTCTGTTCAGAACGCTGAAATGTATAGGCAAATCTCCGCCTTGTTCACCATCGATATCTGTGCTGAGATGTTCAGTTGACTCGATAGTGAGCTCAGGTGTCTGGAAATACAGCACATTCTTGTTCTGCGGATGTCTTCCGTTGACCACTTCAAAGAGCAGCGGTCCCAGCTCTACTATAGGCATCTTTTTGAATGCTATAACATCCAGCTTACCATCGTTCATGGATGATTGAGGCGACAGTTTCCTGAATCCTCCGGCAGATTCGCCGTTCATTACCACCATGAAGTATATGTCTTCAAAATGGATGGCATCCGGAGTTGTCAGCTTGACAGGTATCGGGTGTATCTGAGGGATCTCCGTAAGAGCCTTAAGATAATATGCAAGGATGCCTATGGCATTCTTGAGGTTAGGGTCAGTCTTCTGGCTAACATCGATTAGTGCACCCATGGCCGCCACATTGATGAAATGTTTGTCGTTGGCACGACCTACGTCGACTTTAGTGGTCTTGCTTCCCAGGGCTATATCAAGCTGGTAGTCGATATCTGACGGCAGCTCAAAATAATATGCAAAATCGTTGGCTGTTCCTGCCGGCAGTATTGCCAGCGGCAGGTGTATGTCGTTGGCGATCATGGCGTTGACGCAGAGGTTTATGGTCCCGTCTCCGCCTGCAGCAATGATCCTGCTGTATTCGCTCTGATCCAGGTTTGCCAGCACTTCGTTTATCACAAAACCTTTGGCTGCCCTCACAGGCACCACCTGGTATCCTTCATCCTGACATCTCTCTACTATGTGGTCGAGGTTGTTTTTGAATATACCGCTTCCTGAATATGCATTGTAATAAAGCAGTATTTTATTGGCTTTCTTTTTGGCTATTACTTCGTTAATTTCCTTTTCCCCATTCATTTCTCACTATCCTCCTTACATCGCCTATAAGGTACAGCGATCCCGCAAAAAGTATCACGTCGTAATCTTCCTTCATACCTTCTGCAGTTTTGACGCTTTCTCCGGCCGTCTTGGCTTTGACAGGCTCTATTCCCATATCCTTTAACGTTTTTTCCAGATCGTCCACCTTGAGTTTTCGTGGATTGTCCGGCTCCGTTATGATCATATTATCACTTATTTGTAAAAAGTATTTGAGGATCCCATCAATTTGCTTATCTGCCAGCATACCGGTGACAAGCAGTATCCTCTGCCCTGCGAAACACCTGGACACCGTGTCACGCAAAGCGCGGGCGCCGGCTTCGTTGTGGGCACCATCGATGATGACCATCGGTCCGGCAGCATGGCCGAAGTCTTCCGGCTCAGTGCCGGTTTCACCGCCGATCAGCACTTCGAATCTGCCCGGCTGCACTGCCTTCCTGAGGCCTTCATACAGCCTGCCTCTTTCTATCTTGATCTTTCTTTCTTTTCTTAAGACCTCTATGATAGTCAGGGCTGTCTTCAGGTTTTCTCCCTGATGCTTTCCCGTCATGGAAATTTCCACGTCGCTGTAGTCGGTGCCGTCTATCTCCATGGTGACCTTCTGTGAGAAAGGCGTCTCTTCAGTGATACTGAAGGTGTTCTTCGACACATCATAGAGCTTGCAGTTCTTCTCGTAAGCTGTTCTTGCGATCACAGCTGCTGCTTCCCTTTCAGGCACATTGGATATGACCGGAACCCCCTCCTTGATGATGCCTGCCTTGTTTTCGGCGATCTCTGCAAGGGTGTTTCCCAGTCTGTCCATGTGGTCAAAAGAGATGGAAGTTATGGCACATGCCAGGGGTTTTATTACCACGTTGGTGGAATCCCCGCTGCCGCCAAGGCCCACTTCCAGCACGGTGATATCAGCGCCCTTTTCCTTAAAATACAGGAAAGCTATGGCTGTTACCACTTCAAATTCTGTAGGCGAATCGAGACCCTCAGCCACCATCTCATCGGATGCCGCAAGGACGCGCTCCGTGAAGCTTTGGAGATCTTCGTCTGAGATGTCCTCGCCCCCGAGGCGTATGCGCTCGTTGAACTTTTCGATGAAAGGTGATGTGTAAAGGCCGACTTTGTAGCCGCAGGCAGCAAGCCCCTGCTCCAGGAATTTGCAGACCGAGCCCTTGCCGTTGGTCCCTGCCACGTGGATCACGTCGAGGTCCTTGTGAGGGTCCCCCAGCTTTTCCAGCAGGACTGTCATCCTCTCAAGGCCCAGACGGCTTCCGAATCTATTGAATTGATGGATCTTATCTATTGCGTTCA
>CAYTVH010000057.1:0-3798 GCA_964441805.1 uncultured Oscillospiraceae bacterium | reverse complement strand
TATTTGCCAACCTTCTTTTCTACGATAGCCAGACGTTCCATAACCTTAGCCAGCATTTCTTCGTACTTGACCTGCTTAGCTTTTTCTTCGTTGATAACTTTTTCAGGTGCCTTGCTTACGAAGCCTGCGTTGGACAGCTTGCCAACTACTCTCTTGACTTCGCCTTCCAGCTTTTTCTTTTCCTTAGTGAGTCTGTCGTATTCTGCTTCGTAGTCCATGATGTCATCAAGAGGGATAAATACTTCTGCACCTGCAACTACGGCTGACATTACTTCTTCAGGAACATCTGCCTTGTCTGCGATGAAAGTGATCTCAGTGATGTTGGCCAGCTTCTTAACGTGTCTTTCTGCTGATCTTACTACTTCTTCCTTGCCTTCTGCACTGAGGATGACTGCAGTCAGCTTCTTGCTTGGTGCAGCTTCAGCTTCAGCTCTGATGTTTCTGATGCTTCTGATGATGGCCATGGCCATTTCGATCTTTTCCGCTTCAGCTTCGAAAGTCAGGCTTTCATCGTAAAGCGGCCAGTCTTCTTTTATCAGGAAGTTTTCAGGGTTGGCTGCTTTGATCTCTCCTGCAGGCAGGTATGCCCAGATTTCTTCTGTGATATAAGGCATGAATGGGTGGAGCAGTCTCAGCATGTCCTTGAGGACTTTAACGAGAACGGCTCTAGCCACCTTCTTGTCTTCTTCGTCATCGCCGTAGAGTCTTCCCTTTACGATTTCGATATACCAGTCACAGTATTCGTTCCAGATCAGGTCGTAAGCTCTCTGTCCTGCCAGCGCCAGGTCGAATTTTTCCAGTGTGTTTGTGATGTATTTAACTGCATCGTTCACCCTTGAGATGATCCACTTGTCTTCATCCTTGAGAGCTGCCTTGCTCAGGTCGCTCAGGTCAGCCATAGGCTTGAAGTTTCCTTCTTCGTCCTGCAGGTTCATGATGGTGAATCTTGATGCATTCCATAATTTGTTGGCAAAGTTTCTTGATGATTCAAGCTTGTCTGTCTTGAATCTCATATCGTTACCAGGTGTGATACCTGTTGTGAGCATGAATCTGAGGGCATCTGCACCGTACTGGTCGATGATTTCCAGCGGGTCGATACCGTTGCCCAGTGACTTGGACATCTTTCTTCCCTGTGCGTCTCTAACCAGACCGTGTACGTAAACGTACTTGAACGGTGACTTGCCTGTAGTTTCAAGAGCGGAGAATACCATTCTCACTACCCAGAAGAAGATGATGTCATAGCCTGTTACAAGTACGTCTGTTGGGTAGAAATACTTGAGGTCTTCTGTTTCTTCAGGCCATCCCAGAGTTGAGAACGGCCACAGAGCTGATGAGAACCATGTATCGAGAACGTCTTCGTCCTGCTTCAGGTCAGTGCTGCCGCACTTGTGGCAAGTTGTCGGAGCCTCTTCCGCTACGATGATCTCGCCGCAAGTCTGGCAGTAGTATGCAGGGATACGGTGTCCCCACCAAAGCTGTCTTGAGATGCACCAGTCTCTGATCTCTTCCAGCCAGTGGAGGTATATCTTTTCGAATCTTTCAGGCACGTGTTCCAGATCTCCTGATTTAGCCGCTTCGATGGCAGGCTTAGCCAGGTCTTCCATCTTAACGAACCACTGGTCTGAAAGCATTGGTTCAACTACTGTATGGCATCTGTAGCATTCTCCTACAGGGATAACTTTTTCTTCTGTCTTGACCAGGTAACCTGCCTCTTCCAAGTCAGCTACCCATGCCTTACGGCATTCGTATCTGTCCATGCCTTCGTACTTGCCTGCCGCTGCAGTCATCTTAGCTTCGAAGTCGATGCAAGTAGGTGTTGGAAGGCCGTGTCTCTGACCTACTTCGAAGTCGTTAGGGTCGTGAGCAGGTGTGATCTTTACAGCACCTGTTCCCTTTTCAGGATCAGGATATGTGTCTGCGATAACAGGGATCTCCTTGTTGAGCATTGGGATCAGTACGTTCTTGCCCACCAGATCCTTGTATCTTTCATCTTCAGGATGTACTGCGATAGCCACGTCAGCAAAGATGGTTTCAGGTCTTGATGTGGCAACTACTACGCCTTCACCGCCGTCTGCTGCAGGGTATCTGAAGTACCAATACATACCGTTCTTATCTTCGTGTTCAACTTCTGCGTCTGACAGGGAAGTTCCGCATTCAGGACACCAGTTGATCAGTCTGTTTCCTCTGTAGATGAGACCCTTTTCGTAGAGTTTAACGAAGAAGTGATTTACTGCCTTGTTGCAGCCTTCATCCATTGTGAAACGTTCTCTCGACCAGTCACAGGAGTCGCCCAGCTTACGGCACTGCTTGGTGATCTTGCCGCCGAATTCTTCTTTCCATGCCCATGCACGCTTGAGGAATTCTTCTCTTCCCAGGTCTTCCTTTTCCAGTCCTTCTTCCTGTCTGATCCTGTCAACAACTTTTACTTCTGTAGCGATGGATGCGTGGTCTGAACCGGGCAGCCAAAGTGCGCTGTATCCCTGGAGTCTCTTGAATCTTGTGAGAACGTCCTGAAGGGTCTGGTCCAGAGCGTGTCCCATGTGAAGCTGACCTGTGATGTTTGGAGGCGGCATCACGATGGTGAAAGGTTTCTTGTCGGGATCAGCTTCTGCTCTGAAAGCACCGCTTGTTTCCCACATCTCATATATACGATCTTCGAAGTCTTTTGGATCATACGTCTTCGCTAAGTTTTTTTCCATAGTCATGTTAATCATTCTCCTTATTTATCTTTATTCATATCTTTTTTCATTGCGGCGATCATCTGTGTGCTGAAGCAAACGTTTTCGCCCATTGGATTTATCACAAAGCCTGCAACTGCGTTCATCGGTTGAAGCAGCAGTGCAGCCATATCATCGAAATTCACGATCATGCTCGATTGATTCTTATGGACGGCACATTTCTGCAGTTCCTTTAGGTCCGTGAAGACCGGATAGTATGTTTTGCCGGTATTGGCTTTTAAAAGTTCAAAATTAATATTGGCATTCTCAACATCGCCGTATCCTTTACTTCCGTCCATAACGATGGTGCTTTCCATTTTGATGGGAATAAGGAACTTGGCTTTGACGGCTTCGTTGAGCATCCTGTTGGAATTTGCCTGATCCGGATTTTCCTTCGCCTTATTTATGGCTTTTATCAATTCCGGATTTGAAACCGGACTCATATCTGTTATGTTCATTTGGTCCTCCTGCTCAGTAATATACCATCAGATACGCAGCTATCTATCAAATAGACTCGCAGACCGCCTCTGCCGGTATCGCGACTGCCTTTGGCTTCTGTTTCAGCGATGAGTGTGACTCGCGGTGCTCCAGAGTCGTCCTTCTCTGCCAAAAGCTGCTGCAGTGTTTTGACGGCAGGTTTCGCCTTGATGCCCATGAGACTTGCCAGGCCTGATGGAGTGACCATTTCCATGTTGACATCTGCTGTTTCAAAAGTATATGTGCACTTTTCGCGAAGTGCCATGACTGCAGGTACGGGAACGGGGATCTCTCCATGGCTGCAGACGACAGTGCCGTGTCCATCGTATATTGGCGATGTTAAGATCTCGAGCGATTGGTCGTCATTATCGGCTCCATTTGCCTTGATAGTTTCGATGGCCATCCCTATCCCCAGTGCATTCTTAATGGCTTCATCTCGTCCTACTTCGTGGAAATGGATCGTCTCGAGAGTTTCGCCGTGAACGCTTGCCTCTGCCTCAGCGATATTTTGGTAAATGCTGAGAGCAGTCTGCTTAGCATCATCTGAAAAGCTACTGTGATCGATCAGTTCCCTGACCTTGAGCCAGCTTCTGCCATGGGAGTG
>CAYTVH010000056.1:0-11838 GCA_964441805.1 uncultured Oscillospiraceae bacterium | reverse complement strand
TTTTCTTAGAATACGATCAGACCGCCGATGGATACGAACAGTGGTGCGAATACCAGTGATACGATTGTCATCAGCTTGATCAGGATGTTGATTGAAGGACCGGAAGTATCCTTGAACGGGTCACCTACAGTGTCACCAACAACTGCAGCCTTGTGAGGTTCTGAACCCTTGCCGCCGAAATGTCCTTCTTCGATGTACTTCTTAGCGTTGTCCCAAGCGCCGCCTGCGTTGGCCATCATGAGAGCCAGCAGTACGCCTGATGACAGTGCACCGGCCAGAAGTCCGCCCAGAGCTTCAACGCCCAGGAGGATACCAACTACCAGTGGAGCAATAATAGCCATGAGACCAGGAACGATCATTTCCTTCAGAGCAGCCTTAGTGGAAATATCTACGCAGTTAGCATAGTCAGGCTTGGAAGTTCCTTCCATGATGCCCTTGTCTTCTCTGAACTGTCTTCTTACTTCTTCGATCATCTGGTTAGCAGCTCTTCCTACTGAGTTCATAGTCATAGCTGAGAACAGGAATGGCAGCATAGCTCCGATGAACAGACCGATGATAACGATTGGGTTAAGCAGATCCATTACTGTGATCTGAGCAACTTCTGCGAAGGATACGAACAGAGCCAGTGCAGTCAGAGCTGCGGAACCGATAGCGAATCCCTTACCGATAGCAGCTGTTGTATTACCTACTGAGTCGAGCTTGTCAGTGATTTCTCTTACTGAGTCAGGAAGTTCTGACATTTCTGCGATACCGCCGGCATTGTCGGATACAGGACCGTAAGCGTCAACTGCAACTGTCATACCAGTTGTTGACAGCATACCTACTGCAGCCAGTGCGATTCCGTATACGCCTGCTGCATAGTAAGCAGCAAAGATACCAACGCAGATGCAGATGATTGGCCAAAGTGTTGACATCATACCAACGCCGAGACCGCTGATGATAGTAGTAGCAGAACCGGTCTGTGACTGTTCTGCGATCTTCTTAACTGATTTGTAATCGCCTGAAGTATAAACTTCTGTGATCTTACCAATAGCAACACCTACGATCAGACCGGCGATGATAGCGATAGCATAGCTGAATCCGCCCAGCATAGCCTTTGAAAGGATCAGAGCAACTACGATAACGATAACACTTGATACGTAAGTACCCATGTTGAGAGCGTTGGCAGGGTTTGAACCTTCCTTGCCCTTAACCATGAAAATACCGATCAGTGAAGCGATGATTCCTACTGCTGAAAGGATCAGCGGGAACAGCGCTGCTGTTGTTTCGTCAAACAGTCCGCCTGAGTTGACTGCTGCTACTGCAGCCAGAGTAACTGCGGAGATGATTGAACCAACATATGATTCGAACAGGTCGGAACCCATACCTGCAACGTCACCTACGTTGTCGCCTACGTTGTCAGCGATAACTGCAGGGTTTCTTGGGTCATCTTCAGGGATTCCTGCTTCAACCTTACCAACCAGGTCAGCTCCAACGTCAGCAGCCTTAGTATAGATACCGCCGCCTACACGTCCGAACAGAGCCATTGATGAAGCTCCAAGACCGAAACCTGTTACACATTCCATAACTGTAGCTAAGTCGAGTACGCATACTACAACGCCCAGACCGAAAAGTCCCAGACCTGTTACAGCCAGACCCATTACGGAACCTGATCTGAAAGCAACCTTCAGAGCCAGGTTCATTCCTGAATCCTTAGCTGCCGCTGCAGTTCTTACGTTACCCAGTGTAGCAACCTTCATTCCGAAGAAACCTGCCAGAACTGACAGCAGTGCACCGAATACATACAGCACACCTGTTACTACGTTGATGAAAATAGCGATCAAAGCGAACAGTACGATGATAACGATTGCCATTATCTTGTACTCTCTTGACAGGAACGCCATAGCACCTTCTCTGATGTATCCGGCGATTTCCTTCATTCTGTCTGTGCCTTCTTCCTGCTTGCCGATCCATGATGCAAGTCCAACTGCAACTGCTAAACCAATAATTGCAGCTACTACTGAAAGAATTGCTAAAACATTCATTTGATGATACCTCCCTCTCGTGCCATTTCTTTAACTGGATAAGAGGCGTCAATGACACCTCTTAAAATTTTAGCACGAAATTATTAAATTGAATTAATAAATAAAAAACAACTTCCTTGTATAAACAGATAGCCCGGTTATTCCAGAGCTACCAGAACAAGCGATAACACTATGAACAGTACCGCTACAACAGTTGAGATCTTGCCGAGAAGGGCATCATAACCCTGGCTCTTCTTTTTTCCGAACAGCTGCTCAGCTCCACCGCCGATGGAACCGGACAGACCTGCACTGTTGCTGGACTGCAGTAATACACTAACGATCAAAATCACACTTACTAAAGCAAGTACTATTTTCAGAGCAATACTCATACTATATCTTCCTCCTTATACTCTAACCATTTGAGTTTATCATAGCACCTGTCAAAAATCAATAAGTTTGATTTCGTATTTGTGCTATTTTACTTGTTTTTTATGTTGTAAAAAGCATCAGGACCTGCATACTGACCTGCTGAATCGAGAAGTTCTTCGATCCTCAGCAGCTGGTTGTACTTGGCGATACGGTCAGTTCTTGACAGTGAACCTGTCTTGATCTGTCCTGCATTGAGTCCAACTACGATATCAGCAATGGTAGTATCTTCAGTTTCACCTGATCTGTGGGATACTACTGCAGTGTATCCTGCCTTCTTAGCCATTTCGATGGCATCGAAAGTTTCAGTCAGTGTACCGATCTGATTTACCTTGATCAGTATTGAGTTGGCGATTCCCTTTTCGATACCTTCTTTAAGTCTTGCAGTGTTTGTTACGAAGAGGTCGTCTCCAACCAGCTGTACTCTGTCGCCCAGCTTTTCTGTGAGGATAGCCCATCCTTTCCAGTCGTCTTCAGCAAGACCGTCTTCGATGGAGATAACAGGGTACTTGTCGCAAAGCATTTCATAATATGCCACCATTTCTTCTGCAGTTCTTGAAACGCCTTCACCTGTCAGATTGTAGATGTCAGCTTCTGCATCGTAGAATTCGCTGGCAGCAACGTCCAAAGCGATCTTTACATCATCTCCAGGCTTGTATCCTGCCTTTTCGATGGCTTCGATGATCACCTGGATAGCTTCTTCGTTAGTTGACAGGTCAGGAGCGAATCCGCCTTCATCGCCAACAGCTGTGTTCATTCCTTTGCCCTTCAGTACGCTCTTCAGATTGTGGAATACTTCAGCACCCATTCTCAGAGCTTCTCTGAAAGTGGCAGCTCCTACAGGCATGATCATGAATTCCTGGATGTCCACTGTATTGTCAGCGTGGGATCCGCCATTCAAAATATTCATCATTGGAGTAGGGAGCACTTTGCCGTTGACTCCGCCCAGATACTGGAACAGCGGCATTCCGCATGAATCGGCAGCAGCTCTTGCCACAGCCATGGATACTCCCAGGATAGCGTTGGCGCCCAGCTTACCCTTGTTAGGAGTTCCGTCCAGTTCGATCAGCAGTTTATCAAGACCGACCTGATCCAGTGCATCCCATCCGATAACTTCGTCTGCGATGATATTGTTAACGTTATCTACAGCCTGCAGAGTACCCTTGCCAAGATATCTTGCCTTATCGCCGTCTCTCAGTTCAACAGCTTCGTGTACACCTGTTGAAGCTCCCGATGGAACGATAGCTCTTCCTTCAGCACCGTCTTCCAGCAGAACTTCAACTTCAACTGTAGGGTTACCTCTTGAGTCCAGCACTTCACGTGCCATTACATCTACGATATATGCCATTTTCATTTACCTCCGATCCTATACTTAAAAATCTATAATTTCCATGAAATCCTTTGCCTTCAGGCTGGCACCGCCAACCAGAGCTCCGTCGATTTCTTCCTGGTTCATTATTTCAGTAGCGTTGGCAGGCTTAACGCTGCCGCCGTACTGGATGATCACTTCATCAGCCACTTCTTCATCATACAGAGCGATGAGAGTTTCTCTGATGAAAGCGCACATTTCTTCTGCCTGCTCAGGAGTAGCAGTTCTTCCGGTTCCTATGGCCCAGATAGGTTCATAAGCGATAACAAGCTTCTTGATGAGATCGCCTGCGATACCTTCAAGATCCGCTTCCAACTGGCCCTTGACTATATCGAATGCCTTGTTGGCATCACGCTCATCCAAGCTTTCGCCAACGCAAAGTATAGGTCTGATAGGTCCTTCAAACAGCTTCTTCAGCTTCAAGTTGCAAGTTTCATCAGTTTCTCCAAAATACTGTCTTCGTTCTGAATGTCCGATTATGCAAAAGTCCACGCCGATCTCTTCCAGCATAGATACGGAGATCTCGCCTGTGTAAGCGCCTTCATCTGCAAAGTGTACGTTCTGAGCACCTACCATGATATCTGTATCCTTAAAAGCTTCTACGAGAGCTTCCAGGTTAGTAAAAGGTGCACAGATAGCTGTCTGTACATCTGTCCCCTTGTAAAGACCTTTGAACTCTTCTGCAAAAGCAAGGGCTTCCGCCTTAGTTTTAAACATTTTCCAATTGCCTGCAATGAACGGTATTCTCATTATTTTTCCTCCAAACATTCGATACCCGGCAATGCTTTGCCCTCCAGGAATTCCAGAGAAGCACCGCCACCTGTTGAAATATGTGTCATTTTATCGGCATATCCGAACTGCTCTACTGCAGCCGCGGAATCGCCGCCGCCGATGATTGTAACTGCATCGCTTGCTGCCAGTGCCGCTGCAACGGACTTGGTCCCTTCTGCAAAGTTTGACATTTCAAATACTCCGCATGGACCGTTCCATACAACAGTCTTAGCATCAGCGATAGCTTCTTTATATATATCGATGGTCTTAGGACCGATGTCCATTCCCATCATATCAGCCGGGATCTTGTCTCTGTCGAATACAGCCTTTTTGCTTTCATTGCTGAACTGCTCAGCACATACTGTATCCACAGGAAGCAGCAGCTTGACGCCCATATTTTCAGCCTTTTCCATAAGCTCGGAAGCAAGGCCGATGCTTTCTTCATCAAGGATGGATGTGCCGATCTCATGGCCCATAGCCTTGAAGAATGTGTAGCTCATGCCGCCGCCAATAATGAGGCAGTCTACCTTCTTGAGAAGATTTTCGATAACAGGGATCTTGTCGCCAACCTTAGCGCCGCCCATGATGGCAACGAAAGGTCTTTCAGGTGCTTCCAGAGCATCTCCCAGGAACTTCACTTCCTTTTCGATGAGGAATCCTGATACGCTAGGCATGTATTCTGCCAGCCCTGCAGTTGAACAGTGAGCTCTGTGGGCAGTGCCGAATGCATCGTTTACGAAAAGCTCGCCAAGCGATGCCAGCTGGCCTGTAAAAGGCTCTTCGTTCTTGGTTTCTTCTTTTCTGTATCTGACATTTTCCAGAAGCATAACGTCTCCGTCCTGAAGATCGTCAGCTGCAGCCTTTACAGAATCATCAACGACAACGTCCGACGCCGCGAAGATCACATCCTTGCCAAGAAGCTGCGAAAGTCTGTCAGCAACAGGCCTTAAGGAAAACTCAGGCTTTGGTTCGCCCTTAGGTCTTCCCATGTGTGACATGAGGATGACTTTTGCACCGTTTTCCACCAGGTAGTTGATGGTAGGAAGTGCGGAAGTTATCCTGATGTCGTCAGTGATCTCGCCGTCCTTCATGGGAACGTTGAAGTCACATCTCACCAGAACTTTTTTACCCGATACATCAATGTCTCTAACTGTTTTTTTCATTTAAAAACCCTCTCTTATAATTATTGGCCGGCAGCCGGTTGCCCGGCCGCCAGGCAGTTTATTCAATATTACTATGCGTGGTCAACGCTGTACATATGATGGATCAGTTCAAGGACTTTCTTGGAGTATCCGTATTCGTTGTCATAGAACGCCAGGAATTTAAAGAACTTGTTGTTGAGCTGGATACCTTCTCTTGCATCGAAGATGGAAGTATGCGGATCTCCCACGAAGTCCAGGGATACCACTTCATCATCAACGTACTCGATGATGCCCTTCATTTCACCCTCTGAAGCTTCCTTTACTTTAGCGCAGATCTCTTCATATGTAGTTTCTTTCTTTGTCATGATATTCAGGTCGATCATTGATACGTCAGAGGTTGGCACTCTGTACGCGATGCCTGTCATCTTGCCTTCCAGTGAAGGGATGACCAGGGATACTGCCTTGGCTGCTCCCGTGGAAGTCGGGATGATGTTGTTGAATACTGATCTTCCTGTTCTCCAGTCCTTCATGGAACGAGCATCTACCACCTTCTGCTTAGCTGTCGCCGCATGGATAGTTGACATGAGACCCTGGTCGATACCAAAGTTGTCTTCGATGACCTTTGCCAGTGGCGCCAGGCAGTTTGTAGTACACGATGCGTTCGATACTACGTTCATGGAACTTTCATACTTGTCGTGGTTAACACCCATTACGAAAGTAGGTGTTTCCTTGTCTTTGGCAGGTGCCGTGATGATAACTTTCTTAGCACCCTGATCGATATGTGCCTGAGCTTTTTCAGTTGTGTTGTAAGCGCCCGTACCCTCTACGATGTACTCAGCCCCGCATTCTCCCCAAGGGATATTGGAAGCATCGCTTTCACTGTAAACAGGTACTTTCTTTCCGTCGATGATCAGGCCGTCTTCATACATTCCCAGTTCCTTAGGGAATCTGCCGAATGTAGAGTCATATTTCAGCATGTAAACCATGTACTCGAGATCTGCATTTCTAACATTGATGCCGGCTATCTCGATGTCATCTTCGAACATTGCTGCTCTTATGACCACTCTTGAAATACGTCCGAACCCGCTTATACCGATTTTGATTGCCATTTTCTTTACTCCTCCTCGAAAATTTATAGCCTTCAATAACGTCTTCTCTTGGATGATGATAATATGTTCATCTCATCCCTGTATTTTGCAACGGTCCTTCTTGAAATATTTATACCCTTTTCCTTTAGTATCTCCACCATGGCCTGGTCACTGCAAGGAGATTTGGGATCTTCGGCATCAACGATCTCTTTGATGAACTCCTTGATGCTCTTCGATGATATCCCTTCTCCTTCACTGCCCGAAACGCCTGCCGAGAAAAAGTATTTTATTTCAAACACACCTCTCGGACACTGGAGATACTTACCATTTATGGATCTGGATACGGTCGATTCGTGGATACCCACTTCCTCGGCAATATCCTTAAGGGTCAAGGTCTTCATGTACTTGCTGCCTTTGTCCAGAAACTCCTTCTGGTGCTTTATGACAGCAGTAACTACATTGTATATGGTCTGCTTCCTCTGCTCAATGCTTTTGATGAGCCACAGGGCAGAGTTGACGCGATCCGAAAGATACTTGTTCAGAGTATCGTCCTTATCAGTTTCCTTCATCAGTTTCTGATAATATGAGCTGACCATCAGTCTAGGGGAACTGCTTTCGTTGATGGTGACTACGTATTCATCGTCCACCCTCTCAACGATCACATCCGGAATGATATATCTGTTGTCTGTCTGGGCTGCAAAGCCCCTGCCCGGCTTAGGCTCTAAGGTCCTGATGAGGTCACTCATATCCTGGACTTCCTTGGCAGAAATCCCCATATCTCTTGCTATGACCGCCAGCCTGTTGTTGGCCAGGTCTTCAAGATGTTCATTTATTACTCTTTCGAAAACATCTGTCAGCTGACCTTTTTGCTTAAGCTGTATAGTCAGGCATTCGGCCAGGTCCTTGGCTCCAACGCCCATTGGATCAAATGTATGTATAATATCGAGGACTTTCCTCACCTTCTCCTCGCTCGCCCCTGTGGCGACAGCGATCTCTTGAGCCGACGAAGTAAGGTACCCGTTTTCATCGAGAGATTCTATTATGTATTTTCCTACCTTTCGGCAGTCTTTCTTAGGTGCGGCAAACTGGAGCTGGAACATCAAATGCTCAGGCAGCGTCACATCAGACGAAGAAACGTACTGTTCATAATTGTTTTCCTTCTCCTCTGAATTTCTGCCGTCCCACTGTTTGTAGCTTATATCGTCAAACTCTCTGTCCTTGATATATTCCTTCCAGTCGAAGTCGCCTATCTTCTTGATGTCATCCTTGCGTGCTTCAGTTTCGTATTCTGCCTGATTGGCCGGTACATTTTCCTGCGTTTCCGGATGAGTCTGTTCCAGGACAGGATTAACCAGAAGCTGCTCCTGTACGTAGGAATCCAGCTCCTGTGTGTTGAACTGCAAAATCTGTATTGCCTGGATCAGCTCCGGGGTCATCACAAGCTTTTGCACCTGTTCTATTGTCAGATCATATCCAAGCTTCATACTCATGTAAATACCTCTGAAGCCATTGTATCATATAGCAAGTTTTTTGCCAACTTCAGATTTTTTCGAATATTTGTCTTGATAATCTATTCAAGGCCTGGAAAACCAAGCTGTCTCAAGGCTTCAAACAATATGATATTCGCCGAATTGCTGAGGTTCAAAGACCGTAGTCTCGTATCGGCGCTCATGGGTATCCTGATGGCGTTTTCCTTATGCTCCTCTATGAAGTCCCTGGGAAGACCGGCTGTCTCCTTTCCAAAAAGGATCATGTCGCCGTCTTCAAATGTTATGTCCGTATAAAGGTTTCCGCCTTTTGTGGTTGCCAGGAACATCCTGCTGCCTTCATACTCTTTCATGAACTCATCGAGGCTTTCGTGAACAGTGACATCCACGTACGGCCAGTAGTCCAGCCCTGCCCTTTTGAGGCTCTTGTCATCTATGGAAAATCCCAAAGGTTTCACAAGATGAAGTGCCGCACCTGTCGCTGCACAGCTTCTGGCTATATTCCCTGTATTGGGCGGGATCTCAGGCTCCACAAGAACTATATGTATAGACATTTTATCAGTCTCCTTTCTCCATGCCTTATTGTACTTCGTATAAGCAAAAAAGGGAAGACAAAGACTAAAGTTTATGATATGATGGATAGACTGGAATTATTATGGAGGTTTACCAATGAAAACAATAAAAATCGGATTACTTGGAATGGGAAACATAGGTACTGGCACTTACAAAACCCTCGAAATGAACAGAAAAGAAGTCGAATCAACTCTTGGAACAAAAGTTGAGATCGTTAAAATACTTGAGAAAGATGTTGACAGAGACAGAGGAATCGAAGTTCCTATGGAAAAATTCACTCAGGATCCTGATGTTATTTTCAACGATCCTGAAATCGACATCGTTATCGAACTGCTGGGCGGCATCGAACCTGCATCATCATTCATGCTGAAGGCTATGGAAAACGGCAAGCACGTTGTAACTGCCAACAAGGCTGCAGTTGCTGCCAACTATCACAAGCTGATGGAAACAGCCAAAGCCAACAACATCATCTTCAAGTTCGAAGCCAGCGTGGGCGGCGGTATCCCTATCCTGGGAACACTGACAGGCCCGCTGAGAGCCAACAAGTTCGAAGAAGTTATGGGCATCCTCAACGGAACCACCAACTACATCCTTCACATGATGACAAAAGAAGGCTGGAGCTATGACGAAGCCCTTAAGGATGCGCAGGCACTGGGCTTTGCAGAAGCAGATCCTACTGCAGACGTTGAAGGTATCGACGCAGCAAACAAGCTGTCCATCCTGATGGCGCTGATGTTTGACCACTACGTGCCGCCAACAGAGATCCCTACTACAGGAATCACCGAGATCACCAAGGAAAAGATCGAAGAAGCTCGCTCCAACAAGTGCAAGATCAAGCTGATCGCACACGCCAAGAAAGAAGAAGACGGCAGCATTTTTTACGAAGTACGTCCTATGTACATCAGCGAAACTCATCCGCTGGCTAACATCAACAAGGAATTCAACGCAGTATTCGTTAAGGGCAATGCTGTTGATGACTTGATGTTCTACGGCAAAGGCGCAGGCCCTCTGCCAACAGGAAGTGCTGTAATGGGCGACGTTATCGAAATTTCAAGAACTATTTTAAGATAGCTTGCGGGCAAAGCCCGGATCAATATCCATATAAACAGGAGGTTATGAAATGACTTTATATGAACAGTGGAAAGAGCTGATCGAAAACCAGACAGAAGATACATTTGAAGAGTTTTGGGAAGAATATGCAGGAGCCGAAACTAAGCTTTACAGCGCCATCCTCGATGACCCTGCTAAAAAGATCGAAGGAACACTTGGTGAGCTGGCTGCTGCAAGCGAAATCAGACCTGTCATCTACATGGGATTCCTCGACGGCATCGACACAAGCCTGAAAAAGAGCAACGATTTCCAAAACTTCGATGAAAACTCTCGCGTTGAGATCGAGATCGAACCTGAAACTCTCTTCTACAATATGCTGGCTGCAGGAGCTGACTACCTCTACGGTCTGCCTCAGTGGGAAGATATCCTGGGACTGGACAAGATGAAGGAGATCGCTAAGAAGTACAAGCAGTCAAAGACAGTTGTTAAAGAAAAGAAAATCGGAAGAAACGAACCTTGTCCATGCGGAAGCGGCAAGAAATATAAGCACTGCTGCGGCAGAAACTAGATTCTTACAAAAAACAATCAAAGGCATTCCACTCACTTGAGGAATGCCTTTTTGTTGCTCATTTTGTTGCTCATTTCACGATTCTCGCAAAACAGTTTTAATTTCGATTTTATGGGAGTTTAAGTGTGATTTGTCCAGATCGAACGACTATCTATATGGATTTTCTCTGTTTTCTTTTTTTCTTGCGAAATAATGGGATAAATCTTCATTTTCTTCCCATTATTTCAAACTTTCCAAGCACTTGCGAGAAAAGCATATAATCAACGTTGGGAAAGGCCGTTCTTATCATAAAAAACTCCCATTTTTCTTTACTTTCTTCTTATTTAAGAGAATCCTGCCGTCCGCGATTATACGCCGACTTTCCTGCACAGATCTTTTATCACGCATTCATCGCACTTAGGGTTTCGTGCACTGCAGCAGTTACGGCCATGGAATATGAGGCTGTGGTGAGCCTCCGACCATCTGTCTTCGGGCAAAGCTTCCATCAGCCCAAGTTCAGTCTTGAGGACATCTTTCTCCGCCACCAGCCCTATCCTGTTGGAAACCCTGAAAACATGGGTGTCCACCGCTATCCTCTGGTGTCCGAAGCCCACAGATAAAACTACATTGGCAGTCTTCCGTCCGACACCGGGCAGCTTGATCAGTGCATCATAATCTTCAGGCACCTGCCCGCCGTGTTTCTCGCAAAGCTGCTGAGCCAAAGCGATTATGTTCTTTGATTTAGTCTTATACATACCGATGGTCTTGATATGTTCGATCACATCTTCCTGAGCGGCTGCAGCAAGCGCTTCTGCTGTGGGATATGCCCGGAACAATGCCGGAGACACCTTGTTGACGCTCTTATCTGTGGTCTGGGCAGACAAGGCGACAGCTATGATGAGTTCATATGTATTCCTATGATGCAAAGCGCACTCTGCATCGGGATATTCCGTCCTCAATTTGTCCAGTATTTCAGTCGTTTTTTTCTTAGAAAATGCCATATATCCACCTCCGCGATAGTATTATTATATATAATAGAAGACAATTTGCAAACACATGATTTTTGAACAAATTCTTAATACTGCCGAACCCCTATATATATTGAAAAATACACATCTTTGGGGTTTCGTATACTATTTTTCAGAAAATAATAATAAAATGGTAAAAAACCAGTTACATTTTCAAGGACTTTGTAGTATAATTACTACGTTATAATTTATTCAATTATATAAATCTTTAATGGAGGTGTTTTATGTCAACGTACACACAAGTTGAAAAGAACGGGCTGTTCGAATTAACAGATGCGGCTCGTGCGGAACTGGTGTCATCAAAGTACTACAATGAAGACCTGGCTCCAACATCAGTTTCACAGAGAAACTGGA
>CAYTVH010000055.1:0-12131 GCA_964441805.1 uncultured Oscillospiraceae bacterium | reverse complement strand
ATACCCATGTGGGCTGCTCTGTTCCCATCCAGACAGTCAAGTGCTCCTGCCTTGATAAGGCTCTCTACGGCTTTCTTGTTCACCCTGTGGATATCCAGCTGTTCTATGAACCGGAAGATATCCTTAGGTTTGCCCTTCTGCCGGCGAGCTTCGATTATGGCATCGATGGCACCCTCACCCACGTTCTTGACGCCGAGAAGTCCGAAGCGGATCTTGCCGTCAACAACGGAGAACTTTTTGCTGCTCTCATTGATATCAGGAGGCAGTACTTCGATTCCCATCTCAGTGCAGTTCCGCATGTATTTGGCTATGGATCCTGCATCACCCATGACGCTGGTCATGAGCGCTGCCATGAATTCTACAGGGTAATGGGCCTTAAGATATCCTGTTTCATATGCCACTACAGCATAAGCCGCTGCATGTGATTTATTGAAAGCGTATTCTGCAAAGCTCACCATCTGATTGAATATGGCTTCTGCAGAATCCTTATCCACACCGTTTCTCACGCATCCCGCTATCTCAATGCTGCCGTCATCTGCCAGCTTGCCGTTGATGAAATACTCCTTCTCCTGAAGCATCACGTCCATCTTCTTCTTACTCATGGCACGACGTACCAGGTCAGAACGGCCGTATGAATATCCGCCCAGATCTCTTACGATCTGCATTACCTGTTCCTGGTAAACGAGACATCCGTAAGAAACGCTGAGTATCGGTTTCAGGCTTTCATGGATGTATTGGATGGAATCAGGATGTTTCTTGTTTTCGATATATGTCGGGATAGATGCCATAGGACCCGGACGATAAAGGGATATCCCCGCAACGATATCTTCGAAGCAGTCCGGCTTCAGGTTTTTCATGAACTGTGTCATGCCGCCGCTTTCCAGCTGAAAAATCCCCTGGGTATTTCCCTTGGCAATAATCTCATACACCTTAGGATCATCATAATCCATGGATGAGAAATCTATCTTCACACCATGATTCGCTTCTATCATCTCAAGGGCATCTCTGATTATGGTCAAGTTTCTGAGTCCAAGGAAGTCCATTTTAAGAAGTCCCAGCTCTTCGATGGTTGTCATGTTGAACTGAGTAGACAGCCCTTTGTCTGCCAGATACAGCGGTACGTATTCGTCTATACTGTTCTTGGAGATAACCACTCCTGCTGCATGGGTAGATGCATGTCTTGGCATACCCTCGATGGCACGTGCCATATCGATGACATTTTTAGTGGTCTCTTCGCTTTCATATTTTGCCTTCAGCTCGGGACTTGTCTCCAATGCCAGATCGATGGTCATCTTGAGGGAGAAAGGGATTGCCTTGGCAATGGCATCGGTTTCAGGATAGCTGACGTTAAGAGCCCTTCCCACATCACGAACGGCCTGTTTTGCTTTCATGGTACCAAAGGTGATGATCTGGGAAACCTTGTCAGCTCCGTATTTTTCAGTAACGTAATCGATGACCTCGCCTCTTCGTTCGTAGCAGAAGTCGATATCTATATCAGGCATGCTGACTCTCTCGGGATTAAGGAATCTCTCGAAGATCAGCCCGTATTTTATGGGATCGATATCGGTGATCCTCAAGGTATATGCTACGATACTTCCCGCAGCTGAACCTCTTCCCGGACCGACCATGATACCGTTGTTTTTAGCATAGTTTATGAAATCCCAAACGATGAGGAAGTACTCCACATACCCCATGTTTTCTATGGTAGTAAGTTCATAGTCGAGTCTCTCATGCAAAGCGCCCATGGTCTCTTCGTCTGAGCCTGCATATCTCTGAGCAAGACCTTCTTCGCAAAGCTTTCTCAGATATTCTTTATTGGAAAGTCCGTCCGGTGCCGTAAAGTCAGGCAGATGCAGCTCTCCAAAGGTGAACTCCACATTACATCTCTGGGCGATCTTATATGCGTTGTCCACTGCCTCCGGCATACCCCCGAATATCTTTCTCATCTCATCTTCAGATTTGAGATAGAACTCATCGTTAGGGAAGCGCATCCTGTTGTCTTCATCTATCGTACATGCCATCTGGATGCACATGAGCACATCCTGTGCTACAGCATCTTCTTTTCTTACGTAGTGGACATCGTTGGTAGCAACAAAAGGTATACCTGTCTCTTCATGGAGCCTTTTCATATCAGGCAGGATACGAGCCTCCTCTTCCAGTCCCTGATCCTGGATCTCCAGAAAGAAGTTTTCCTCCCCGAAGATGTCACGCATAGCCAACGCCTCGCGCTTTGCACCTTCGTAATCTCCGTTGACAAGCCTTCTCTGGATCTCTCCTGCAAGACATCCGGAAAGGGCAATTATTCCTTCGCTGTACCGGGACAGGACTTCCTTATCTATTCTCGGCTTATAGTAGAAGCCGTGGCGATATCCTTCGGAAACTATTTTCATCAAGTTCTTATACCCCCGGTCGTTTTCTGCCAGCAGTATAAGATGACCCATGAACTTGTCCTTCTCCGGGTCTTTATCAAAACGAGTGCGGGCGGCAGTATAGACTTCGCAGCCGATCACCGGGCGTATACCCTGCTTCTTACACTCTTTATAAAAATCTATTACTCCGAACATCACGCCGTGGTCGGTTATGGCAACAGAATCCATTCCCAGTTCCTTCGCTCTTGAAACCAGATCTTTGATCCTTGATGCCCCGTCCAGAAGGCTGTATTCGGTATGTACATGCAAATGTGTGAATGCCATTACATCGACCTCGCCATATAAAAATAAATATACACAATCATTTTAACATAAAAAGTATATTATTTATCTTTATTTTTCACTTTAATTAATATATTAAATACTGTAAAATAAAATCATCTTCTAAGGAGGCATCATGAAAAAAGCAGCAGTCGCAGTTTCAGCAATTATTTTAGTGGCAATCGCAGCAATCACAGGCTTGACTTTGAGCTTTTCACATTCCGCTGAAAACAGCAGCAGTGTATTTCCCGATACCACTGTGATCAACGGTATCGATTGTTCAGGGTTAACTTGCCAACAGGCAGAAGACAAATTGTCAGAAGCCTGGAACAGCAGGCACATACAAGTGACCTGCAATTTTAACGTGCGCACTGCAGACTTCACAGATTTCGGATATGAGTACGACTTGATCGACGGGCTTAAAAGAGCAAAGATATCCCATCCTATCGCTGCCGCCTTGAACCATTATTTCCATGTGCCATTCAAGATCAAGATTCCTATGATCATCGCCGGCTATGATGAAGATTTTAAGGATAGGGTAATGAAGGCAGCATTCTTCACCGCTGAAAATGCCGTTGAAAGCCAAGATGCTTATGTGGATCTATCTGACCCTGCCTTCCCCATTGTAAATGAAGTGTACGGTACTGTCCCCGACATGGATATGGTATTCGAGGATATCACAAGATCCATACAGCGCGGCGATATGCAGTTCGTATATGACGAAAGGAAATATGCCACTGTACCGGAAATAACTTCGAACGACCCTAACCTCATCGCATATCAGGAATTCTGCCAAAAATACCTTACACAGAAAATCACTTATAAGCTGGGAGAAGAGACTTTCACAGTTTCGGCAGAGCAGCTTGCTAAACTCATGAAAGACGACATGTCCGGAAAGGCAGATAAAAATGCCGTCAAAAAATACGTGACCAACCTGGCATCAACTTATGACAATGTAAATTCGACAAGGGAATTCACATCATTCACAGGTAAGGACATCACAGTACCTCCGGGTACATACGGATGGATGATAGATCAGGAGGCCGAAACGGAACAGCTGATTTCAGACATAAACTCCCATGCGGATGTGACAAGAGATCCCATCTTCTCCGCTACCGGCTATGGGGAATATTCACAAGATATGGGCGATACATATATCGATGTGGATATCTCGGAGCAGATGGTAAGATATTATAAAAAGGGTGTTCTGATATTCGAATCCCCATGTGTCACCGGCAGCCGTCTGACAGGCACCGTAACAGATGTGGGTGCTTACTATATTCTCAACAAAATCAGAAACGTGGTTTTAAGAGGCAGAAATGCAGATGATACCGAATATGAAAGTCCTGTCAGCTACTGGCTCGGCGTAAACTGGGCAGGAGAAGGTTTCCATGACGCTTCATGGAGGAACACCTTTGGAGGAAACATATGGACTTACGACGGCAGCCATGGCTGCATAAACATGCCTCCATGGAGGATGCCTGAACTATATGAAAAAGCTGAAGTCGACATACCGGTGGCTGTACATTATTAAATATGTGATCAAAAACAAAGGTCTTGCTATTTTGCAAGACCTTTTCCTGTCATATGTTCTATGTCTATCTCAACGATATGGGTTTTTTCCCACATCTTCTTCATATATTCCATGCCCCCTGCCATAAAATCATTGGAATATTTACCAACGATCAGCCGGAGCACTTCTCTTTTCTTTTCATCGTCATCGATGACAGCTGCTTTGCCGAACAATATCACGCTCTTGTACATTGTCGTAAATTTTTCAGGAGCTATATCATCTGCGCCGACTACGGTGAAAGAGACTTTAGGCTCAGCCTTTATGGCATCCAGCTTATGGCCTTCGCCCGCACAGTGAAAGTATATCTTACCGTCGCTATATATATAGCTTACGGGAACACCGTACGGGTATCCGTCATCGCCTATCACTGATAACACCCCATTGGTGCATTCATTTAAGATCTTGATGGTTTCTTCCTGAGTCTTGAGCTTATCTTTTCTTCTCATGTCCCTAAACATAATGAACCTCCTGAATATGTTGTTTTAATGAAATAGAAGGCGGCTTGAGCCACCTTCTATTATTATACATTATTTAAGATAATAATGGTTTATTTTTCTTCTGCTTCCGCTTTTGCAGTAAGAGCAGCCTTATTGTCTTTAATCATTCCGGCCAGGTCTCTTCCGCCGTTAACAGCCAGGATGATAAGCATGAGAACGCCTACGCCCAAGGATACCCAAGTCAGGCCAACTGCCAGGTTGGAGTTGTTGAATCCGATGGACAGAACGAAGTGAGCTACGAACAGGATCGCCATAACAACCCAGAAGATCTTCCAGCCCTTTGTGTCTGCGCCGAGCCAGCCGAAGATGCCCTTCTTGAGGCACTTTTCTGATTCCGGAATAAGATCTGTAGCCTTCATTTCTT
This sequence comes from uncultured Oscillospiraceae bacterium, assembly GCA_964441805.1. GTDB lineage: Bacteria > Bacillota > Clostridia > Peptostreptococcales > Anaerovoracaceae > Lentihominibacter. Next base: position 7,007 of record CAYTVH010000055.1, on the reverse strand, counting down.
CGCCCAGGATCTTCCAGTTAGTTGCCTTAGCCATTTCAGGATCAGCCTTAGTGCACAGTGATACGATGATCATTACAGGGATCGAAATGAATGTACCAACGTGACATGCGTGGAGTCCGAAGATGATAGTACCAGGGCTTCCTGTAGTTATCCATGCATACATTGCCCATGCGATAGCAGCGCCTGCACCTGAGATTGTTGATGCAACAGCACCGGCAGTAGTCGCTCTCTTCCAGAACCATGCGCACATTGTAGGCATGAACAGACCTGAAAGTACGATTGCCTGAGCCAGTACCCACAGAGGAACCAGGATAGGCAGCCACAGAGCTGATGCGATACCGATGATTACTACGATAACTACGGAGATTCTTGAAGCTCTCAGAACCTGCTTGTCTGTAGCGTTCTTATTGATGATCTTCTGATAGAGGTCTCTTGTGATGATAGTTACACCGTTCATTGCGAATGCAGATCCGCATGAGATGATAGTCATCAGCAGACCAACCAGGATAACAGTACCTACGAATACGTTAGTGCTGTTGAGTGTGAACCATACATACAGACCGTCACTTGACAGACCTTCCGGAACGATCCATTTACCCATTGTTGCACCCAGCAGGATAGCGATACCTGACAGGAACGGCAGTACATTGTAGTAGTTGCCGCAGAGTACTGACATCATTGAGTTTGAAGTTGACTTAGGTGATTTGCCCATGTAAGCATACATGAATCCCCATGGGTCGATCAGATAGAACAGACCCAATGTCATGAAGTAAACTGTGAATGATGAGAAGTCCATAGCGAAGATGTTAGTGATATTGTCAGGCAGATACTGGAAGAACGCCTGAGTAACTTCTGTAGGATCGCCCAGCATCTTGAATGCTACTATTGCAAACAGAACGATACCGATGGACTGCAGGATAGCCTGGAACCACTGAGTGATCAGAGCTGAGAACTGACCTGCTGTGATCAGGTATAACAGGATGATCAGTGATGATGATATTACACCGAATGCTGTGCTTGTTCCGAATACTACTGTCATAGCTGTTGCGATAGCCAGGAACTGCATACCTGTCAGGATAGCAGGTCTGAGTACTGCTACGATAGCAGCAGGAGCACGCATCTTTTCGCCGTAACGAGCGCACAGGAAGTCGGAGATAGTAACCGCACCTGTCTTTCTTCCGAAGTAGTTGATTCTTCTTACGAAGAAGACTACGAAGAAGAACACGCCTACTACTACCCACAGAGATGCCCACAGCTGTGAGATACCGCTGCCATAAGCATTTCCTACATATCCGGATACGCTGGCTCCTCCAACGTAACCGCCGAGATAAGCTGTAGCCAGCAGCCAGAAAGGTGCTCCTCTGCCGGCCAGCAGGAAGTCTTCTGAAGTTTTGGCCATCTTACTGAACCAGATGCCCACGAAGATAAAAGCAATACATAATATAACAATACATACTAAAGCAATTGTTACTGTAGGGCCCATATATTTTCCTCCTTTTTCTAAAATACTAAATGATAACAATAATTGATCAATGAATGTGTTTTATTTTCTGTACTTTTCCATAACGTCTTTGTTGAGTTCAACAGGCGGCATCATGCTGTCTTCCAGCAGACATTCATATTTTCTGTCGCCCATTCTTTCTTCCCACTCAGCTCTTGCTTCTGCAACCATTTCAGGATCGCAAAGAATATCAATAACTGTCATGGAAATCGCACCTGCTGCGCAATCCATGGCTTTCTTACCCATGGTGTCGCCTGCGCATTTAGTGATACCCCAGTTATGCCAGCCAATGCCTTTAGGTGCCATACATACCCAAGGTGCTGTATAAGGTGCATTCCAACTGAATTCAGATGTGTCACAAAGTCCTGTCCAGCCGCTGTCAAATGGCAGCAGTTCACCTTGAAGACCTACTTCAGGTGCACCGATGTTTTTCTGGATTTCCTTTGCCTTAGCCTGTTCTTCTTCAGTAAAGTCAGGAGCACCGAATGCAGCCAGGTTTTCATGCATGCGAGTTGCCAAAACCTTATTAGGTATCTTGTGATGAGTCATGGCGATGATCTCGCGTTCAACTGTAGTCTCTGTAGCCAGAGCACCGGCTTCCGCACACTTGGTTACTCTATCAACGGCTGCCAGCATTTCTTCAGTTGTAGTGAACCTACCGATATACCATGCAGTTGTATAATCCGGAACTACACTTGCGAATTCAGGACCGCAAGTTGTAAAGGTATAGTTGATAGTATTTGCGGCATTAGGGGGATTACCCGGATAAATGTGCTCACGCATCATTTCTACTGCATGTCCCTGCAGCATTGCTGCATCAAGGGCGCTTCTGCCATGCCATGGTGAATTACCATGGGATGTTCTTCCCTTGAAATGGAACTTTATACTGAAATATGACTGGCAACCGTCGTAGTTGGCGATTGTCTCATAATGTGGATGCCAATCGAGGAATGCATCGAATCCTTCATAGCATCCGGCTCTTCCCATATACGCTTTACCTATGCATAATTCTTCTGCAGGTGATCCCAGCACTTTTACAGTGCCCGGCAGACCATACTTTTCCATAGCCTGCTTAGCTGCAATGGCTGCCTTAACTCCTGCTGTTCCCAGCAGATTGTGTCCACAACCCTGTCCCGGAGCGCCTGGAGAAAGCGGTTCCTTGCATAAGCAGTCAGGATTCTGTGAAAGACCCGGAAGTGCATCGTATTCAGCATTGATACCGATAACAGGTTTTCCGCTTCCGTAAGACGCGATGAAAGCTGTTGGCATATCTGCCACTCCTTCTTCCACCTCAAATCCATTGTCTTTTAATAATTTAATAAGTGCAGCTGAAGATTCATACTCCTGCATGGAAAGTTCAGGATTGTTCCATAACTGATCTGCAACATCATAAAATGGTATCGTATTTTCTCTGTTCCAATCAGCTACGAATGTTTTGACATCGTTTAATTTGCCTTTCATGTTTTACCTCCTTTCGTATTTTTATGCACATTAACAATAAATACTCCATTACTCATGTACATTCATATGTTATATAATACAAGAATCGTGCCAACTCGTCCTTTTTCTTCAAACAAGTAAATTTCAACATGTGACTTCAAAATAACAGAAGGGTGAATTGTATAATAAGTCAATATGACTTATTATAATTCACCCTTCTGACTTAAATCTTTGACATGTGGTTTATTCTATGTCTCATCGATGATGTATTTTTTTATTTTCCTGTAGGCCGTACTCTGGCTCATCCCCAGCGCCTCTGCGACTTTATAGCTGCTTCCGTATTTTTCATAAGCTTCCACTATGGCCTGTCGTTCAGTATCCGCAAGGGATGTCTCCGCTGCTGTTCCTGCGGCATCTGAAATGGTTTGAGGCGACGTGACTGCACTCTCTTTGATCTTATCAAGGATCTCAAGATGTCCCTCCGTCACCACGAGACGCTCTATATAGTTTTCCAGTTCACGTATGTTACCCTTCCATGGATTTGAAAGTATGATCTCCTTGTACTCATCGCTGAGTATGAACTTTCTGGCATACATCCTTGTATATTTGTCTACGAAGTGATGTGCCATAGGGATGAGATCTTCTTTTCTTTCTCTCAGCGGAGGAATGACAAAAGGCACCACGTTGAGTCTGTAATACAAGTCTTCTCTGAAAGTACCTTCCTTCACCATATCTTCCAGACTCTTATTGGTGGTTGCTATAACTCTTACGTCAGTTTCAATTTCCTCTGTACCGCCCACACGTATGATCTTTTTGTTTTGGATAAAATGGAGCAGCTTGACTTGCAGCGCCATCGGCATTTCACTGATCTCATCCAGCAGGATAGTGCCGCCGTGACACAATTCTATCAAACCCGGCTTGCCATGCTTTTTGGCACCGGTGAAAGCACCGCTGTCATATCCGAAAAGCTCAGATTCCAAAAGAGACTCAGGTATGGCACCACAGTTGACCTCTATCATCCTCCATTCTTTCCTGTTGCTGGTTTCATGTATATGGCGCGCCAATACATTCTTGCCTACGCCTGTCTCGCCTTCTATGATTATGGTAGATCCTATATCTTTGATCAGATCTGCCAGCTGGAGGATATTCTTCATGGTTGGGTTTTCTGCGATCATTTTATTCTTTGGAAGCTGGACAGCCTGCAGTTCCTCACGTTCACCGAGATACCTGCCGAGACGTTCCACTTCCTCGTTGAGAAGTGCATTGGTCACCGCCATTATTATATTCCCATCTTCATCGAACACAGGCTGGCCTGTGACGATAAAAGGTCTGTTGGTCACATTGGTCTGCTGCACGGTTATCCTTCTCTTCTCCTGCAGCACCAGGCTTATGGCAGAAGGTTGATAAACTGCTTCCCGTTCCAGGTCGGCAGTTTTCCTGCCCATCATTTCTTTTCTGATTATTCCTGACAGATCTTCAAAGCACTTGTTGATACGCATGGTCACTCCGTCCCCATCTGACACGTAAATGCTCGTAGGACTTTGCTCCAGCAGCCTGTTGAGATTCTTGGCGTTTTCCACGATCAAAGCGATGGCCTCGACCAGTTCTTCCTGTGTTTCCGGAACTTTGTTCAACTGCTCGCATTCACATTGAGCGAATTCGTTGCCCTCGATGAATTGGATATAATCTTCTACCAATTGGATCAATCTATCATACATGCTTCTTCCCTCTCAATATAACAAAAATAGTTTAGATATATTTCTTCATTACATCTTCATTGAGATGGACAGGTGGTTCCATGTCATCGTCCAGCAAGCATTCATATTTTCTTCCGTCCATTCTTTCAACCCATTCAGCCTTTGCTTTTTCAACGATGTCCGGATCACACAGCAAGTCTGCTGCAGTCATAGCTATCACATTTGCTGCACAGTCCATGCTCTTTTGGCCCATAGTGTCACCGGCACATCTTGTAACGCCCCAGTGATGCCATCCGCAGTCAACCATTCCCATAGCTATCCATGGGGATGCATAAGGGGCATTCCAGCTGTATTCCGAAGTGTCGCAAAGTACAGTATATCCGCCTTCAAACGGTTCCAGCTCAGTAGGAAGTCCTACTTCAGGCTTGCCCAGTTCTCTCTGTATAGCCTTTGCTTTCTCATGTTCTTCTTCAGTGAACTTAGGAACTCCGATATCCATCATATTATCTCTGAAGCATTCTGCCAAAGTCTTGTTAGGGATCTTATGATGAGTTACAGTGATGATTTCTCTTTCAACAGAAGTTTCTGTTGCCATAGCTCCTGCTTCAGCACACTTTGTTACTCTTTCCAAAGCTTCCAACATATCTTCAGTAGTAATGAATCTTCCTATGTACCATGCTGTTGTATAGTCAGGAACTACACTGGCAAATTCAGGTCCGCATGTGGTGAATGTGTAGTTGATGGTATTGGCAGCATCAGGAGGGCATCCCGGATAGATATGCTCTCTCATCATTTCAACAGCATGAGCCTGAAGCATCGCAGCATCGAGAGCGCTTCTTCCGTGCCAAGGTGAATTGCCGTGGGAAGTTCTGCCCTTGAAGTGGAATTTTACGCTGAAATATGCTTCACAGCTGTCATAATTTGTCTTGGTATAGCTCCATGGATGCCAGTCAAGGATAGCGTCATATCCTTCCAGGCAGCCTGCTTTTCCCAGGAAAGGCTTACCGATGCAAAGTTCTTCAGCCGGCGCGCCTATGACTTTGACAGTACCTGTCAGTCCATATTTCTCCATGGCATTCTTTATCGCTATGGCCGCTTTGACACCGGCTGTGCCGAGGAGATTGTGTCCGCAGCCCTGACCGGGAGCTCCGGGTATGATCGGTGACTTTTCAAGCTTTTCACCGTCCTGAGAAAGGCCGGGCAATGCATCGTATTCTGCATTGATGCCTATAACGGGCTTTCCGCTGCCATATGCAGCGATGAATGCTGTCGGCATACCTGCAACGCCCTTTTCAACGGAAAAGCCATTCTTTTCAAGGAGATCCATCAGTAATGCCGATGATTTATATTCCTGCATAGGAAGTTCAGGATTCTCCCAGATGGTTTTTGAAGTATCATAAAACACCTGAGCATTTTCCTCATTCCAACTGTTGATAAAGTCTTTTACTTCTTTCTTATTGATAGACATATAACGCACTCCTTCCTATATTGTTACAACATGATTATGAATTATAAGTCACTGATTCACCTCCATATGACTTGACAATAAATAATGCAAGTTTTACGCCAAGTTGTCAGAAAACTTCAATTTTTTCATCACCATATACTGCCCATATGGCACCTATATCTTTTTCAGGCATCGGAGCCTGTCCATCAGTAAAAATTATCCTGTTATCTGCCCTAAGGGAAAAAGCATTTATTGCGACTTCGAAATCAGTTCCGCCTCCACCCTCGAACACCATCTCATCTATATCTTTTTCTGTTCTTATATCATGAAATCCGTAAAACACTGTATCGAAACAACCTACCTTAAGCTTGGATATCTGCAGTATATTCTTGCACTCTCTTAAAAAGCATCGCAAGAGATCTTCGTCTACAGACCAGCTGGTATCCACCACGATTTCTGTCTCAGGAACGGTTATTTCCTGAAGGGTCGGCCTTACTACGTTATCATCGATCACAGCATTTTTATACGACCAGTCCACATCATAGTTGATAGAATCCTGCAAAAGCAGTCTCCAATCTATGATCGGCGGTGCTGTGCCTATTTCATGCACAGCTCTGACATCTCTGTTGACGGAATTTCCTGCCTCTGAATCTATTTTTTCCACCAGTACATATTCTTCTTCGTCAGAGTCTTCTTCATCCTCTCCCTCTTGCCCACATGTATCATTTTCACCTGCAGGAGACTCCTGACCTTCCAGCATGCCGCCTTCAAGAGCTATGGCAAGCTTTTCCTGGAGCAATATTTCATAGTACTGTTCAGCGTCGTAGTCGATAGCTTCCGGATGATCGACACCGCCCTTTATTATTTCCAAACCATCCCTTTTGAGGAGCTGGTTCACTACTGCATCAGCAGCTGTTTCCCA
>CAYTVH010000054.1:0-12596 GCA_964441805.1 uncultured Oscillospiraceae bacterium | reverse complement strand
ATATACTTCTTCATATATTTTAGGATAGAATATTATAATATACTGTTTTTGTCAAGATATCCTTGAAGAATTATCACCGCAGCCTGCTTATCTATTACTTTTTTACGACCTTTACGGCTCACATCAGCCTCTATGAGAACTTTCTCGGCCATGACAGTAGTAAGTCTCTCATCATATAATTCCACCTTGATATGGGCCATTCCGGTACTTCTCATCTTATTTTCAAGCATGGTTTTGAACTCATATACCTTCTCTGTCTGCGGGCTGTCAGTTCCGTCAAGCTTCTTGGGAAGTCCAATTACGACAGTATCACAGTCAAATTCTTTTATATAATCCATGACCTTGCCTGCATCCTTACGGATCCCTACTCTTTCAATGGTTGTAACACCTTGTGCAGTTATATTAAGAGCATCACTGACTGCTACACCTATGGTCTTATCCCCTACGTCCAATGCTAATTTTTTCATGTTGGTCTCCTATGAATAATAAATTGTTCAAATCATAAAAAAGGCGGACATCTCTGCCCGCCATTTATTTAGATTATTTACGGAGGTATGCTCTGATAAGTTCTTCAACCAGATCATCACGCTCTATTCTGCCAATAACATTTCTAGCATTGTTATGGCTTGTGATATATGATGGGTCTCCGGATAAGATGTATCCTACCATCTGATCGATGGCATTATAACCTCTTTCTTCCAGAGAATCATATACTATATTCAAGATTTCTTCGATAGTTCGCTGTTCGATCCTATCGAAATTATCATACATTCTAGTCTGTCTATCCATTACTACACCTCCATTTCCATCATTATAACATTCCATTCCAGATTATTACAAGTGAAAAAGCACATTTACACAAAACTATCACAAGAAGTTCTGTTGGGTATACATAATATATTTATTATTAACCAATCAATTCTTCGGCTTTTGCAAATGCAGCGTCAACCTTGCTTGGATCTTTGGCACCGGCCTGAGCCATGTCAGCTTTACCGCCGCCGCCACCGCCTGCAGCAGCCGCGATTTCCTTGATCATTTTACCTGCATGTAATCCCTTTTCAACAAGGTCGTCAGTAAGGGATACCAGGAATGTGACCTTTCCGCCCGAAACAGTCGCAAATACCATTGCAACGCCCTTGTTTTCAGCCTTTATCTGGTCCGAAAGACCTCTAAGGTCATTGATATTATAATCTTCAAACTGCTGTGTTATGAGCTTGACACCGCCTACTTCCTTTGCTCCGTCAACCAGTGAACCCAGCCCTTTACTCATTTCAGCCTTCTTGAGCTCTGCAATTTCCTTCTTCAGTGCTTTTACTTCTTCTGTAAGAGCTGCTGATCTGTCAGCCATGTTGTCTCTGGTAGATTTAAGTGCGTCAGCAGTAGCCTTGATAACAGCTTCGTCATCATTGTACTTAGCAAGCACACCGAGGCCTGTCACAGCTTCGATACGTCTCACACCTGAAGCAACTCCTGCTTCACTTGTGATCTTAAAAGCACCGATCTGTCCGGAATTCTTAACGTGAGTACCACCGCAAAGCTCCTTGCTAAAGTCACCTATTGTAACAACTCTTACAGTTGCACCATATTTTTCACCGAAGAGTGCAGTAGCACCATCGGCCATAGCTTCATCAGGAGTCATCACCTTAGTTTCAACATCAAGGAAGTGACTGATCTTATCGTTTACGATATCTTCAACTTTCTGAATTTCTTCAGCAGTCATACCTTGGAAGTGGTTAAAGTCAAATCTCAAGGAGTCCTTAGTTACTGAAGAACCTGCCTGCTTAACGTGCTGTCCCAGTACTTCCTGCAGAGCTTTGTGCAGAAGATGTGTGGCTGTGTGGTTAGCAGCAGTCATATTTCTTGTTGGTGCATGCGGCATTCCAATAATTTCAGCTCCTACCGCTAATGTTCCCTTCTTAACAGTTGCTTTATGTGCAAATACATTCTGTAACTTAGAAACTTCAGTAACTATAGCAGCAAATTCATCATTGTAAATGAGACCTGTATCGCTAGCCTGTCCACCACTTTCTGCATAAAAAGCAGTTTTATCAAGAACTACAGTGCACTCACCTTCACTCACTGAATCTACCGGCTGTCCATCTACGATTATAGCTTCTATTTTACCTGTTTGAACTAATGTATCATACCCTGTAAATTCTGTATCGTTTTCAAATTTAATTGAAGCAGTTGCTTCATCCCAACCTGCACCTTCCATCTCCTGTTCTGTTCTTGAAATCTCTTTCTGAGCTTCCATTGCAGCAACAAAACCGTCTGTATCAACACTAAGACCTGACTCTTCAAGGATTTCCCTTGTAAGATCGATAGGGAATCCGTAAGTGTCATGGAGTTTGAACGCTTTTTCACCATCAAGAACAGTTTTTCCGGCAGCTTTCAGTTCTTGTATATGACCATTGATCATCTTCATTCCCTGGTCGATAGTAGCCGCAAACTTTTCTTCTTCCACTCTAACAACTTTCTTGATCATTACACGACGTTCTTCCAGCTCAGGATATGCCTTACCTGAGATGTCTATTACTCTATCGCAAAGGTCAGCAAGGAACGGACCTTCGATGCCGAGGATCTTGCCATGTCTTGCGGCACGTCTTATCAGTCTCTTGAGTACGTATCCTCTTCCTTCGTTACCCGGCAAGATAGTATCACCGATCATGAATGTCATTGAACGGAGATGGTCTGTTATGATCCTGATGGAAACATCTTCAGGTGCTTCACCGTTCTTATATTCCACGCCTGACTTCTTAACAACGCCTTCCAGAACATACTGGATAGTGTCGATATCAAAGATGGATTCTACTCCCTGCATCACGCATGCGAGTCTTTCCAGACCCATACCTGTATCGATGTTAGGATGTGCCAGGTCAGTGTAATTACCTTCGTCATCTCTGTTGAACTGAGTAAATACGTGGTTCCAGAACTCAACATATCTGTCGCAGTCACAACCGGGCTTGCAGTCAGGGTTGTCACAGCCGTATTTTTCTCCTCTGTCAAAATAGATTTCTGAACAAGGACCGCATGGACCTGTTCCGATTTCCCAGAAGTTATCATCTTTGCCGAGACGAACGATCCTGTCTTCAGGCATACCGATTTCATCTTTCCAGATATTATAAGCCTGATCGTCATCTTCGTATACTGTAGCCCAAAGCTTGTCTGTAGGCATCTTCAGTACTTCTGTGATGAATTCCCATCCCCAGTTGAGGGATTCGTGCTTGAAATAATCTCCGAATGAGAAGCTTCCCAGCATTTCAAAGAATGTACCGTGTCTTGAAGTGTATCCCACGTTTTCAATGTCGCCTGTTCTGATACACTTCTGACAAGTGGTCATTCTCTTGCTTGGAGGTGTTTCAAGCCCTGCAAAGTATGGCTTCAGTGGTGCCATACCGGAATTTATAATAAGCAAGCTCTTGTCCTTTTCGGGAATAAGAGAAAAGCTCTGTCTTCTGTAATGTTCTTTTGATTCGTAGAAGCTTAAAAACTTTTCACGCAATTCGTTTAAGCCCATTTTTTCCATAGTTGTTTCTCCTCTGATTTTATTCGATACCTAATTAATTATTTTAACAGAAAAAGCCCGCCATTTCAACAATGACGGGCATATTTCTTTTGTTTCTATTGATGCTTATTTAGCTTTACTTTCACAGTACAGGCATCTGTAAACTCTGTTTTCCTTATCTGTCAGCTTGAACACATGTGGAAGTTCCTGTTCTGTAGTAGTGATGCATCTAGGGTTTTTGCACTTGATGATGTCTACGACTTCTGTAGGCGGTTCGATATGTTCTACCTTTTCTCTCTTGCCGTCCTTGATGATGTTAACAGTAATATCGGGATCAACGTATCCGATGGCATCAAGATTAAGGTCGATCATCTGGTCTACCTTGATGATGTCTTTCTTTCCCATCTTGCCGCTTTCAGCGTTCTTAATGAGAGCTACCTGACAGTCAAGGGAATCCAGCCCCAGGATCTTATACAGATACATGCCCTGTCCGGCCTTGATGTGGTCCAGTACTATGCCGTTTTCTATCTTACCTATGATCATTTATTTCACCTCCAGAAGTTTCAGAATGAGAGCCATTCTTATGTATTTACCGTTGAGAACCTGTTCAAAGTATACAGCTCTAGGATCATCATCGACAGCAGTTGAGATTTCATTTACCCTTGGCAGCGGATGAAGGATGCTCAGGTCTTCCTTTGCATTTTCCAGCTTGTCAGGAGTCAGGATGTAGCTATCCTTAAGTCTCAGGTAATCCTGTTCATTGAAGAATCTTTCTCTCTGAACTCTTGTCATATAAAGTACGTCAAGCTCAGGCATAGCTTCTTCAAGGTCAGCTGTTTCAACGAATTCGATGTTGTTCTTGATAAGAACTTCTTCCTTGAGATATTCAGGGATCTTCAGTTCATCAGGTGAGATCAGTACGAATTTAACGTTTTCATATCTTGACATTGCGCTGATCAGTGAGTGTACAGTTCTTCCGAACTTCAGGTCTCCGCAAAGTCCAACTGTCAGATCATTGAATCTGCCCTTTTCTCTGCTGATGGTAAGCAGGTCTGTCAGGGTCTGTGTAGGATGGTTGTGTCCGCCGTCTCCTGCGTTGATGATAGGAACGATGGTCTTTTTTGATGCCACCAGCGGAGCACCTTCCTTAGGGTGTCTCATGGCGATGATATCTGCATATGCGCCGACTGTTCTGATGGTATCCGCAACGCTTTCGCCCTTAGCTGCTGATGAACTCTGTGCTTCAGAGAAGCCGATAACGTTTCCGCCCAGTTCATACATTGCAGCTTCAAAGCTCAGTCTTGTTCTTGTTGAAGGTTCGAAGAACAGTGTGGCCAGTTTCTTTCTTTTACATTTTTCTGCATATGCATCGGGGTTTGCTATGATATCCTTGGCGACAGCTATCATCTCATCGATTTCTTCCACTGTCAGCTCCATAATGTCGATCAAGTGTTTCATGGTTCTAATCTCCTTATATTCATCTATATTTAGCTGTTGATCCAGCTTTCATCCTGTGGGTTGTTTCTGAAAGCCAGAAGTCTGGCGATGTCTTCCTGCTTGATATATCCCGTTTCCGCAGCTACTTCTGCCACGGCATCGAAATCGCTGAGGCTCACATTCTTAACATTGGCAGCTGCCAGTCTTTCCAGTCCTTTCTTCATGCCATATGTAAAGATGCTCACTACGCCAAGAACTTCAGCTCCCGCCTCTCTGAGAGCTTCTACCACATCGATCACACTGCCTCCTGTGGAGATCAGATCTTCGATCACAACGACTTTCTGTCCCTTTTCGAGTCTTCCTTCGATACGGTTGTTTCTGCCGTGATCTTTGGCTCCTGAGCGAACATAGCCCATCGGGATGTTCAGGATATGTCCTGCGATGGCCGCATGAGCGATACCTGCTGTGCTTGTACCCATCAGTACTTCTGCGTCAGGATAGTGTTCCTTTACAGTATCGGCGATGGCGTTTTCCACCTTGGTTCTCATTTCAGGTGCTGTCAGGATCAGTCTGTTGTCACAGTAGATCGGGCTTTTGATGCCGCTTGCCCATGTGAACGGTTCGTCCGGTCTTAAGAATACTGCTTCGATATCCAAAAGGCCCTTTGCGATTTCTTTCTTCATCATTTTCTCCTCTTCACTTTATATTAAAATATCCTTGATATCTTCCTATCCAACGAATTCTTCCAAGCATCTTTCGTATGCAGCCTTAGGATCAGCCGCAGCAGTGATGCTTCTTCCAACTACGATGTAGTCAGATCCCAGCTCTTTAGCCTTTGCAGGAGTAGTTACTCTTGCCTGATCACCCTTATCATCATCTGCAAAGCGCACTCCCGGAGTAACTGTAAGGAATTCGTCTCCACATGCACCGTGCACTTTGTCAGCTTCCAGAGGTGAGCAGACTACTCCGTCAAGTCCGCTTATCTTCGCGTTATATGCATAGTGTGCAACCACCTTATCCATAGGCTCTTCGATAAGGATGTCTTCTTCCATTCTCTCCTGAGTAGTTGAAGTAAGCTGAGTTACTGCGATGAGCAGAGGTCTGCTTCCGTCTTCCTTAGTCAGTCCTTCAAGTGCAGCTTCCATCATTTTGCATGTTCCTGCTGCATGGAGATTGCACATGTCAACATCAAGGTTTGAAAGTACTCTCATCGCCTTCTTTACAGTATTGGGGATATCGTGGAGCTTAAGATCCAGAAAAACTTTGTGTCCTCTGTCTTTGAGAGCCTTTACGATGGCCGGACCTTCTGCATAATAAAGCTCCATACCTATCTTTACATAAGGTTTATGGTCGCCCAGCTTATCCAGAAATGCCAGCGTCTGTTCCTTGCTGTCGAAATCACAAGCTATAATAACGTCCTTACCCATTAATGTGCACCTCCTATAATATCATTCAAGTCTGTTATACCGTACTTTTTCATTGCTTTCGGCAGATCTTCAACCACTTTTTTACATACGTATGGATCAACCAGATTTGCCGCGCCTATCTGTACTGCAGTGGCACCTGCAAGCATCATTTCTATCACATCTTCAGCAGTTGAAACACCGCCGATACCGATAACCGGGATATCCACTGCTTGGTATACCTGATATACCATTCTCACAGCCACCGGAAATACTGCAGGACCTGAAAATCCCCCCATTTTATTGGCAATAACCGGTTTCTTGGTTCTAAGGTCTATCCTCATTCCCAGCATGGTATTGATCAGGGCTATACCGTCAGCACCAGCTTCTTCGCAAGCTTTGGCTATGGCAACTATGTCGGTCACATTTGGTGAAAGTTTGACGATCACAGGTTTTGAAACTGCTGCCTTTACGGCTCTTACAACGGATGCAGCAGCCTCAGGATCAGTTCCGAAAGCGATCCCTCCGTCGTGAACGTTTGGACAAGACACGTTCACTTCGATCCATCCCACCTGGTCACATCCATCCAGCCTTCTGCTTACTTCCGCATACTCCTCGATGGAAAATCCGCCTACGTTTGCCATAACCTTTTTATGTAAACATTTCGCCAATTTTGGCAATTCTTCTTCAATGACCTTATCGACTCCCGGATTCTGAAGTCCGATGGAGTTGATGAGCCCTTCTCTGCATTCTGCTATTCTAGGAGTTGGATTTCCGAATCTGGGTTCCAGGGTAGTTCCCTTGAAAGAGAATGTTCCAAGAACGTTGATATCATACAGTTCAGCGAATTCATAACCATATCCGAAGGTCCCGCTGGCAGCCATCACCGGGTTATCAAGCTCGATCCCGCATAATTCGACGGTTGTATTGATTTTCACGTCATTTACCATATGATCTCACTCCTTTCCAGCACAGGACCGTCTTTGCAGATCCTTTTGGTTCCGTATTTAGTTTTACATGAGCATCCCATGCATGCTCCAAAACCGCATCCCATGCGTTCTTCGAAGCTCATCTGTCCTTTTACATCTGCCGGTATCTCACTATCAAGGGCCTTAAGCATCGGTTCAGGACCGCATGAGCAAAGATAATCGAATTCCTGCCCTTTTAAGGCATCTGTAACAAATCCCTTGACACCGCAGCTTCCATCTGCTGTTGCTATTATCAGTTCAGCTCCGAGGGCCTTGAATTCATCTGTGTAGAAGATTTCTTCCTCTGTGTTGAATCCCAACACCACTAAAGGGTTCCTGCCTGCAGCCAGCAGCTTTTTACAAAGTCCATACATTGGAGGGACTCCTGCTCCACCGCCGACAAGTACCGGCCTTCCACCGATTTTTTCAGTATCATAACCGTTTCCAAGAGCAGTCAGGACATCCAGTTCCTCACCTGCTTCAAAAGCACTCATTGCTTCTGTACCTCTGCCTACGGCCTTATAAAGGATAGTCAGCGTTTCATCCGTCCAGTCACAAACTGAAATAGGTCTTCTCAGAAAGAATCCGTCCAATTTGATGTTGACAAACTGTCCCGGAGTTGTTATTCCATGTGCTCCGGCTTCACAACCCAGAACCATCTCATAAGTTCTGTCAGCCAGTTTCTTATTGCTTATTATCGTAAATCTGATGTCTTTCATCTTTATACTCCTGTATGATCTTACCGTCTATCACTGTGGCCACGCATCTGCCTTTCACATCCCATCCATCAAACGGTGTACTTCTGCCCATTGAAAGGAATTTATCAGGGTCTATCTTATATTCTGCATCAAGATCCCATACTGCAAAGGTCGGACTTTCTTTTGCCAGCTCTTCTTCCAAAGTGCAGGCGGCAAGTCCAAAGCGCTCTCTAGGGTTTTTATAAAGGGTTTCAACCAGTTTTTCCAGGGAAATGATGTTTGTATCCACCAGCTTCTTATACATCACGGGGAATGCTGTTTCCATTCCTATAATGCCAAATGCACTCCCTGAGAAACCTTTGCTCTTTTCCTCTTCACTGTGAGGCGCATGATCTGTAGCGATCATATCTATAGTGCCGTCTTTCAACGCTTCTATCAGGACGGTTTTGTCTTCAGCCGTCTTTATCGGCGGATTCATCTTGAACCTTCCGTGATCTTCTGTTTCTTCATTAGATATGGTCAGATAATGAGGAGCTGTCTCACAAGTCACATCAAGCCCTTCAGCCTTGGCGGCCCTCACCAGTTCCACAGATTCTTTGGTGGAGATATGACATACGTGATAGCTGCATCCGGTCTTTCTTACTAGTTCCAGATCCCTTTCGAGCTGTTTCCACTCTGCTTCAGGTGCATCCTTTGGATAAGACTCATCTTCACAGTGGGCCACGATCAGCTTGCCTAGAGCCTTTGCCCTTTGCATAGCTTCGAGCATCATGTTTTGTGATGCGACGCCCTTTCCATCATCTGTGAAGGCTATGACTTTATCGGCTATTCCTTCAAGATCTGCCATAACTTCACCCATCTCGCCTACCGTGATGGCTCCGTATGGATATACCCTCACCAGCGCATCCTTCTCGATGGCATCCAGCTGTACCTGAAGATTCTCTATGCTGTCAGGACATGGATCCAGGTTTGGCATGGACATTATGTCAGTGAAACCGCCTGCAGCCGCCGATGCTGTGCCGGTTCTTACTGTTTCCTTATATAAAAAACCCGGCTCTCTCAAATGTACATGTACATCTGCAAAACCGGGCAAAATATAACAATCAGAAATAACAGAAACATCAATGCCAAATGAAGAAATACGACCCCTCTCAGTTTCATTCAAGTCCTTAATCTTCACAAAATCAGTAGCAATTCTTCTCATTTTTTTCTCCGTATTATGATTGCAAAATATAACCGTAAGGATGCCTTTAAATTGACATCCTTACTTTTATACCATAACGATAATGCCGTGTCAAGATAAAAAACGGCAGCGCTAATATGTTTGTTTTTAGTTTAATTCTTTAATTTCTGTTTCAAGTGTTATGTCAAGCTCAGCAGCATATTTGAAATATGTATCCACCTGTTCCAAAGTCAGCATGTCGGAAGAAATGACACCTTTCTGATCAAGCTGATCGTTGACAAAGAGCTTAGAAAACAGATAACCACCCTGTCCCGTAAGATACATCTCAGCAGTTATGCCGGCCTTTTCAAAAGATTCCACAAGCCCCGGTGCAAAGACATGGGTCTCAACCAAAACGTCTTTACCATCCTTCTTCCCATATGCTTCTATTACCATACATCCTGAATCCGATTCCAAGCCTTCATCAATGATTTCCTTGATTTCATCTTTATATTTCGGTGCCGGCGGAACGAAGCTGAGAACAAAATCAAAAGGTACGATTTCTTTGCCGTCATACATTACAGGATCATGACTCAGCATACCCGTTTGATAGAATGATTTAGCAAAGTCCATTCCCGCCCCTGCATACTTGAAATAAGCATTTTTGCAGCCCTTGAAATATTTTTCAGCGTTGATGCCGTACTGCAGCGGTTCATCGTGACAATGTTCATAAAAGATCACAGGCTTGTCCATATATTCATACTGTCTCTGCATAGGCAGCCCGAATGCAGGAGTACTGATGAACATACCGTTTTCATATGCCAGTGCCATCTCGCTCATATCCGTGAGTGCAGTTACCGGTGACCACCAGAAAGGCAGGAATCTCTTGGCATAAACACCCTCCCAAACTATGTTGTATATGGTCTCACAAGTATCCAGGTATCTCATGGCATCCCTGGTTGCGGCACAGATCAGTCCGGGAGCAGATCCCGTACCAAATAAAGCCAGCCTGTCGATGGCTTCGAATTTCGGCCCGTATATTTCATACATGGCCTTCACGCTGTAATACCATTGGGTCGTATACTTGTCGCCGAAATGCGGTGGATTTTTCTCAGGTATCTTGGACAGATCACTTTCGATCCACATGTGGTATAATTCGGTGGTTCCGGCATAGTCCTGATAGTTAGCTTTTACTGCTAAGGCCGCTTCAAGAACATTTTCCGTACATTCCAAAGGAAGTCCGTTAAGAATGAGATCGACCCCTTCGGCCGCATCTATGATGCTCTGCCTGTCATGTGCGTCTACAAAAGCACCTCTGCCCTTTGTAATGGAGGCCACTACACTTTCTACCGCTTTCATATCATAATCTGCACAAATTATTTCTTTAACATTTGGTTCTTTATCAAGTCTTTTTGCAGCTGCGCTGCCTTGTGCTCCAACTCCTAATACTAATATTTTTTTCACGATTTCACCTCAAATCCTATTATTTTATTTCAGTAAAGCATTAGTGGAGTGCAGATTATATTTGTATTATAGTACATTTTGAACTTTTATGAAACTCTAAAATGGGCATAATAACTACTAAAATAAGATATATGAGGAGATGAAATTATGACCAATAATGATACGATACAATTGCTCAAGGAGACTGATAAAGGAGTCCAAATGGCGATCTACTCATTCGATCAGCTGCTTGATAATGTCCACGATCCGGCTCTCAAGAAACTTCTTACCGACTCAAGAAACGACCATAAAAGACTTAAAAGCGAAACCGGTAATTTATTAAAGGCAATGGGAAGCTACGAAGAAGAACCACCTATGATGGCCAAAAGCATGGCATGGATGGAAACCAACTGGAAGATGGGAATGGAAAACAGCGACAGAGTGATAGCCGACATCATAACTAAAGGATGTGATATGGGATCAAAAAACCTCCATAAATACATCAATGAATATGCAGGATGTGATCTCACTGCTGCAGAAACTGCCAAAAAACTCATCAAACTAGAGGAAGATCTCACTGAGAATCTAAGGCTTTATCTTTAACTTTATCGAGTATATGAACCATTGTTTTATACCCTCTCCTGTGATAGAATCTTGTTGACGTTACAACTGTTCTTCACAGGAGGTTTTTTATGAAGAAAAACAGACTTGGAAATACTGATCTATACGTTTCTCCTGTCGCTTTTGGAGTACTTACCGTAGGTAATACGCAGCTGGATTTGCCGATCGACGAAGGCGCTGAACTTATCAAGTATGCCATCGATAAAGGTATAAACTTCTTTGATACGGCACAATATTACGAAACATATCCTTATCTTAAGGAAGCACTTAAAGACATTGATATGTCACCGGACAACCCGGACAGACCTATAATCTGCACCAAGTCACTGGACTACACTTACAAAGAAATGGAATTCGCCATCGAGGAAGCTCTTCGTGAAATGGACCTCCAAGTCATAGATATCTTCCTGCTCCATGAAGTACGCCAAGATCCTGACTGGGATGATAAGAAAGATGCATGGAGATGCCTTCAGGATTACAAAGCTAAAGGCGTCATCAGATATATCGGGGTCTCCACCCATCACGTTGATGTCACAGAGAGAATGGCTTCTGTCCCTGAGTGCGACGTGGTTTTCCCTCTCATCAACTATGCAGGCCTTGGCATCCGCAAAGGTGCAGGTCACGGTACTCCTGAGGAGATGGCCGCAGCCATCAAGAAATGCTCCGATGCAGGCAAAGGCGTCTTCGCCATGAAAGCCTTCGGCGGCGGCAACCTTACGGGAACATATATGAAATCTCTAAATTATGTCAGAGATCTGCCGGGAATCGATTCCATCATGGTGGGCATCGGTAAGACTGAAGAAATCGACACAATAGTTGCATATGCCAATGGTGAGCTTCCTGAAAACTTCCAGCCTGATGTGAGCAAGAAAAAGATCCACATCGATCCGGGCGACTGTGAAGGATGTGGAACGTGTATCGTAAGATGTCCTAATAAAGCCATCTACATGAATGATGGAGCCGGTATCGCAGAAGTCGATCACAGCATCTGCCTCACCTGCGGCTACTGCGCACCTGTATGCCCTGTGAGAGCGATAATAATGTGGTAAATGATTGAGAGTGTGAAAAAATCTCTGCTGTTCCATGGATCCCGAAAGCACTATAAATGGCTTGCAAGTACATTTAAGTACTCACAAGCCATTTTCTTGTTTTACAATTATAATTTTTCGATTTCTTCTGCAGTTAGTCCGGTGTTCTTGGCAATCACATCGATTGGGATGCCGGAATCTTTGAAATTCTTTGCAATCTCTCGTTTTTCTTCTGCACGACCTTCTGCATGTCCTGCAGCATGTCCTTCTGCACGACCTTCTTCTAACCCATGCTTATATCGATTCTCCATATGCAGTTTGTCGCGAAGAA
>CAYTVH010000053.1:5673-12775 GCA_964441805.1 uncultured Oscillospiraceae bacterium | reverse complement strand
ATAAGCGTGCGAGGATGATTGCGGTGAATCCGCAGTTGTTTTCGCGCGTTTTTTAGTTTAAGGATGAAAGAGAAATGAAGAAAAATGAACTAGTGATTTTCGAAACTGCAGACAATGCAATCAAACTGGAAGTCCCTGTTGAACAAGAAACAGTTTGGCTGACTCAAGCACAGATGACACAGCTGTTTGAAACCAGCAATGACAAATGAATATTTCACTTTAATTCAGGAAACAAATATATTGAAAATATATCGGTAAACCGTTATAATTTCATATAAAGAGGTGAAAGACAAAAATGATAAATGATTTGATGAAAAGCAAAAATATAACTAAATATCGTTTAGCCAAGAATAGCGGTGTTCCATATACAACGATAAATGACATATGCAATGGAAAAGCAAAAATAGAAAAATGTTCTGCTGAAACTATATATAGAATAGCGAAAGAGCTTAACATATCGATGGAATGCATTATTGAACCATGTCTTGAGCCCAGAATTGATTTTGAACTATTTAAGAGCAATATATGTCATAACCTCAAAGAGAAAGGCGACATAGAATTCGTCATTGATCTACTTGAAAATGATCCTATAAGGATGTACTACAGAAAAAAGTGGTATGCTGAATGTTTATATCTACTGGCCATGCTTGATTATATAAGCAGATTGAATGATATTCCTATTTGTACGCAATATAATGATTTGAGAGGTATGAAACTTAAAGAAATTGTTTATCCTGCAAGTGTTTTAGTTGCTTCACGTGTTGCTAACAATGATACTTTAATGAAACAATCAGTAATTGAATCAATACCTGAATTTATTAGGTTCAATATTGTTGAAAGCGAGGTTAGAAATGTCATCTAACAGTTTCACTAAAGAGAATTTAGATAATTACTTAAAAGAACTCGCAAAAGAGTATCGAAAACTTGGAGGAATGAACACGCCGGCTGAAATCGTATTAGTTGGTGGAGCGGCAATACTTGCTAACTATGGTTTCCGTGATATGACAACAGATGTGGATGCCATAGTACGTGCAGCATCATCAATGAAAGAGGCCATAAAAACAGTTGGCGATAAATTTGAGCTACCAAACAATTGGCTTAATAAGGACTTCATGAAAACAAGCTCGTATTCAAAGAAATTAGAAGAAGTGTCTGTACATTATAAATCTTTTTATAATGTTCTGGCTGTGCGTACCATTACTGACGAATATTTGATTGCCATGAAACTTCGTTCCGGAAGGAAGTACAAGAATGACTTGTCAGATATTATTGGAATTCTTGCTGATCATGAGAGTAATGAAAAGCCTATAACATTAGATATGATCAATGAAGCAGTCAAAAGATTATATGGTGGTTGGGAGGAATTTCCTGAAGACTCAAAGCAGTTCATAGAAAATGCGATCAAAACCGGAGGATATGAAGAAATATATCAATCAGTAAAAGAAGAAGAAAAACAATCAAAAGAGATGTTGATCGAGTTCGAAGAAGAGTATAAAGATGTTGCTAATGCATCAAATGTTGATGATATTTTGAGAAGTTTAAAATCGAAAAGATAACATAAGGAGACCAGCCAATGAACCAAATAATCATTAACCGCATATACCGACATTTCAAAGGTGATTATTACCTGCTTGTGGATGTTGCCAAACATTCAGAGACAGGTGAAGACTATGTAGTATATCGCAAGCTTTATGATGAAGGCGGGCTTTGGATCCGCCCGATGGACATGTTCTTGGAAGAAGTAGACCATGATAAATATCCCGAAGTAGAGCAGAAATATCGCTTCCAGCTGCAAGATGTGAAGAGTGTGAGATCTTGATAAGAAGGAGGTAACAGATGCCTATCCAAATCGTACGTAACGACATAACAAAAATGAACGTCGACGCCATAGTCAACGCCGCCAACAAAGAACTCAAGCCGGGCGGCGGAGTTTGTGGAGCCATCCACAAAGCTGCAGGTCCGCAGCTGGCAGCAGAATGCAAACTGCTCAGCGGATGTGAAACAGGCCAGGCCAAAGCAACATATGCATACAACTTGCCATGCAAGTATGTCATCCATACAGTGGGACCGGTATGGCATGGAGGAGAATACGGAGAGAAAGAAGCCTTGACGTCATGCTATAGAGAATCCCTGGAACTTGCAAAAGCCAAAGAATGCGAAAGCGTGGCCTTTCCATTGATATCCTCAGGCATATTCGGCTATCCGAAGAAAGAAGCTTTAAGAGTCGCCATGGATGCTATAAGTGACTTCTTGATGGACAATGAAATGACAGTATACCTGGCTGTCTTCAATAAGGAATGCCTTAACATCAGCAAGTCGGTATTCGCAGGCATAGAAGAGTACATAGACGACCATTATGTCGATGAGTTTGAGTCGGTCGATCGTTATAACAGACGCTTACAGGAAGAAGATGTTTTCGCTTATGATAAGTGCAAGCCTGCACAACCAACATATGATACGTGTTCAAGAATAGATATTCCTCAATTTCTTCAATCTTCAAGTACGAATGATCTCGATGATTGGCTCGACACCATAGACGAAGGCTTCTCGGAAATGCTGCTTCGCAAAATCAAAGAGAAAGGCATGACAAATGCAGAGTGCTATAAAAAAGCAAATGTAGATAAAAAGCTTTTCTCTAAAATCAAAGGGAATAAAAACTACAAGCCTAAGAAAA
The DNA here is from genome assembly GCA_964441805.1 of uncultured Oscillospiraceae bacterium. Classification (GTDB taxonomy): domain Bacteria; phylum Bacillota; class Clostridia; order Peptostreptococcales; family Anaerovoracaceae; genus Lentihominibacter. The sequence goes on along the minus strand of CAYTVH010000053.1, from coordinate 10,101 downwards.
ATACTGCACTGGCATTTGCGGTAGCACTGAAACTGAGTTTAGAAGAAACCCAAGAGCTTCTGATGAAGGCAGGGTTAGCATTATCACATAGCGACAAATTCGATTTGATAGTGGAATACCACATAGTTAATAGTAAGTATGATGTTTTCGAGATCAACGAGGCATTATTCAGTTACGATCAGCCTCTTCTCGGCGGTGTGATCTATTAAAATAAAAAAATCTTAAGGTCGCTTGCCATGCGACCTTTTGCATATCCGAAACTCCTATAATAAAACCATAAGTTACAGATAATCAATTGTAGGAGGAATGAAGATATGAAAAAAGGATCAACAGAATTAGTATTTATTATCGATCGCAGCGGTTCAATGCACGGACTGGAAGCAGACACCATCGGAGGATTCAACTCGATGCTTGAAAAGCAGAAAAATGTTGAAGGGCATGCATATGTTTCAACTATACTGTTTAATGACAAAAGCGTAGTTGTCCACGATCGTGAGAACATCAAGAAAGTGCAGCCAATGACAATACATCAGTATCAGGTAGGAGGATGTACAGCATTGCTTGATGCGGTGGGAGGTGCGATACGCCACATCGGAGGCATACATAAATATGCCAGAAAGTCAGATGTACCGGAAAAGACTCTGTTCGTGATCATTACTGACGGCATGGAAAACGCAAGTCATCATTATTCTGCAGGTCGTGTTAAAAAGATGATCAAGCATGAACAGGAAAAGTACGGCTGGGAATTCATATTCTTAGGAGCGAATATAGATGCTGTGTCAGCTGCTAATGACATCGGGATCAATGAAGACCGAGCTGTAAAATTCTGCTGTGATGAAGCAGGAACGGAGCTTAATTACTTAGCTGTTGATAAGGTCGTTACATCAGTTAGAGAAGGTTTCGATATTCCGCACTTCTGGAAGGCAGATATAGAGGCAGATGAAAGAAGAAGAGGCAGGAGATAATGGCAGCGTTATGTGTATACCATTGAATTGGATTAGTATATAATATATCCAAGACACCAATAGGAGACTGATCAGTGGCCAAATGCAAAGCCAAATGCTGCAGACCTTGATGTTCTCAGCATATACGGCAGCGAAGATAAAGTCATGAACAAGATGAAGTACGAAGAAAATCTCACCAACCTGCCTAAAAACTTCCAAGAGATAACTTCAGAAGAACAGATAAAGATCACATCAGAGGAAATAGTAAAAAGGGGCAACAAATGAATAAGAGAATAACAGGGACCATTGTATTTATCGCAGCAACCATATTGACCATCATCGCAGCCCAGTGGCTGGACATCGATCCTCCGGCCACCCATATGGTAGGAGCATTCGGTGCAGCTGCTGCATTGATCATCGTATCAAAACTCATCAAAATAGACGACAGCATTTTTTTCAGCGCGCTCATATTCATATTTTTAGCATCACCTATGGGCTCTATCCTCAATCTTTACAGGAGCTTCGGCCCTTACGATAAGATCGTCCATTTCATCAGCGGCATTTTACTGGCTGTGTTCGGTATGGTGATCATGAGAAAGCTGACGGGCGCAAGTGTTGGGTTTACCGTTTCGATGATATTTGCCGCCTGCATGTTTTCCAGCGGCGCAGCAGGGATTTGGGAGATATTTGAGTTCATAGCTGACAAGATGGCAGGAGGGGAGATGCAGAGAGGTATGGTGGACACAGTAACTGATATGATTGCAGGTAATACAGGAGCACTTGCGTACGGACTATGGGCTTTGACGCAATGTAAAAAAGTTGGAAATAATAATAAATCAGAATAAGAAAGACTGGGTTTCTGCATTGGGAAAAGCATTAATTGATTTTAGTATGCATAAGACACCAAAAGGAGACAAGCCCAATGACCAAATGCAAAGCCGCTATTAAGCGGCTTTGCTCATCTTATTATCTCTCATAAACCTTCTCACCGTTGATCCAGGTTTCCGTAACTTTCACCTGATCGATCTCATCGGACGGGATATCAAGTATATCACGATCAAGCACAATAAAGTCAGCAACATAACCAGGTTTCAAAATACCCACATCGGTGAATCCAAGCATAGGAGCTGCCTCAGCAGTATAGAGTCTAATAGCAGTCTCAATATCCACACGATGTTCCTGACCTGTGTCAGTTCCATCCCAGGCCTTACGAGTAACAGCACTCTTAAGGTTGATGAACGGATCGGACGGTGTTGCCCAGCTTGTAGCAGGCGCATCCGAACTAAGAGATGTACGTATTCCCATATCAAGCCATTTGGCAACAGGGTAGCTGGCTTTGATAGTAGCTTCAGGCAAATTTTTTTGATAGCTTTCGATTTCAGCATATACGAACACAGGCTGAGTGCTCCACGCCATATCGGAAGCCGCTGCACGTTCCATGGCCGTTTCAGTAGGCATTGCCACATGCTCAAGACGAACAGAAGGGATGCCGTCAGGCAGCCAGCTCTTTTCTTCCCAGGTAAGATCCACAGCTCTGTCGATAGCCTTGGCACCCATGACATGTATAGACATCTGGCACTTGTGCGCTTTGCAAAACTCAACTGCTTCTTTTATCTCTTCTTCTGAGCACACAGGCATGCCGTATTCAGGAGCAGTATCTTCATCTCCGACAGGCAGATAAGGCTCATCGCACCATGCAGTCCTGCCAGATACGCTGCCGTCACCCAGCAGCTTAACGCCCGATATGCGGAACATACCGTCAGCATTATATGAACGATCAGCTGTTATAAGCTCATGACCGTGCTGCTGAACCAAATAAAATGCACAGTAAGCAGCAAGTCTGTTCTTAAACCCCTTGTTGGCAGCAAGCTCATATATGTCGCTGTAACGATCGATCGGGTTTTCTTCCATATCGGAAATGGTAGTAAGTCCTTGGGACAAAAGGATCTTGCCAAGTGAAACGAAATCATCGGAGATTTTCTCATCAGTCTGTTTAGGCAGAAGGTCCATAGCGAAACGGATAGCAGTCTCATAAAGCATGCCGTCAGGTTCCCCATTTTCATCTCTGCCTATCTTGCCGCCTTCAGGATCGGGAGTATCTTTAGTGATACCGGCCATTTCCAAAGCGCAGCTATTCACTGCACACATATGCGCACATATACGCATCACCATAACAGGGCTGTCGCTGCATCCGCGGTCAAGATCATAACGATTCGGTGCACGGTGTTCCAGTAATTTGCCTTCATCGTAGCCCCAGCCCTGGATCCATTCGCCGGGACCTTGATCCGCACGCTTTTCTGCAATAGCCTGCACCAGCTCTTCGATAGAATCGATGGCAGGAGGAAGGGCAGATATCTGAGTTGCAAAGTCCGCCAGCAGCATGGCATGCATGTGGCAGTCCACGAATCCCGGAAGCATGCGGCTCCCACCGAGATCGATGACATCAGCAGCCTCGGATCTTAACACAGCAGCTTCATCATCGCTGCCGACCCATGCGACCTTGCCGTCTTTTAATGCCATGGCTTCCGCATAGAGAGCATCTTTATTAGAAGTGAATATATTACCGTTTATAAATAATTTATCGTATTTCATGTCGTTTCTCCTTAGCTGTTTGATATGAATAATCATAGCCATTATCGGAACTTGTTGCAAGTATGTTTCGGTAATTGTATCCTGTTCCTATACATCAACCAAATTCCTATAACGACCGAGAGTAAAATAGCGGCGATCAGTGCTGTCATGATGAAATGAGGCAGGCTCGTCGCTATTGCTATGCTTACCAGCATAACGACGAACATCAGAGTAGTCAGCGCTTTGACGATTTCCAGCATTCCTCTTGTGATGCCATAAAGTCTGGCCTTGTTCTCGGCAGTCACCTTCACCGGCATGTTCCATGTGTTTGGGAATTTCATCAAAACGGTCAAAGCTATGAATATCACCCAAGCAGTCACCATCATGCCCGCCAGTGCGCCCTTGACGCCGTATCCGTCAGCTTCTCCTGCAAAATTGTAGTGGGTAGGGATCTGCTCAGGCAGCTGTGACCAGTTTATGAGAACGATGACGGTAGTCGCTAACAGGGACAGTACGCCTATAATATTCATTATCAGATAAAGTATATTTCTGTTCATTTTAATACTCCGTTCAAATTGTACTGGAAAACATTATATCATATAAGCACTTGCCATATAAAATTCTTTTCCATATAATCGAAATCAAGATATACATCAAAAAGTTGCTGAAATAAAATCATATATCAAGAAAGGCATCAGAATGTTCAACGAATATCTCAGAAGTAAACAAGATGAAATAATAGCATCGGTACTTGAAAGTATCGCCATAGACAGTACAGAATCTGAGCCACAGGAGGGTATGCCATTTGGAAAGGGCGTCAATGATGCTTTGGTACATGCATTGACACTCTCTGAGAAAATGGGATTCAGAGCAGTCAATATAGACAACACCGTAGGTTATGCAGAGTACGGCC
>CAYTVH010000053.1:0-5663 GCA_964441805.1 uncultured Oscillospiraceae bacterium | reverse complement strand
CTGGATATCGTTCCCATAGGCGATGGATGGACATTTGATCCATGGGGCGAAATCGTGGACGATAGGATATACGGCAGAGGAACTCTCGATGACAAGGGCCCTATGATAGGAGCTCTTTATGCACTTGATGCTGTTCGCAGCTTAGCAGGACCGCTCAAGAGAAGGATCAGGCTGATCTTCGGTACCAATGAGGAAACCGGAAGCCGTGATATGATCCGCTATAATAAAACTGAGGAAACACCTGTTATGGGATTTACTCCTGATGCTGATTATCCGGTTATTTTTTCAGAAAAGGGTATAGCAAGGATAACTCTTGAAAAGAAAATAGTTGATAGCTCTCTCATTTCGGCTAATGCCGGTAAGGCAGTAAATATCGTGCCTGACCATGCTGAACTCACATTTATAGGCAAAGATGGAAAGATCCATACTTTGGATGCTGAAGGGGTGCCTGCCCACGGAAGCACACCCGATCAAGGTAAAAACGCCATTTCAGCTCTCATGCAAAAGGCGGCTGCCTGCGGCGCGAAAGGGGAACTTAAGGGGTTCATAGATTTCTATAATAAATATATCTCATTTGAAACCGACGGAACCTCACTTGATATGGCATGCACCACAAAAAAATTCGGTAACACCACCGTCAACGTAGGACTTCTTGAAGGTGACAGAAAGCACATAAAGGTAACCCTTGACTGCAGATACCCGGCAGGAGAAAACTTTGAAGAAAGGGTCCGAAAGCTTACAGAAAAAGTTTTTGCTGATGGCATAGAATGTACTTTGCATAAAGATGTTCCACCTCTTTACATACCTGAGGACAGTATGCTGGTTCAGACTTTACAGGGAGTGTACATAGAGCAGACGGGACAGATGATAGATCCTGTTGTTATAGGTGGAGGGACTTATGCTAAAGCTGTTAAGAACATCGTGGCATTCGGACCTGTATTCCCGGATCAGGAGAATGTTATCCATCAGAAAGACGAATATATATCGATAGAACATCTGATGAAAAATGTGGAGATAATGGCACATGCCATGTATAGGCTTGCCAAATAAAACGTATGGACAAAATGACTTTTATGTGATAAAGTAACAAAAACACATATATTGTTTTTTGGAGTCGAATATGTATGAGAAAAGCACAGTATATATCGTAGGCCATGGTAAGACAAGCAGTGACAATGCGATCACCAGTAATTTCAAGATTTTCTTCATCGGATTCGTCATTGATACAGTAGATGATTCAATTGTAGATATGGAGTGCTCGGCAACGATATCCATAACCAGCAGATTTGTTCGTGAACTGTTTGTTGGTAAATCGTTTAAGGAGTATGATACGTCCTTAGAAGAGGAAATCTCAAGACGCTATTACGGTACTTCACAAAAGGCCATAATAACTGCTTACAAAGATGCAATAAAAAAATATAAAGAAATAAAAGAAAAGTATTACTAAACTGCTTTATTCAAATTAGATAGCGGCTTACCCCGCATATCACCATGAATGAAATCCAGTGACGGCTAGCAATGCTAGTTTGCCACTGGTTTTTTATTTTTACAGTAATAGTTGATACAGTGAAAGGAGTGGAAATATTGTTAAAGGAGCGATTGATAAAAGAAGCAGAAATCGGAAAAGCTGATTGTGCTTTTGTTATCAAGGATTTGAAAGGCGATTATTTCTGCAGCTACAGAGATAATGAAGTCGTCAAGTCAGCAAGCCTAATTAAAATATTTATAATGGCGGAAGCTGTTGACAGGATCAAAAATGGTGATCTGACTCTCGACACAGAGATACCTGTAGCAAAAGAAGACATAGTAGATTTCAGTGTGATGCTGTTCTTGAAGCCTCGCAGTTATCAGCTGGAAGAGCTGCTTAGATTGATGATCGTATACAGCGATAATACAGCTACTAATGTTTTGATCGATTATCTTGGCATAGATGCTATAAATGCAAAGATCAGAAAGATGGGATTTGAAAAGACTATCTTACAGAGAAAGATGATGGATTTTGCATCTGCTAAAGAAGGCAAGGAAAATTACACTGTTCCTGCTGAGACCGCTGATTTTCTCCAGAGACTCTATGACGGCAAATTGCTTGGTGGAGAGTATGATGAATTGATGCTGGACATCATGAAGGGACAGGCCGATGAGGATCTGATGAGAGATGAGCTTCCTGATGAGATCCCTATCGCCAGAAAGACCGGTGAGCTTGACTGTCTGGATCACGACATAGCAATCGTATTCGGTGAAAAGACAGATTACATATATTGTTACTTCGGTTGGAATGCAGTTTCCAATAATGAGGCGAGACATTTACTCGGTGTTACTTCAAAAATCGTTTATGATTTTTTTGAGGATAAATAATTATAGAAAAGGAGAAGAAATATGGAAATCAAAAATCCAAAAGCTAGCGGCTTTGGCGCTAAAGTTAGCGGCGATAACTATGAACCTTATATTTCTGCTGACAGCAATATCAAAGAGTTCACGGTAAGAGCTGTTGTTATCGGTGCGTTACTGGCTATCGTATTTGGTGCAGCTAACGCTTACCTGGCTATGCAGGTTGGTATGACAATTTGTGCATCTATTCCTGCAGCAGTAATGGGTCTGGCTATCTTAAAGCTGTTCACTAAAGATAGTACAGTTCTGGAAAATAATATCATCCAGACTGTAGGTTCTGCAGGTGAAGCTCTGGCTGCAGGGGTAGCATTCACATTACCGGCATTATTATTATTAAATCTTGACGTAAGCATGATCACAGTATTCTTCATCTGTGCAGGCGGCGGTCTGCTGGGATGCTTGATGATGGTTCCTCTGAGAAAATTCCTCATCAAAGATTTACATGGAGAACTGCCTTATCCTGAAGGTACTGCATGTGCAGAAGTTGTAACATCAGGACACGAAGGCGGAAGCGGAGCTAAGCTGCTGTTCTCGGCTCTCGGTCTCGGTGCTATCTGGAAATTCATCACAGACGGATTCATAATCGTACCTTATACAATCGATGTTGTATTCAGCAAAGGCCCTCTGGCCGGCGGTGCTGTAGGTATGGACTATCTTGGGTCACTACTGGGTGCAGGGTTCCTGATTGGACCAAAAGTATGTATGCAGTCTTTGGCCGGCGCAGTATTAGGCTGGTTTGGTTTTCTGCCACTGCTTCACTTTATTGGTACACTGGCGCCTGAAATGGTTTTGGCTCCATCAACTATTCCATTGTCAGAAATGGATATTTGGGATATGTGGTCAAACTATCTGAAGTATCTGGGTATCGGTGCTGTAACAATGGGTGCATTCATCAGCCTGTTTACAGCTCTACCTATTATCGTTAGATCCTTCAAACAGACATTTGGCCACATGGGCAACAAAGAAGAAGGCGAAGTTAAGAGAACTGACCTTAACATTGGTGGTAAGGTTCTCATCATCGGTATCTTGATCGTTATGGCTATCATCGCATTCTTACCTGTATTCCCAAGCGTACTGGCAGGAAGCGTTGGTGCTATCCTGGTAGTGATCTTCGGATTCATCTTCGTAACAGTATCTGCTCACTTGGTAGGTTATGTTGGAAGCACTAACAACCCAATCGTAGCAATGTCAATCGGAGGTCTTCTGATCACAGCTGTAATTTTCCGTCTCTTCGGATTCTCCGGAGTTACAGGTATCGCGGCTACAGTAGTAGTAGGTTCAATGATCTGTATCGCACTGGCTATTTCCGGCGACATGGCTCAGGACCTGAAGACAGGTTTCTTACTGGGTGCTACTCCTAAGAAACAGCAGATCGGTCAGATGATCGGTGTGGTTTCTGCTGCTGCAGTTATGGGTGCTGTAATCATCATGCTGAATGATGTATACGGAATCGGTTCCGAAAAGCTACCAGCCCCACATGCCAATATGGTTAAATCAATCGCTGAAGGTATCATGGGCGGAACAATGCCTTGGACTCTGATCATCTGTGGTATGGCTATAGCTGTTATGGTATGGCTGCTGGGCGGATCAGTTCTGGTATTCTCAGTTGGTCTCTATCTGCCGATCCACCTGTCCACAACACTGATGATCGGTGGTGCTGTAAGAGGTATCGTAGACAAGAAATTTGAAGGCGATGTTAAAGCTAAGAAAATTGAAAAAGGAACTATCTATGCTTCAGGTCTCATTGCCGGTGAATCTCTCATGGGTGTTATAGTAACAGCCATGTCATATATAGGAATCAATGTTGCAGGCATACTCGGCGGCTGGGAAAGCGGCTGGGCCGGCATGGTAGGATTCGCTATCGTTACTGCTATCTTCTGCTACGTTATCTTCAGTAAGAAGGAAGAAGATAAATTACAGGGTAGAGATATACAGCTGTAACATATAGGAGGGGCACATGAAAGTCTCAGAAATAGAACTAAAACATATTAGTATCCCTCTTACCAAAACATTTAAAACTGCTTTAAGAACAGTAGATTCTGCTGAAAATACTGTTGTTATGGTACATACTGATGATGGTCGTACAGGATTTGGCGAAGCTCCGCCGACAAAGGCCATCACCGGTGAAGATAATGACTCTATCAGAACGGCAATCAAAGATTATATTACTCCTGCCCTTATAGGGCAGGAGATCACCGATATGGATGACATCCAAGCGAAACTTCATGGAGCCATCGAGGGTAATACCAGTGCGAAAGCTGCTGTAGATATGGCGTTATACGACTTGTACACTCAAGAAAAGGGTATACCGCTTTATAAATATCTGGGTGGTTATCGTGATAAGGTAGAAACTGATATAACAATAAGCATAAATGAGCCTGAAGAGATGGCTGCAGATGCAGCTGAAGTAGTAAAACAGGGATTTTCTGCACTGAAACTCAAGGTGGGTATCGATGCTGAAAAGGATGTTCAACGTGTCAAAGCTATACGTGATGCCGTTGGAAGTGATATGAAAATCAGACTTGATGCTAATCAGGGCTGGGAAGTCGATGAAGCTATTGATACTATCCGCAAGATCGAAGATTTGGGATTCGACATTGAATTGGTTGAACAGCCTGTAAAGGCAAGAAACTTCGAAGGTATGAAAAAAGTAAAGGATAATGTCAATACTATCATCATGGCAGATGAAAGCTGTTTTTCCCCTGAAGATGCTCGCAGATTGCTTGAAATGAAAGCGGCTGATGTTCTTAACATCAAACTGATGAAGTGCGGAGGTATCTATAAAGCTCTTCAGATCATAGAAATAGCCGAAGAGTTCGGAGTAGAGTGTATGCTGGGATGTATGGTGGAAAGTAAGATAAGTCTTACTGCTGCTGCACATTTGGCAGCTGCTAAGAAGACCATAACAAGAGTGGATCTTGATGCAGCTATCTTACTAAAGGAAGATCCGGTCGTTGGCGGATTCAATAAAGACATACCATGGTTCTCGTTAGACGACAGTCCGGGACTTGGTATCACTGACGTTATAGGAATGACAGATATATAGCTGCAGTTTAGTATTAAAAAAAGGCTTTCACTGTTTTTCGGTGAAAGCCTCTATGATTTATGTTATTTATTCTGGTGTTTTTCCAGTTTTTCTGCTTTTTTAGGATTTTCCGGAACTATCCAGAATATGAGTTTATTATTTTTAAGTGTTACTACGTATTTTTCAAGTCTTGGATAAAGAGGTTCTGCCTTTTAGCCGAATTCTTCTTTGAGCTGAGCAGCTACATCTC
>CAYTVH010000052.1:0-12814 GCA_964441805.1 uncultured Oscillospiraceae bacterium | reverse complement strand
ATAACAAAATCCGCCGGGTCTTTTGACCCGGCGGATTTTTGATTATTATTATATACTTTACTCAAACTCCTTAAACACTCTCTCATAAACATCCAGTGCGTCATCTACGATGCCGATGCTGCCGTACGGGAAGTATGTCTTACCGCCGTTGGCGATGATAAGACCTTCCGCAGCCAGAGCCATGGAGAATTCGATATAGTTCTTATATGCAGCCAGCATGTGATCCCAGAAGTGTGGATCCTTCTCGTCTACGAAATACTGTACATGCTGAAGTCCGCTGACATCGATATGGAGGATCGATGAGTGGTGGAACAGAACTGCAGGAACGTCGTAGCGTTCCGTGATATCTTCAAGACCTCTCATGAAGTACCTTGATACCTTGTCAAGTTCAGCGTGAACGTTCTTGGCTTCCAGCTCCTTGATAACTGTGATGCCTGCCAGTGTAGTCAAAGGATTAGCAGTCATCGTTCCGCCTACCTTTACCTTATTTTCACTTTCTGCAGAGATACCTGCGGCCAGCAGTTCCATGATCTCACGTCTTCCGCCCAGACCGCCGGAGTTTCCGAAGCCGCCGCCGATGATCTTGCCGAATACGGTGATATCAGGTTTAGTTCCGAAGATAGCCTGTGCTCCGCCCATTCCAAGTCTGAATGCTGTTACTACTTCGTCGTATATCAGCAGCATATCATACTTGTCGCAAAGCTCTCTCGCAGCCTTATGATATTCCTTGGTGGTAGGTACAGCACCGCTGTCCTGTCCCACAGCTTCCATCATGAATGCAGCTACGCCTCCATCATCCTTGTGTTTCAGGATCTCAGCTTCCAGCGCTTCGATATCATTGATAGGTACTGCGTGTGTATTCTGGAAACAGTCTGTAGGGATACCGTTCTTCATGGTGTTTCTCTTGCCGTTATCATTGTATACCAGCTGATCTGACCATCCGTGATATCCGCCTTGGAATCTGATGATGTGCTTTTTGCCTGTATAAGCTCTGGCAAGTCTGATGGCTATGATATCAGCTTCTGTACCACTGGCCAAAGCACGGAACATCTCTACGCTAGGATAGTATTTACATATCAGCTCTGCCAGTTCTCTTTCGTACATGCTGTAAAGGCCTGATACCGGACCTTGCTCTGACAGATGCTTGATGGCAGCCTCCTGAACGGCAGGATAGTTGTTGCCCAGGATGGTAGGGCCTCCCGCACAGAGAAAATCTATGTACTTGTTGCCGTCGATATCATACAGATACGGTCCGTCTGCCTTATCTATGGCAAGCTGCCATGGGTGGTTGTTTGCCAGGTTATGCTGGATACCGCCGGGGATCACCTGCTTGGCCTTTTCTGCTTCAGCCTTGGATCCTGCACATTTTGTCTCAAAATAGTTCATGTATCTGTCGATGGCACTCTTTTTGAATTGTTTTCTGTTCTTTATCAGATCGCCTGCTGCTGCATGTATCGACGCGTAATCATATTCGTTAAGTAATTTTGCCATTTCCCTCTCCTATAATATAGCATCCACGTCAGGATCGTAGAAGTCATATTCGCCGGCTCTTCTCTTTTCATTGGCAGCCTGCAGCTTTTCATAAAGCTTCTTGTTGATAGGATATTTGATGATGCAGATCAGTGAGATCAGCATACATCCTGCCACGAAGAAAGTAGCGATATTTTCGATACCTGTAAGTGTCTGTATGCTCTGAGTTTCCTTGGCTGCATCGAATCCCACTGCTGCCAGCATTATGCCGATCAGCTGAAGACCCACTGCATTACCGATCTTCTGTACCAGCTGAGGGAATGAAGTGATGGCTCCTGCTCTATTCTTTCTGTTATGATATTCATCCAGCTCGATAAGGTCGTAGGAGAAGTCATAGAAGAATACCCAGAATGCAACTGTGGCGATACCTGTCACTCCCTGGAGCAGGAAGATATCACCGAGGCTGTCGATACCCAGGAACTTAACGCCGATGAGACATACGATGGAGATCACGTAGCCGATGATAACAGCGTTCTTTCTATCCCATTTGGTTGCTACCCATGTGAGGAGTGGAGCTCCCACCAGGAAGCATACCAATGTTGTGGCTGAAGTCTGAGAGATGACCGATGCAGGAAGTCCTGCTGTATATATGATAACGTATTCTACGTTGGCTGTAGCAACGGCAGTTCCCAGCAGGATGAAGAATACCCATGGGATGAACCACTTCATCGGTTTCAGCTTCAGCAAATTGATATATGTAGCAATAAGTCCATCCATCTTTTCGGCAGTCGGCTTCTGGATGAATTCAACATCCTTGATGGAGAAGTAGTTGATAAGTCCGAACAGGATGGAGATGGCCCCGATGGAGAATGCGGCAAGAGTCCAGCAAGTGCCTTCATCGAACAGTCCTGTGTACATTCCTACGAATACTGCAGGAAGTGCAGCACCGCAGTAGATGAAGAATGCATTCATCATCTGTGATATGCCTCTGATCTTGGTGATCTCATCGTAATCATCTGTCATCTGTACGCAGCATGCATAGTAAGGGATACAGAAGCTTGTGTATGATATCCACATAAGCGATGTCACTAAAGTGTAGTAAATGAACTGGGCGATCTGTCCTCCCGGGAATACATAGAAGCTGGCTCCCAGCAGTATACCTGTCAGCGTGCCGCCGACCAGCATGAATTTCTTGGTGTCGACACCCGGTCTGTCGCAGATCCATCCGATCAGAGGATCGGTGAATGCATCTACCAGCACTGAGATCAGTGAAATGGTTCCTGCCAGAGCAGGGTTGATACCTACCACTGTCGTCAGGAACAGCATGAAGAATACATAGAACATGTTGTAAACTACCGATTCGGAACCGAGACCTGCTTCATATCCCAGTTTACGCAGCGGCGTTAAGGTTGTGATTTTTTCCTTACGTCTTCTCATAAGGGTCTCCTTTCATGATTACAAAATAGATTGAACAATTGCTAATTCCCTAGTTACTAGCTCTCCCCGTTTAGCTTATGAAAATTCTTCTTATTACATTTATACAGATCCTTGAATATTTCAAAAAGCTTGTCATATACTGCAGTGTTTTCCTTTCGCGGTTCATACATGGCCGCCGCAGGAACACTGTCTTTTGCTTCCTGAAGGTTCTCAAAGATACCCAGGCCTACTGCCATTATAGCCGCAGCTCCTACCGAACCTGCATTCTGAGGACTGTCGACAGTCTCAACCTTTCTTCCCAACACATCTGCCAGTATCTGGCAAGTCAGCGGCGCCTGTGCACCGCCGCCCACGAATCTGATCACTTCCGATGGAGGCGTCAGCTTAGTCATGGCTGTCATCTGCCATCTGAGATGGAGGCAAACACCTTCGATGACCGCATGTATCATATCTTCTGCTGTAGATTCAAGTCCCAGATTGAAGAACATACCCCTTGCATCCGGATCCTCGAATGGATTTCTGTTGCCGTGGAGCCATGGTGTGAACATAACGCCGTTGCTTCCCGCCGGTACGTCCTTCATGCGATCCATCATTTCGCCATATCCGTCTGCCCCGTCGATCCCCACTTGTTTCTTGGCCCATTCAAGGCACTTGCCGGCAGTTTCCAGCTCTGCAAAACAGTTGAATCTCTCAGGATCTGCTCCCGACAGCGAGGCTATCATGGAACCTATGTCCAGCTTCTGCTTATCCACCACCGTGCATACCCAGCCTGATGTTCCCATATATACGTGAGTATCACCTGTTCCTGTAGCTCCGGCACCCACTCCTATCAGTGATGCATCTCCGCCGCCCGAAAATACAGGCGTGCCTTCGGCAAGTCCCAGTTCTTCGGCAGCTTTGGCTGTGATGCCGCCTACCTGATCGGTACTTAGGACTATTTCAGGCAGATGTTTCATATCCACATCCATCATTTTGCATACCACAGGGCTGAAGCCCACTTTTCCCGGTCTCGTGTCACACACCAGCGTCGAAAAAGCGCTGTCCCTGGACATGGTAAATTTACCGGTGGCCTTCATAACGAGAAAATCCTTTGCATCCAGCCACTTGTGAGCCTTTGCAAAAATTTCAGGCTCGTTATCGGCCACCCAGCGGTATTTATACACCGGATCCTTGACGCTGCCCGAAACTGCTCCTGTTATCTGCAAAGATCTGAGCAATTTCCATGCATTCATCCCTGCTATCTTAAAGCCCTTTCGCATCAGTTTATCTATCTGCTCTTTACCGCGGTTATCCATATAGCTCATGGCGTTCATCACCGGCTGACCGTCTTCGCCTGCCAGTATCACCGCCTGCATCTGGGCGCAGAAGGATATACCCTTTATCTCATCTTTATCTATGCCCGTCTTCTCCAGCAGCTTTGAGGTGGTCACTCCCATGGCCTCCCACCACTGGTTCGGATCCTGCTCTACGCCGCCGTTATCCAGCACGTAAAGATCATAATCCGCCGTTTCCCCTGCGATCATTTTTATCGGCTGATCTTTTCCTATGGAAAACAGACAGCTCTTCAAGCCTGTCGTTCCCACGTCGTATGCTATTACATACATAACGGCCCTCCTATTGGCTCTGCTTGGAATATTTCTTCAGGTAGATCTGCCTCATGAGCATGCACTCCATATGGTTTATAGGCTTGCTGCCCAAAGCCGCAAGTGCTGCCCTGCAGTTCTTTTCTATTACTATGGAAAGGGCTTCTGCATCGCTTCGCTTTTCTGCTGCGCAAAGGGCGCCTTTTCCCCTTACGAGAAGAGGATGACCTTCCTCCAAAGCCTTTTCTATGGCCTTTTCCGTCTTGCCTTCTTCGTACTTATGGATCTTCAGACTCGGACCTGCCAGCTGGGCAAAATCGTCCAAGTAAGGTTTCAGCACATCTCTCACTTCCAGATACTTCATCACGGCAGGATCATCGTTCCAAATAGGACCATCTCCTTCGGCGGAGCCTGCCTCTTTGCATGAAGACTGCTCTTTCCATGCCGGAACTCCGATGTTTTCCAGGAACTTGCCGCAGGCTTCTTCCAGAGTGCGCGCGATCTCGAATGCTTCTTCGTAATCCTTGCCGTAGCAGATTGCTCCGTGATTGCTCATGATGACTGCTTTGGCATCGTATTCACTCACCACTTCCGCCGTGTTCTTACAGAGCTTCTTAGTTCCCGGAAGGCCGTAGTTGGCACAGAGAACGAAGCTGCCTAAGCCCGGATATTCCTTATCAAGTTTGACGCCGGGAAGTCCCATGGCTGCAACTGCTGATGCGTTGCTCTGGTGGGTGTGGATCACAAAGTTCACATCCGGTCTAAGTCTGTAAACTTCTCTATGGAGCTTCTTTTCTGAAGACGGTTTGATGTCGCCCTCGTATTCCAGATCTTCCATATCAACTTCTATGACCTCATCTTCTGTGAGAGTCAGATAATTCCTGCCGCTGGCTGTGATGACGAAATGGTCTTCATCTGTCCTGCAGCTGACATTGCCCCATGTCCTTGCTATGAGGCCGGACTTGCTCAGCTCTATGCCGGCTTTTATCACTTGTTTTTTAGCTTCTGAAATTTCCATTGTTATTCACCTCTATCGAATGTCATTATTTCACTTTTACCTGTTCAACGTGAGCAAATACTCTGTCGAATCTGTTGAGAACATCTTTTATCATTTCTTCGTCGTAGGCTGCAGATGTATAGATCCTGTTTCCTGCCAGTGTGACTATACCTTCAGCCATGTATGCGGCACCCATGTATTCCATTTCTTTCTTTCTGATGGATGTCTGCTTCAGCACGTTAGGGATCTGCCAAGGCTTAGACCAGTCTATTGAGTAGTGCATGCAGCCTGTTGTATCCAGGTGGCATACAGATCCCTGGTTGAACGCTACGAACGGAAGTCCGTGCTTGTCGATCAGTTTGTTGAGCCCTTCTGTCAGCAGATCACCCATCTTGCCTGCCTTTTCACACGCGTTGGTCCTTTCGATCTCGCAGATGGTGTGGTATCCTGCCACACAGCTGACAGGTGCTGCTGCCATGGTTCCTCCCACCAGTGCCTTAGGATTCTTGCTGCCTCCATCAAGACCTGAAGAGAGATATTTCATATATTCCCTCTTGCCGCCGATACCGCCTGCCCCCGGATATCCGCCGCCCATGATCTTACCGAAAATGGTCAGGTCAGGTGAGATATCAAAGTATCCCTGCGCTCCCGATAATCCGAGACGAAAACCTGTAACTACTTCATCCACTACCAACAGTGCATCGTACTTACGGCAAAGGAATTCAACTCCTCTTGGGAAGTTCTTATCTACAGGCCATGTGCCGCTTTCAGGCCCGATGGCTTCGATGAATACTGCAGCTGTGCCGCCCTTCTTGGTGTTTTCCTTGAGGACTCTTTCCAGATCTTCCAGATCGTTAGGGAAGAATTCATCTGTGTATTTGAACATCTTCTTGGGAACGCCGCTGGCCTGAGTCCATCTTGATCCTGGGATCCTGATGCTCCATGCCATCTGATCGTTCCAACCGTGATACGCTCCTCCCATCTTGACGATGCGTTTATTTTTAGTTGCAAGTCTTGCGATCCTTGTGGCACCCATTACTGCTTCATTACCGGAGCCCATCATTCTGAACATGTCAACTGTAGGTACACATTCGCTGATCTTCTTGGCCAGTTTATATTCATATTCATGGAAAAGTCCTGTGGACGGGCCGCCGTTCTGCAGCAGTTCGATTACCTTATCCCTTACGAAATCAGGGTTGCTTCCCAGGATGACAGGGCCGCCTGCCTGAAGGAAGTCGTAATACTCGTTGCCATCCACGTCATAGAGATATGCACCCTTTGCTTTTTCCACTGCCAATGGGAACGGGTGGTTGAATGCCAGGTTATGCTGCACTCCGCCCGGTATTATCTCTTTAGCTGCCGTGGTCATTTCTTTTGATTTGGCACACTTCTTATCAAAATACTCTCCTTCTATCTCCTGCAGATAATCTCTGTTGATGGAGTAGATAGGCATTTCTTTTAACACGTCTAATTTCTTATTGATTTCCTGCGCGTCAGGATATTTGGTGATCCCGAATTTCTGTTCCATTCTCTTTCTCTCCTTTTCTTATACACGAGGGTCATGCCCATATTATTTAAAACATCCTGCAAGGGTCAGTTCAAGCATGCGCTCTATCCTTGCCCTTACTTGTTCTTCTGTTAATTCTTCGATATCCTTCCACTGGAACTGGGAGTTGAGATATATACTCATCAGCAGTTCAACGATTTCTATGGAATGTATATCTTCTCTGAATATGCCTTCGTTCTTCGCGCCATCTGTAAGTTCTCTGAACATCTCCTTCACTTCATTGACCTTACCGTACATGGGACTGATTTCACAAGCATTAAGGTATAATATCCTGCGACTGACATCGATGAACTGACGGCTGTCGAGGACAAGGAACTCCAAAGCCAGTTTGATCTTTTCGTAGCTTGTTACATCACTGCTCTCACATATATACTTGTGAGTCGTTACGATTTGATCGTCCATGGTGCCAACCAGTAAGCTTTCCTTATTGGGAAAGTAATTGTACAGAGTAGCCTTTGATATCTCGGCCTTATCTGCCACATCTTCGATCATGGTGTTGTCATAGCCTTTTTCTTTGAAAAGACGTCTCGATGCCTTTAATATATCTTGTCTGCATTTGATTTTATTGGCTTCGCGCCTTGATATCGCCATAGCACCACCTCCTCAGCTTAAGAATACTCCTGTTTATTGGTTTTGGCAATAAAAAAATAAACTCGAGTCTAAAAATTTACTTGAGTTTATTTTTTACTGTTGATTTGTTTTATATGAGTTTATTTATAATCTCAGAATCAATGGTTCTGGTATCTATCTCTCCATTTTCATTGTCATAAGTTATGATCAGATTTTTCCATGGAACTATACCTATCGACCCATATAGTTCAAGCTTCCAATTATGTTTTCGTATGTAGCCTTTATCATTCACTTTACCGGCATGTTCCCAGTACTTGATGCCGCTTTTCGTTAGGATCGTAAAATCGGGCGACCGGGTATATTGCCTTATGTATACGTTTTGTTCATATCTATATGGAATCTTATAGTAATCCAGCCTTTCTGCAACGATCACTTCAGACTTTGAGCGGACGCGGAGCCCCTTTGCAGTCTTATGAACTTTCTCCCAGGGATTGAACGTGCTTTGATCGAATTCCTCAGCTAGCCATAAGCGCTTCTTCTCATTCCATATCGCTTCATTATGATTCATGTGGACAGCATAATGATACGGGAATTTGCCAGCCACACTGATTAAATCAGGATCATCGTATTGTGCCGCCAGTTTCCGGAGATGTTTTATATTGTTTTCAGTGATTTTGATGGCTTTCTCTAAGCATTTTTTTCCGGCAAGCAGATTTATCAGCTCATCGTTCTTACTTATACCGATTCGCTGTCCGTTTAGGTAATGGCAATAAAGCGCATGCCCATCTTTATTTTTCCCTGCTCTGAATCCAAGCTCTCCTTCAGGCAACTTGTTTAACTCTTTTTGATATTTCACAAGCAGCAGCTTGTGATTTTCCAACAAATCATTTAAATACGCTTTCACATTGACATCTATCATGTTCCCCAACCCCCTTCTTTGACAGCTGTTTTGTAAAAAATGTGTAATTATCTTGTTTTTTTAAATTATTACACACGGTCTTTTTTAATAAGAAAACAGTAATCTGATTTAACCCCTAAAAATCGTACTGTGTTGCGGCAGTTCCCACATTATCGATTATCATTTTGCTGTCAAACTGCCATTTTGATCTTCTCACATCAAATTTAACAAAATATCATGTGTAATTATTTTTAATTATATATATCGTACACGTTTTGGAAATATTTGTCAATTAATTCCCTCAAAACTGCCGTATTGTTAATCACTATAAAAAACAAATAAGCTCCGGAAGCAACTACCGAAGCTTATTTGCCATTTTAAAATTATGAGAGAATAAACCTTTTATATGTCTATGTACTTGTTGAGAGTCTTGGTAAGGTTATGGAGCTTTCTTTTTTCCAGCGGTTTTACGCCTTCAAGTTTATACTTCATACCCAGCTTCTCATATTTGTTGAGAGCCATGGTATGATAACCCAGCAGCTCTACCTTATATACATTTTTCAGTGATTTGTCCACAAAATGTGCAAGAGCCTTAACATTGTCGTCAGTATCGTTTATACCGGGAACGATGACTTGTCTTACCCACACAGGAGTTCCGCATTCATTTATCATGTCGATCATCTGTATCAGCTTCTTCTGTGAGCATCCGCTTATCTTTGAAAACTGTTTCGGATCACTGTGCTTGATATCAAGCAAAAGCATCTGGCTTTCTGCAATGATGTCTTCTGTGTACTCATCTATGAATGTGGCACTTGTATCGATCACTGTTTTGATATTGCTCCTCTTTAGCAATCTCATGGCATCCAGTACGAATTCACCCTGCATCAGCGGCTCCCCGCCTGAAAAAGTGACCCCGCCTTCCTTTCCGTAATAGGGAATGGAACGCTTGGCTGTCTCCAGAACCTCATAGATGTCGATCTCCCGGCCTCCGTTGGGCTTCCAGGTGTCCGGATTATGACAGTATAGACATCTTGCAGGGCATCCTTGCAGGAAGAATATCGTTCTGATTCCCGGACCGTCAACTGCTCCAAAGGTCTCTATCGAGTGAAGTCGTCCTATTGTCATAAGCAGCTCCTGTTACGATTTAGATTGATTCATGGAAAGTTCTCATGATCACTTCTTTCTGGTTAGCCTTGGAAAGAGCGTTGAAACGTACCGCATATCCGGATACTCTGATTGTCAGGTTAGGATACTTGTCAGGATTTTCGAATGCATCCATCAGCATTTCTCTGTTCAGCACGTTTACGTTCAGGTGGTGTGCTCCCTGGTTGAAGTAACCGGACATGAGTCCTACCAGAACATCCTTTTGCTTTTCCTTGTCCTTACCCAGTGTTTCAGGAGTGATGCTGAATGTGTAGGATACGCCGTCCTTGCATTCTTCCCACTTGATCTTTGATACGGAGTTCAATGATGCGATAGCACCCTTCTGGTCTCTGTTGTGCATTGGGTTAGCGCCCGGAGCGAAAGGTTCGCCTGCTCTTCTTCCGTCAGGTGTATTACCTGTCTTCTTACCGTATACTACGTTTGAAGTGATGGTCAGCACTGAGAGAGTGTGTACAGCGTTTCTGTAAGCAGGGTGCTTTCTCAGTTCAGCGATAGTTCCTTCTGCCAGTTCTGCTGCGATCTCATCTACTCTGTCATCGTCGTTTCCGAACTTAGGGAATTCTCCTTCAGTTTTGTAGTCAACGATAACGCCTTCTTCGTTTCTGATAGGATATACCTTAGCGTACTTGATAGCACTGAATGAATCAGCCGCTACCGAAAGTCCTGCGATACCAAATGCCATCAGTCTCTTAACGTTACTGTCAAGGAATGCCATCTGGATCTTTTCGTAGTCATACTTGTCGTGCATGTAGTGGATAACGTTCATGATGTTAACGTAAAGTCCGCACAGCCATTCTCTGTATATGTCAAATCTTCTCTTTGCTTCTTCGTAATCGATAGGTCCGTCTCCCTGGATAGGTTCCATCTGAGGTCCCAGATGTTCGCCAGTCATTTCGTCGATACCGCCGTTGAGTGCCAGTGTCAGGATCTTAGCCAGGTTGTATCTTGCTCCGAAGTACTGGATCTGTCTTCCCATTTCGATGGCTGATACGCAGCATGCGATGGAGTAGTCTTCGCCGTATGTAGGTCTCATGACGTCATCGTTTTCGTACTGGATGGAGTCAGTGTCGATGGAAACCTGCGCACAGAATCTCTTGAAAGGCTCAGGCAGTCCGTCTGACCACAGCACTGTCATGTTAGGTTCAGGTGATGGTCCCAGGTTGTACAGAGTGTTTAAGATTCTGTATGAGTTCTTAGTAACCTTAGTTCTTCCATCAAGACCCATTCCGCCGATACCTTCTGTGATCCACATTGGGTCTCCGCCGAACAGTTCGTTGTATTCAGGAGTTCTCAGGTGTCTTGCCACACGAAGCTTCAGAATGAAGTCGTCGATCATTTCCTGGATCTCTTCTTCTGTGTATACGCCGTTTTCCAGGTCTCTTTCTGCATAGATATCTATGAAGGAAGAAGTTCTTCCGATGGACATGGCTGCACCGTTTTCTTCCTTGATAGCACCCAGATATGCAAAGTACAGCCACTGGATAGCTTCCTTGGTGTCCTTTGCAGGCTGTGAGATATCGAATCCGTACATCTCAGCCATCTTCTTCAGTTCGCCCAGCTCAACGATCTGCTTATGGATCTCTTCGATCAGTCTGATATTATCTTCATCCATAGGACGGCTTCCGTAGAATGCCTTGTCTCTCTTCTTTTCAGCGATAAGAGCATCGATACCGTAAAGAGCAGCTCTTCTGTAGTCTCCGATGATCCTTCCTCTTCCGTAAGCATCAGGAAGTCCTGTGATAAATCCGGCATGTCTAACAGCTTTCATTTCATCTGAATAAACGCTGAATACGCCGTCATTGTGAGTTGTTACATATTTGAAGATGTTTTCGATCTCATCTGACAGCTTTTCTCCGTAAGCTTCAGCTGAAGTTCTTGCCATCTTGATTCCGCCAAACGGGCATACGCCTCTCTTAAGAGGTTCATCTGTCTGAAGACCTACGATGAGGTCTCTTTCCTTATCTATGTATCCCGGACCATAAGCTGTAGCGCTCATGATCTTGCTTGCATCTACCTTCAGAACACCGCCCTTGGCAGCTTCTTCTGCGATAAGCGCCTTTACCTTTTCCGATACAACCTTTGTTCTCTCAGTTGGTCCTGCCAGGAAGCTCTCGTCTCCCTCGTATGGTCTATAATTCAAACGGATAAAATCATCGACATCAACCAGGTCAGTCCATGCTCCCGTTACAAATCCATTCCACTGTTTAAACTGCATTTTCATTTTTATACCTCCCTTTAACTACATGCTTATATATATGTATATTTTGTTATGTTGAATTCTGTATACATAGTACATCCAAATACAATTTGTGTCAATACAGCAAATATGTATTTTTTACTGTGCAATAAAGTAATTACTTTGCGATTTTCCCCAATAAAAAATCGACCCGGAAAGCTTGAATTTCCTTACTTCTCAGGTCGATTTGATAACACTGTGTATTTACTTTTTTACAAGTTTGTTACAGCAGTTCTTTTCTTGACAGGTTGATCCTATTCTGACTGTCGATTTCAGTAACTTTTACCTTAACAACGTCGCCAACGTTCATCACGTCTTCAACCTTTTCTACTCTTTCCTTAGCCATCTTTGAGATGTGGAGCAGTCCTTCCTTACCAGGCAGGATCTCGATGAAAGCACCTACTGAACCCTTTGCAGTTGTCAGGATCCTAGTTACTTTACCTTCATAGATTTCACCCGGTTCAGGTTCCTTGATAAGCAGTTCGATCTCACGAACACCTGCCTGAGCAGATTCCATGTCAGGAGCTGCGATGTAAACGAGGCCTGTATCATCGATATCGATCTTAACGCCTGTGTCGGCAATGATCCTGTTGATGGTCTTGCCTCCGGGTCCGATAACTGTTCTGATATGATCAGGATCGATCTGCATTGAAATGATTCTTGGAGCATAAGGTGACAGTTCAGCTCTAGGCTCTGCGATTTCATCCAGCATTTCGCCCATGATGTGCATTCTGCCTTCATAAGCCTGCTTCAGAGCATCCTGCAGTACCTGCTTTGAAAGTCCGTGTACCTTGATGTCCATCTGGATGGCAGTTACGCCTTTAGCTGTTCCGGCAACCTTGAAGTCCATGTCGCCCAGGAAGTCTTCCATACCCTGGATGTCGGACAGGAT
>CAYTVH010000051.1:8691-12994 GCA_964441805.1 uncultured Oscillospiraceae bacterium | reverse complement strand
TCGCCGTTTTCATACGCCTCTATGTAATACTTTTCCTCTTTTTCTGTCAGTGGCTTAGGAAAAGAAACGCTCATTATGTACTCCCCCTCTATAGATTTTTACTATATGCAAAAATCAGAGGGGAAGTGCCTGGCCTGTCGAAAAGAGCCTGATCCTATTTCAGGTTATTTCCTTTCGAATGACAGACAGTCTGTGCACTGATCAGACTTAGGATTGCATTCGTGTGTACCCACAGTGATGCAGTCCAGTGAGCAGTAATCTGCTGTATGAGCATGATGCTGACAGTCCTCTACAGTACATTTGATGCTTTTGTTGATATCCATTTTGTTACCTCCAATCAAAAGTTTGCACTAATTATTATGCCGCAGCAGGACAAAAATATTTAATGAGAAGAGGGGAATTTAATGAAAACTGTTGGACAAGATGGAAATAAATGGTAAAATAAAAAGGGCGGGTGTTTGTTTCGCCCGGGAGATTTTGCTGATAAAAAAGGAGGAAATGGGAAAAATGAAAATTAGAGAATTACCAACATGGGAAAAGCCCAGAGAAAAACTTTTGCGGGAGGGAAAGGAGAAACTTTCCAATATGGAGATACTGACACTTCTCATGGGAAGCGGAGGTCATGGCCGTTCTGCCATGGAACTGGCCGCTGACATACTGTCGCTGGACAAGTCCGGTATAAAGTATCTGGCCGAGTGCCGTCCCGAAGAGCTGGCATCCATAAAGGGTATCGGTACAGCCAAGGCATGTGAGCTTTTGGCAGCTGTAGAGCTTGGAAAGCGCATGGCGTCCATCCCGCCGGAAGAAAAAGACGTCATAAAAAGTTCATCCAACATAGCAGATATCTTCATGGAAAGGATGCGTTACCACAAGAAAGAGCACTTCATCAGCCTCATGATCAATGCAAAGGGGCAGATCATAGAGGAGGCAGAGGTTTCGGTGGGAGATCTTTGCTCCAGCACGACCCATCCCAGGGAAGTATTCATAGATGCAGTCAGAAGAAGCGCAGGATCTGTTATTTTCGTACATAATCATCCCAGCGGAGACCCGACTCCAAGCGAGATGGATGTGACCACCACCAAGAGGCTCATGGAAGCAGGAGATATACTGGGGATACCGGTACTGGATCACATCATAATCGGAGACGGTAAATATGTCAGCATGAGGGCAGCCGGGATGATTTGAGAGGAGGTCGGATCTTGTTGGCAGGGGGCAAGTCAAGGCATAGATTAATAATTTCATTCATGGCGGCTTTGGGTCTGCTGCTGGCAGGAAGGCTTTTCATGCTGACGGTGATCCAAAACGACAAGTGGGAATCTTACGCCGAAGACATGTCCATGAGGGCTGTTTATGAGACAGGACCCAGGGGAGATATCGTAGACAGGAATGGCCGGATCATCGCCACCAGCAGCCCTGTCTATTCGGTCAACATCAGCAGGGTAGATATCGATAAAGAAAAGGCATTGACTTCGGCGGCTGAAGTCATGTCTTTTCTTGAATTTAGAGGAGAAGACGTCAATGTGACTCAGCAGGATGTCAAGGATACCCTGGCGGACAACGGTTACATGTCGTATATGCCCATAACCTTGGCAGAGGATGTTTCTGCAGAAACTGCCAATGCCATACAACAAGAAGGATACCCCGGAGTATATATCTCAAAAAACTACGTGAGGGAATATCCCGAAGGTGCTGTTGCTTCCCATGTGGTGGGATATCTCGGCAGGATATCTGAAGACGAATCGGAAGTGTTCTCTGAAGAAAAAGGCTATAGACAAGATGCTATGATAGGCAAAAGCGGTATAGAAAAGTACTGTGAAGATGTTTTGAAAGCAGACGATGGAGTCAGCAGACTGCAGGTGGATTCCCTGGGAAATGTCACCGATATCCTTGATAAAAGCGACACCGAAAAAGGCGATACTGTACGGCTTACCATAGACCTTGACCTTCAGAAAACTGCAGAAGATGCCCTCGAGCAGGCAGTGGTCAAGGCTGCGGCAGGCGGCACCTTCATAAGCGATTACGGCAATGTACAGATGACTTATGCCAAAAATGCTGCAGTTGGTGCAGCTGTTGTCATCGATGTGAAAACCGGGCAGGTCCTTGCTATGGCCAGCTGTCCCGACTTTGATCCCAATGATTTTGTTACAGGGATATCCTCTGAAAAATGGGCAGCACTTCAGCAGGAGAATCCCAACGATCCTCTGAGTCCATCGCCCATGTACAACGTTGCGGCACTCAGTGCAGTCCAGCCGGGATCGACCTTCAAGCCGGTGACGGCACTGGCCGCTTTGAGCTGTGGTCTTGATGAGAAGAGAGCGCTTTATGATGCCGGATATGTCAGCATCGCAGGACGCAAATTTGGTTGTTTTTTGTGGAATGATACCAAAGCCACCCATGGATACGTGGACTTGGCAGAAGCCATGAAGGTGTCATGCAACTACTATTTTTATGACATCGCCATCGGGATGGATCTGGCATCTGATGTTTCTTTGGGTTACGAAGAAGAAATCACCAACGAGACCATAGGAGACTTTGCGAAAAAGCTGGGACTTGGGGAAAAGACAGGGATAGAGATCGACGAAACCTCAGGAAGCCTGCCGTCCAGAGCTTTGAAAAAGCAGGCAGTAAAATCATCCCTCAGAGAGTTTTTGACGGAAGAATGCGAAACGTATTTTAAAAAAAGCGTCCTCAAAGACAGGGACAGCCTTGAGGATAAAATGGAAAAAATAATAAATTGGTCAGATAAAGACTTGACTTTACAAGAAATAATAGGCAAACTAAAAAAGGAGGATTCTATCAAAAATGATAAGGTGACAGAGCTGGCTGAAATATGCAAATACACATATTTTGACCAGATGGAGTGGTCTGTTGGGGATACTTTCAATATTTCCATCGGACAGGGCGATAATGCATATACCACCGTCCAGATGGCACGGTATATGGCTGCCATAGGAAACGGCGGGATCAAAAGTGATCTTTCCCTGATCATGGATGAAGAACGGGAGAATTCGGAAAACCTTGAAGATGCAGCAGACACCGGCGGCAGTGTTTCGTCGATCAGCCCGTCCGACCTGGAAGTGGTGACAGACGCCATGACAGAAGTTACATCCGCAAGGGGCGGATCCCTTTACGGAGTATTTGGGAACTTTCCGTATGCTGTTGCTGCCAAGACGGGGACAGCCCAGAGGGCAGGAAAGATCAACACCTCAGATGAAAAGGATTACCTTAAGAGACATCTGCATCTTATCGCTCCCGATGTGAGTTTTGGACAAGCTGAAGAAGAGGCTGCGAGGCTCATGGAAGAATACCCCGACATTTACGGTTCGGAAGTCAAAGCCTTGAGAAGGGCAGTGATAAATCTGAGCTCGCACGATATCACGGCTGAAGATATCGACCAATACAAAGAGAGTTATGACAACTTCGCATGGACGGTGGCACTGGCGCCGGCAGATGATCCGCAGATAGCGGTTGCTGTGATGCTGGTACAGGGGAAGACCTCCTTGAATGCCGCTCCGGTTGTGCGTGAGATCATAGGAAAGTACGGAGAAATATCAGAATGGGAAAAGTTATTTTAGTTTCGTCAGGTAAAGGCGGCACAGGCAAGACCATGTTTGCGGTCAATCTTGGTGCCACCCTGGCAAGACAAGGAAAAAGAGTCATGATGCTTGATATGGACATGGGCCTTAGGAACATGGACATCTATTTGGGTATGGAAAACAAGGTCATCTATAACATCATGGATGTTATTTCAGGCATGTGCCGTATCAAGAAGGCCATGCTCAGAGTAGATGGTTTCAGCACCCTTTATTTCATGGCCGCTTCCCCAAGAAAAGACGACAGAGATATGACTCCTCTCCATATGGAAATCCTCTGCAACAAGCTGAGAAAGTATTTTGATTATATCATCGTGGACTGCCCGGCAGGTATCGGCGATATGTTCGACGTGGCCATCGCAGCTGCAGACAGAACAGTGATCGTGACCGAGCCTGAAGTTGCTTCCCTCAGAGATGCCGATACCACCGAAAGATATCTCAGAGAAAAGCAGATCGAGAACGTTTGCATCGTCGTGAACAAAGTGAAGATAGAACTGATGCAGGCAGGTCTGGTTCCCGGCCTTGATGAGATCATGCAGATGTTCAAGAATCCTGTGGCAGGTCTCATCCAATACGATGAGAACATACATATTTCAACCAATAAAGGGATCCCGATCGTTTGCAAGAGCGGGACTTATATAGAATCAAACTTTGCTGATATAGCATCAAGGATCGCGCAGTAGAGACATCAAAGAAAGACGAAGCCGGCG
>CAYTVH010000051.1:0-8591 GCA_964441805.1 uncultured Oscillospiraceae bacterium | reverse complement strand
TAAAAAACCACTTATTTATGGGAGTAATCGACGAAAAACTCCCATTTTTGGCGGGAGTTTTGATTTCAAGAGAATATCTGGGGTGGACGGGTCTGTGAGTGATATAAATCGGAACAAAATTCCCATAAATCAATGTGTTTATTTATACTTAAGAGAAACGGGGTCATTGGTGACAGGAAAACCAAGGGTCGATCAGTGGCGCTTTGCCCCTACAACTTCTGCCTGCAGCTGATGCTGAGAAGAAGCCCGATCCCCATCATGGCAGAAATCATGGATGAGCCGCCGTAGCTTAAGAACGGCAGGGTGATACCGGTCACCGGCATCAGTCCCATGGACATGGCGATGTTTTCGAAGGCTTGGAAGAAATACATCCCTGAAAGCCCTGCGCCTATGAGTGCTCCCTGCAGGTCCTTTGCATATTTGGTAACTTTCATTGCACGATAAATGAGGACCCCGAACAGAACCAAGATGATCAGTCCGCCGAGAAAACCGATCTCTTCAACTGTTGCAGCGAAGATGAAATCCGACTCGGGGACAGGTAAAAAACCGAGACTGCTCTGGGTGCCGGCCATCCAGCCTTTTCCGAAAAAACCGCCGGAGCCGATGGAAACCTTGGAGTTCCAGACTTGGTAATTGCCGGGAAGATCAAGGTTGCCGGGATGGAGGAATGCATCGATCCTGTCCTTTTGATAGCCGGCCAAAAAGGAATAAAACAAGGGCAGCAGGAAGATGACCGTCATGGCGATGCGTCGGATGATCTTCAGTTCAAGACCTGAGCAGAAGACCATGAAAAGCCAGATGGCGCAGAATACACAGCCGCTGCCGAAATCCTCTTTGGATATGAGTAAAACAAAAGGAAGCCCGTAGAGGGCTGCCATGATCATGCCTTTTGCAGTGCCAAGAGATTCAGAAGTTCTCGATAAGTAAGATGCCATAAGTATGATGAACGATATCTTTACCACTTCCGATGGCTGGAACGTCGTAAAGCCCAGATATATCCATGAGCGAGAACCGTTGACCGAAGTCCCAAGCCCCGGCACATAGACCAAAAGAAGCAGAAATATGCTTAAGATATATATGATTTTTTCCAGTTCCGTAAAGTATCTGTAGCCCAGCATCAGGATAACGGCAGCTGTCGCAAGACCGATGACAAGGGCCACAGACTGTATCAAAACTTCCCTGGAAAGGAAGGTCTCATCGTCGCGGGTAATGCTCATAAGGCTGAAGATACCCAGTACCGAGAGCCCCAGAGATGACGCAAGGATCCAGTGATCACAACGCTTCAAAAGGTGCGAAAATTTGTTCATATTGCGCCCTCCATTTCCTTGACTAGACAAACAAAAAAGTCTATAATAATATTGTGTGCTTTTAATTAAAATTTATTACCTTACGGTGATGTTTTGATATTTTACAAGTAACTTTAAATTTGATTATAGAATTGCAAATTGAAAACTGAAAACTGAAGAAAAGGAGGGCAACTGTATGGCAGGAGTAATAGTACCTATCGTAGTTGGACTGGTTGCGCTTGTATTAGGGCTGCTGGTTGGATATATACTTAGAAAAACCGTTGGCGAAAAAACCATTGGAAATGCTGAGCAGAAAGCTAAGAATTTGATTCTCGATGCAGAGAACAGAGCCGAGACCCTGAAGAAGGAAATGATCCTTGAAGCAAAGGAAGAGGCTCACAAACACAGGAGTGACGCGGAAAGGGATATCAGAGAAAGAAGAAATGAGATCCAGAAATCCGAAAGAAGACTTATCCAGAAAGAAGAATCCATAGACAGAAAACTTGAAAATATTGAGAAGAAAGAAGAAAGCATCACAAATAAAGAAAAGAGTTTGATCAATAAGCAGCAGGAAATGGATAAACTGCTGGCAAGACAGCTGGAAGAGCTGGAAAAGATCTCGGGCTATTCCATCGAACAGGCTAGAGAGATCATCCTGCAGAAGGTAGAAAAAGAAGCAAGAGGAGACGCTGCTGCGCTCTATAAAGAAATCGAAAACAAGGCTAAGGACGAAGCTGATAAGAAGGCTAAGGAAATCATCACAGGAGCGATCCAGAGATGTGCAGCTGACCACGTGGCAGAATCCACAGTATCGGTAGTTCCGCTGCCTAACGATGAAATGAAGGGACGTATCATCGGCAGAGAAGGACGTAACATCAGAGCCATCGAAACTCTGACAGGAATCGACCTGATCATCGACGACACACCTGAAGCAGTTATTCTTTCAGGCTTCGACCCTGTAAGAAGAGAAATCGCAAGACTGTCTCTCGAAAAACTGATCGTAGACGGAAGGATCCATCCGGCTCGTATCGAAGAAACCGTAGAAAAGTCAGAGCGTGAAGTCAACGCTATCATCAAGGATGCGGGCGAACAGGCCACATTCGAAGTTGGTATCCACAACCTTCACCCTGAACTGATAAAGCTGCTGGGAAGACTGAAGTACAGAACTTCCTACGGACAGAACGTGCTGAAGCATTCCATCGAAGTGGCACATCTGGCCGGACTGATGGCAGGAGAACTGGGACTTGATGTTACTCTCGCCAAGAGAGCAGGTCTGCTCCACGACATCGGTAAGGCGCTTGACCACGAAAGAGAAGGAACCCACGTTGATATCGGTATGGAAGTGCTGAAGAAGTACAAGGAATCCGAAGCAGTTATCAACGGTATGGCTGCACACCACGGCGACTATGAACCTAAGTCCATCGAAGCCGTACTTATCGCTGCAGCGGACGCGCTTTCGGCTGCAAGACCGGGAGCAAGAAGAGAAACTCTCGAATCCTACATCAAGAGACTGCAGAAGCTTGAAGAGATCGCCAACACTACTGAAGGTGTTGAAAGATCATTCGCTATCCAGGCAGGCAGAGAAATCAGGATCATCGCTAAGCCTGATGAAGTTGGTGATGATGCCATCGCACTGCTGGCAAGAGATATCTCCAAGAAGATCGAATCTGAACTGGAATATCCGGGTCAGATCAAGGTCAATGTGGTGAGAGAAACGAGAGCTGTAGACTACGCTAAATAGTCGGCGGACAAACTAAGCAATAATGAAGCAATGTTCGGCACAGCCGGATATTGCTTCTTTTCTCGAAAGGAAAGAAATGATTTATCTCGATAACAGCGGTACAACTAAACAATACCCTCAGGTAACATCTGTGATGGTAAAGCATATGGAGGAGATCTTCGGAAACCCGTCATCCCTTTACCAGCTGGGAGTGGACAGCGAGAAGTCTGTCAAAAAGGCGCGCAAACAGCTGCAGGACGCTTTGGGACTGGCAGGGGGCAAAGCCTACTTCACCTCCGGCGGTACAGAGGCTGACAACATGGCCATCTTCGGAGCTGCCAAGGCGCTGGGGCGCCGCGGAAACCGTATCGTCACTTCCAAGGTGGAGCATCCGGCGGTGCTGGAGTGCTGCAAGACCCTTGAAAAGCAAGGTTTCCAGGTGATTTACCTGGATGTGGACAGAAACTGCAGACTGGATGAACAGCAGCTGGAATCGGCAATAAACGATGAGACCATACTGGTTACGCTGATGCACGTCAACAATGAAGCAGGAACTATCATGCCGGTGGAAAAGGTCAAGGATATCATGAAAGCTAAGAACGCGCCGGGGATCTTCCACACGGACGCAGTTCAGAGCTTCGGCAAAGTGCCTCTTTGCAAAGCGGCTGATGCCGTGTCGGTCAGCGGACACAAGATCCACGGACCGAAGGGAACAGGCGCCCTTTGGATAAGGGACAAGGTGAACATCCCCGCATTCATCGAAGGCGGCGGCCAGGAAGAAGGAAAGCGTTCAGGCACCCAGAACGTGCCGGGGATAGCAGGTTTGGGGGAAGCATCTGAGCTCAGCGAAAAGACGAGAAAGGCTGAGATGGCGCACATCATCCGCATGAGACAGTACCTGATGGATGGACTCAAGGCAGAACTTCAAGATATCATCATCAACAGCCCTGAGGAAGCCGGCGAAAAATCAGGGCAGTGCTGCGGAAGCGTGCTCAATATAACTTTCCTTGGAACCAGAGGCGAAGTGCTGCTCCATACGTTGGAACAGGATGGAATATATGTATCCACAGGCTCGGCGTGCTCATCCAATAAAAAGGGGCAGAGCCACGTGCTTAAGGCCATGGGACTTAGAGATAAAGAAATCGAAGGAACGCTCCGGTTCAGCTTCGGCAGGATGAATGCCATGGAAGAAATGGATATCGTCATCGATAAGGTCAGCGGAGCTGTTAAGAGATTCAGGAAGCTGGGAAGCTTCAGATAAACAGACACTCAGATAGGAGAAACTTAAATGAGCGAAATCATGAACAATGAACATATTTTTATAGTAAGATGCGGAGAAGTTGCTCTCAAGGGTATGAACAAGCCGTATTTCGAAAGGATGCTGGTGGAAAGGATCAAGAAGCTGCTGAAGAAGTTCGACGGCATCACTGTCAAGAGACACGAAGGTCTCATCTGGGTGAGGGCTGACAAGAGCCTTGACAAGCAGGCCATCATCAAGGAAATTTCCAAGGTGTTCGGCGTGGCATCCATCAGCCCGGCCATCGAGTGTGAAAGCACCATGGAATCCATCGGTGCAGCGGCAGTCGATTACATGCTGGAAGCCATCGAAGAAAGAGGCGTCAAAACTTTTAAGGTGGAAGCCAAGAGAGCTGACAAGAACTTCCCTGTCAAGTCACCTGAGATCGGCAGACAGATCGGCGGCGCAGTCCTCAAGGGATGCAAAGTCCTTAAAGTTGACGTTCATAACCCTGACTGCCTTCTTTATGTGGACGTTAGACAGGACAAGTCATATATATATCAGGACAAGATCGCAGGATTCGGCGGACTTCCCCTGGGAACCAACGGCAAAGGCCTTTCACTGCTTTCAGGCGGTATCGACTCACCTGTGGCAACATGGATGATGGCAAAGCGCGGCATGATGATCGAAGCCATCCACTTCCATTCATATCCGTACACAAGCCAGAGAGCTCAGGAAAAGGTAGAAGACCTGGCAAGCCTGGTTGCAACATACTGCGGCAGATTCAAGATGCACGTTATCAACCTGCTGCCTATCCAGGAACAGATCGTACAGAACTGCCCTGAAGAAGAAACTACTATCCTGGTGAGAAGATTCATGATGAGGATCGCTCAGCGCGTTGCCGAAAACACAGGCTGTAATATGCTGATCACAGGGGAAAACCTGGGTCAGGTAGCAAGCCAGACTGCAGAGTCACTGGTAGTTACGGACGCATCGGTGACCATGCCTGTAATGAGACCGCTCATCGCCATGGATAAGGTGGATATCATGGACAAGGCCATGGAGATCGGAACTTACGAAACTTCCATCCAGCCTTATGAAGACTGCTGCACAGTTTTCCTGCCTAAGCATCCGGCAACCAAGCCTAAGCTGGAAAGGATCCTGGAATCAGAATCCAAGCTGGATTGTGAGGCATTGATCGCAGCAGCTGTGGAATCAGAAGAGATCATCGATATCTATCCGGCATAACTAGTGTCTTTTCGACATTTTCTCTTAAGGACAAGACCCCCATTTTGGACGTATACTAATTGTAGAATACAGTCTCGAAAAGGGGGTTTTTTAGTGGAAGTTTTTTTCAAAGTTTCAGACGGCATACTTATAGCTTCAGTGCGAGGAGAGGTGGATCATCACAGTGCCGCACCGCTGCGCAGCACCATAGACAGAACCATGAAGGAATTTTCGTGCAATGATCTGATCCTGGATTTTTCAGGAGTGGAGTTTATGGACAGCTCCGGCATCGGAGTCGCCCTTGGCAGATACAAAAAGCTGGCAAAAAGCGGAGGGAAGCTTTGCATAAGCGGATGCTCCGAATATATAGAAAAGATCCTGACCATGGCCGGAGTTTTTTCCATCATCCCGGGGGTGGGTGATGTGCAGAGTGCACTTGCCATGCTTGGGGGACAGGAACAATTACGTATGGAGGTTTGATTTATGGATAATGTTTTGAGGATGGAATTCAGTGCTGTGGCGCAAAACGAGGGCTTTGCCAGATCTGCAGCTGCAGCCTTTGTGATGCCGGCAGATCCGACGGTGGAGGAGCTGACCGAGATCAAGACAGCCGTGTCGGAGGCAGTGAGCAACTGCATAATACACGGATATGGCAGCCGGGCGGCCGACCCGAAGGAAGCAGGAACTCCCACCGTCACCATGGAGTGCACTTTGGAAAAAGGAGGCAAGCTGACCATAATAATAAAGGATGAGGGCGTAGGTATAGAAGATGTGCCCAAAGCCATGGAACCTCTTTTTACCACAGGCGACGAGGAAGAACGATCCGGCATGGGATTCACAGTGATGGAAAGCTTCATGGATAAGCTGAAGGTCATATCAGAGTGCGGTAAGGGGACTACCGTTATCATGACCAAGCAACTGGATATCTTAGGTGACATCTAAATACACACCGGTAGCTAAGGAGGATACATACAAACTAATCGAGGCAGCACAGAAGGGCGATGCGCAGGCGCGGGAGCTCATAGTCAGTCAAAACATCGGACTAGTAAAGAACTTAGCCATGAAGTATACGTCGAATTACTACGAGCCGGAAGACCTGATGCAGGTGGGGTTCGTGGGGCTGGTAAAAGCCATCGACAGGTTCGACTGCCGTTTCGACGTGATGTTTTCAACCTATGCTGTCCCCATGATACTAGGTGAAATAAAAAGGTTTCTTCGTGACGACGGAAAGATCAAGATAAGCCGTCAGCTGAAGACCGAAATGAAAAACTTAAAAAACATACAGCAGGAGTATTACAATAAATACGGCAAAAGCCCCAAGATCAGCTATCTCGCAAAGGAGCTGGAAGTTTCTTCGGAACACGTTATGGAGATCCTGGAGGCCATCGACTCTTTATCCAATGTGGAAAGCTTGGATAATACCCTTATCCCTGAAGGGATGCACGGAGGGTATTATGTGGATGAAGAAGCTCAGAACGTTGATATGATGGATCTGAAGGCGGCCATAAGAGATCTGGAAGAAAGAGAACGGCAGATAATCGTACTTCGTTATTTCAAAGACATGACCCAGCAGCAGATCGCAGGGGTCCTTGGTATATCACAAGTGCAAGTGTCCAGGATCGAGAAAAAAGTCCTGCTTAGGATGAGAGAAAAAATTTTATAAAAAAATATGAAAAAAGGTGTTGACAATCTATACCAAAATGGTATAATAAGCTCAACAAAGAAAGTTAACTAAAAAAGTCAAGTATAAATTAACATGAAGGAGGAAAAGAAAATGTCAAAGGATTTATCAAAGAGATATAAGTGTGAACCATGTGAATACGTTTATGATCCAAGGCTCGGTGATAGAGACGGTGGAGTGGCACCGGGAGTACCATTCGCAGATCTTCCGGAAAACTGGATCTGCCCTAACTGCGGAGTAGGCAAAGAATACTTCGTACCGGTAGAAGAAGACTAAAAATAAATAAGTACGGTCAATGATAAGAAACAACCTCTTAAAATAATAAAATCACAACAATTGCTTAAAATACTCCGCTAAATGCTAGCGGAGTATTTTCCCTTTGACACGACATGGTATTGTGTTGTATAATGATTATCGCAGTTGTGCCGACGAGCGCCACTAGCTCAATGGATAGAGTAACGCACTACGAATGCGCAGGTTAGGGGTTCGAGTCCCTTGTGGCGCGCCAAATAAAAGACAGGTCATAGACCTGTCTTTTTATTTGGCGTGCATATAGATAGAGGGACTCGAACCCGAAAGGGCCTGAACGTAGTGAGACAGTTCGGTGAACTGTCGAACAGTGAAGTGTCCAAACAGGTCGAGGGGGACCTGTGCAGGACGGCGGATGCGAAGCATACGCAAAAGTCCCTTGTGGCGCGCCAATTGCAACGAAAAAGAACCTTGTGACTATCAAGTCACAAGGTTCTTTTATTTATGCCAATATCGCTGCTTTCTGTAAATGCTGCATGGTCTATTTCGGTTACATAGGAGTATTTAGCCAGAGATGTTTTCATCAGGAGTACATATACTACGAAACCTACTACGAATGACCAAATGTAGTTGATGGAGTTGATGAAGCTGAAGAATGTTCCGGATGCTCCGAAGTATGTGAGCAGTGGGAATATAAATGCCACGAACCAGGCAATGATACCGGCCCAGTTGATACCGTTTGAGTACCAGTATCTTCCGTTTTCGCCCTTGAACAGTCCGGCAACGTCGATCCTCTTCTTCTTGCATACGAAGTAGTCTGCGATGAAGATAGCAGCGATTGGAGCCAGGATCGTTCCGTAAGCATTCATCCAAGTGAAGTATGCACCGCCGGAACCATAGATCCACCAAGCCTGCAGAATGAAAAATGCGATGAATATCGTAATCAACACTCCGCGTCTATAGGAAATCCTTCTAGGTGAGATGTTGGAAAATCCGTTGGCAGGTGCTACCACGTTGGCTGCTACGCAAGTTGTAACCGTTGCAACTACAACACCCAGTGCAGATATCAAAACAACGAACTTGTTATCGATATAGTAGAACACTCCGGTTGGGTCGAACATTGCAGTTCCCAGAGACAGCTTAGTAGCCTGTGCGAAGTATGCTCCGATGAATGCGCAGAGTGCCATTGGC
>CAYTVH010000050.1:0-13046 GCA_964441805.1 uncultured Oscillospiraceae bacterium | reverse complement strand
TCAAGGCAGGAGCACTTGACTGTCTGGATGGGAACAGAGCAGCCCACATGGGTATATATGAAAAGCTGATGGAATCAGCCCAGTCCAGCGCCAAGCATAATGTTGAAGGACAGCTGTCACTGTTCCAGCTCAATTCAGATACTATGGAGACAAGCAAAGCAGGCACTCTTCCTGATGTGAAGAACTTCGACAAGGAGATCCTCATCGCCCAGGAAAAGGAAATGCTGGGCGTATATATAACAGACCATCCGCTGAAAGAATACGAGGAGACCATCAGCCGCGCTGTATCTGTAACATCACAGGATCTGGCAGATGTTCTGGACAGCGAAGAACAGGGTGAAGCCCACAGCTTCATCAAGGATGGTATGAATGCTGTCATGGCAGGGATAATAACTGCTAAGAAGACATTGATCACCAAGAGCAGTAAGATGATGGCTTTCGTAGATATGGAAGACTTGCTC
Source organism: uncultured Oscillospiraceae bacterium (assembly GCA_964441805.1). Taxonomy (GTDB): domain Bacteria; phylum Bacillota; class Clostridia; order Peptostreptococcales; family Anaerovoracaceae; genus Lentihominibacter. The sequence goes on along the minus strand of CAYTVH010000050.1, from coordinate 12,585 downwards.
GGCACAGTGGAAGTTGTGGTGTTCCCCAATGTTTATGAAAGATATGGTGCCTTGGTGGCAGAGGACAGCATCGTTGCCATAACAGGGACCATAAATTTCAAGGAAGGTGAAGTGCCTAAGCTGCTGGCTGAGAAGATCGTAGATCTTAGGGAGCTGAAACGAAGCGGAAATGTCAAGCCGCAGTCAATCCGGAGCGAGAAGAAGAGTGAACAGCCTGAAGGAATCATCAAGATCAAACTTCCTGAAGGTGATACGGGAAGGATCCTGGAAGAAATCAAGGTAATAATGCAGCAGCATAAGGGCAGATGCCAGGCCATAATATACATGCCTGCAGGCGGTTCTTTCAGGACCGATGAAGCATTGTGGGTACAGCCTGATGGAGATTTCAGAAAAAAGATAGTGGCCATCGTGGGAGAAGCCAACTATAAGGGCTGAGCTTAAATAACCGAAAATAACAAATCATTATATGAACGAAGAGGTACTAAGATGAAGAGGATAGGAATACTTACCAGCGGCGGAGATTCGCCGGGAATGAATGCGGCAGTCAGAGCAGCTGTAAGAAAAGGTCTCTCCATGGGGATGGAGATTTACGGGATCGAACGAGGCTACGAAGGTTTGCTGGATGGAGACATCAAGAAAATGGAATGGAAGTCAGTGGGCGACATCCTGCAGCGGGGAGGAACCATGCTGAGGACTGCCAGAAGCGAAAGATTCATGACTAAGGAGGGTCAGGATCATGCGGCTCAAATGCTTGATACTTTTGGCATAGAAGGCCTCATCGTTGTAGGTGGGGACGGCTCATTCAGAGGCGGATTGGAACTTGATAAGAGAGGCATCAAGGTGATGGGCGTTCCGGGAACCATAGACAACGATCTAGGTTATACAGATTATACTATCGGATTTGACACTGCAGTAAATACAGTGCTCTCATTGATCTCCAATATCAGGGATACTGCTTCAGCCCATGAGAGAACTACCATCATAGAAGTTATGGGAAGAAGATGCGGAGATATCGCCCTCCATGCCGGGCTTGCAGGCGGAGCAGATGTGATCCTCGTTCCTGAAGTGGAAATGGATCTCAACAAAGTCTGCCGCAAGGTGCTGCGCGGTCAGCAGTCGGGCAAGCTTCACAGTATAATCATCAAGGCTGAAGGTGTTGAGATGAACTCCATCGAACTTGCAGCGGCTGTTGAAGAAAGAACAGGCAGGGAAGCACGTGCTGTGGTTCCCGGTCATATCCAGAGAGGCGGGACCCCTAGCGGAAGAGACCGTATCCTGGCAAGTCTGATGGCAACCAAGGCAGTGCAGCTTCTCTATGATGACGAAGACAGTAAGGCCATCGGTATCGCAGGAAACGATATCGTCTGCTATGACCTTGTCAAGGCCCTGGAAATCAAGCGCGAGTTCGGGCAGGGGATATTTGAGCTGGCAGATGTGCTGTCTTGATTTTGATAAACTTGATCAGATAACCATATACAAAAAAATAACCCGTGTTCTCCTATTCACTACGTCTTAAGTCTTCGGTGTTTGGAATTTCGGGATTCCCACAACACCTGCGGAAACCAGACTTTAGCGAATAGGAGAGCACGGGTTTTTATGTAAAATGTGTTGTATGAATAAAACTAAAAAATAGGCACTCTGTAAACCACTAAAAGATGCAATCCGCAGAAGCAGTAGAAAACATGAGTGTTTCTTGAGCAAAGAGCTTGGGACAGCACCCTCGTACTGTTTGAGCGGCATAGAATAAAGCCGCGAGTTTACGAGGTGCTCCAAGGTCTGCGAAAGAAAAACCATGGTTTCCTGCGACGAGGACGCAGCTGTAGTGATTTACAGAGTACCATGGTTTTAGTTTATTAAATCAAGCTATATTTTAACTGTTTCATTCCAGCCCAATATCATTCTTCAGCACCGATCCGAAACTGATGGCGCTGTCACCGAACTTCTCACGGATATCATCCATGGCACGTTCAGCTTTTTCTTCCTTTTCGGTGGAGACGTTTTCATCGGCGAATAGTGAAAGCTGCTGTGCTTGATTCTCATCGCACAGGTTGATTGCGGTGATGGTAAGCATGCGGATAGGGTCGCGTATGCGCCAGTGCTTGGAGATTATTTCCATGGCAGTATCAGCGATGACTTCGGTCAGGTTGGTCGGGTTATCCAGCTGTACTTGTCTTGATATTACTTTGAACTGAGGGTCTTTGATGTCGACTTTGACACCGAAGGCCTTCATTTTGTATTTGCGAAGTCTGGAAGCAACTGTATCGGATAGGCCAATGACTCCTGTTCTTATATCCTCGACACCTGAAAGGTTTCTTCTGAAGGTGGTTCCGTTTCCCACTGATTTGATCTTTTCCTGCTGGTCATATCTAAGCACCGGGGTCATATCCAGTCCGTTGGCATAGTCGTGGATCACACCGCCCTGCTTACCAAGGAGGGCAGATACAGACTTTTTATCGGAAAGAGCCAACTCACCAATGGTCTTTATGCCCATCTTTCTTAGCTTGTCAGCAGTGACCTTTCCGACGAAAAACATGGCACGGATATCAAGAGGCCATAAGAGCTCCTTGTAGTTTTCACGAGTTATAACTGTGGTCGCATCGGGCTTTTTGTAGTCGCTTCCCATTTTTGCGAAAATTTTATTGAAGGATACGCCGGCAGATAATGTTAGACCCAGCTCCTTCTTCACAGTCTCGCGAAGGGTGTCGGCGATTTCTTTGCCGCTGCCAAATAGCCTCTGGCTGCCGGTAACGTCAAGCCATGATTCATCAACACTGAAAGGCTCTACCATATCTGTATAGCGAAGATATATATCGTTGATCAGTTTACTGTAATGTCTGTATTTGTTGTGATGAGGAGGGACGACCTGCAAATTGGGGCATTTCTTCCTTGCCTGCCACAGCGTTTCTGCAGTCACTACACCATAGCCTTTAGCTATCTCGTTTTTAGCCAATATGATACCGTGACGGTTTTCGGGGTTGCCGCAAACCGCCATAGGCTTATCCTTAAGATGTGGGTAGTCAAGAAGTTCCACCGAAGCGAAAAAACCGTTCATATCGCAGTGCAGGATCACTCTGTCCATCAGTAATTTCCTTTCCGGAGCTATAGACGCTTAGCCCATAAGTATTTCAGCAACATTATACCCCATTAGTCACATCTAAAGCAAATCAACACACAATCTCCTTTTGATTAATCCATAATTTATGTTATACTCTATGTATTACAAAGTGAAAGGAGCAAATATGCTTTTTAAATTAAACAGATTTTTACGAAACGTAGTACTTATAATCGGTGCTGTTTGTGTGATAGGTAAGCTGGCGGAAAAGAAGATGAGCCTGCCTAAGGAAAATCTTGAAGGTTTTCAGACAGAAGAATTCGACGATATTTGGTAAAGGAGTTACTGCAACATGAGAATACTGACCATAATAAGCGGTATCTTGATGATACTCACCGGTGCATTCTGCTTCATGAATCCGGGACAGACATTCCTGGTTTTGGCATTCATCATCGGAATGGTGATGGTTATCAACGGTATAATACATTCACTGGCATATTTCATAGGAAGAGGTCTTCACAACAAAGGAGACAACAATGGCTGGATCCTGACTGAAGCCCTTATCACACTGATACTGGGGATACTTATTCTCTGTAATCAGCTGGTGGTCGACGCAGCGATCCCGATGGTATTCGGTATTTGGGTCGTAGTGTCCGGAATCTTGAGAATAGAAGCCAGCACACATATCAACAAAGAAAAGAAAAAGACCAACTTCAAAACGACTCTCATCACAGGTATACTGACGGTCTTATTAGGTGTATTTGGTTTTATCAATCCTATGATAGGCTGGCTCAGCACAGCTATCCTTCTGGGGCTGTTCATGCTGATGCAGGGTATCAATGTATTGGAACTGGGCATCAACATGCCTCATGAAAAGAAGTCGTACATAAAGATCTACAGAAGAAAACGTCAGCCTGTGAAGATCACTGCAGCAGAAGAAACACCTGAAAAGGTTGCAGAAAGACTGATCAAGAAGGAAGAAGCTGAGACAGAAGCTATCCTCAGCGCAACTGCAGCATTTGGAAGTCCTGAAACTTTCTATGCGGGAGTACAGAATAATGAAAAATTATGATGTGATGATAATCGGGGGCGGTGCAGCAGGACTTGCTGCAGCCGCTTCTCTCAACAATGGAATAAAGACATGCATATTGGAAAAAAACAATGTTCCGGGGCGAAAGATCATGGCAACAGGCGGAGGCAGATGCAATATCACCAACGCCGCCTGTGAAAACAAGGATATGGCTCTGGAATTTTTTAAGTCCCTTGGCCTTGAAACATACTGTGACGATGAAGGAAGGTATTATCCTTACTCCAATCAAGCAGGCGATGTGGTGAAGGTCCTCATGGATGAAATAAAAACGAAAGATACAGACATCATAACAGGAGCAGAAGTAATATCGGCAGAGCATCGAGACGAAGTTTTCTTTGTTGGCGATGCAAAGGGCAGGTCGTTTTCAGCCAAAGTGCTTCTCATAGCCTCCGGCGGAAAGGCTGCTCCGCAGCTGGGAACTACCGGGGATGGATACGCCCTTGCAAAAGCCTTTGGGCATACAGTAAAAAAAGTTTATCCTATCCTGGCAGGTATAAAGACAGGAAACCTTAGTGAGGTGAAAGGCGTAAGGGCTAAAGGAAAAGTGAGCCTTTATAAGGACGGCGCTTATTTAGCGGGGGAGACCGGAGAGATACAGTTCAACGAAGATGGTATTTCAGGCATATGCGTCATGAACATGACACCATATATCACATCAGAAAAAGGTGAGCCCCTGGACAAAGCCATGGCAAGATATCAGTTGGAGCTGGATCTGGCGACGGATTTCACAGAAGAACAGCTGGCTGAAAGAGAAAGCTCCTTCGGGATATTGTCCCGGAAACTTTCCCAAGTGGTGGGTATCAAAGAGATCAAGAACTTTAAACTCCCCGTGCTGGGAGTGAAGGGATGGAAGGATGCCCAGTGCACTGCCGGAGGAATAGACGTTGAAGAGATAAACATGGAAACGATGGAGTCATTGAGAATACAGGGACTGTACTTTGCAGGAGAAGTGCTGGACGTGCAGGGACCTTGCGGAGGATTCAATCTGCAGAACGCCTGGGAGACAGGTCTGAAGGCAGCGGCAGATATCAATGAAAAACTAAAGGGTTAGCATGAGATACAGGATACATCAGATAAAACTGAATATCGATGACAGCCATGATGTGTTGGAAAAAGCCATCAAGAAAAAGCTGAAGAGGCGTGACCTGAAGATCAGCGACATCACCATTGTCAGAGAGTCCATCGATGCCAGAAAAAAACCGGATGTCAAGCTGGTATATACCCTGGATTTTACATGTGACGAGAAGCTTCCCCTGGATCAGGCAAAGATCCGCGACTACGATGGTGAAATGGCAGAAGCGATGGAGAATTCCAAGGTAAGATGCAGTGAGCTTGATGAAAAAGGCATGCTTATTCGTCCTGTGATCGCAGGGTTCGGGCCATGCGGTATGTTCGCAGGGCTCATACTGGCGAAGGCGGGAATGAGACCTATCGTGATAGAAAGAGGGCAGGCCGTTGAAGACAGGATGAAAGCGGTACAAGAATTCTGGCATAGCGGAAAACTGGATCCTGAATCAAACGTTCAGTTTGGTGAAGGGGGTGCAGGTACTTTTTCTGATGGCAAGCTTACCACAGGTGTTAAAGACGTCAGGATAGGTAAAGTCTTAAAAGAGTTCGTCAAAGCAGGCGCAGACGAAGAGATCTTGTATAAGCATAAGCCGCATATCGGTACGGATATGCTTGTGGGCATCGTAAGGAACATAAGAAAAACCATAGAAGAGCTGGGGGGAGAAGTCCGCTTCAGCACAAGGCTTGAAAATATAATAACGGAAGATATCGATGGCACCAGTCAACTGAAAGCCATTGAAACAAATAGAGGGATCATCGAGACAGATAAACTGATACTGGCCATAGGTCACAGTGCCAGAGATACATTCGCCATGCTTTATGAAAATGGTCTTCCCATGGAGCAGAAACCGTTTTCCATAGGAGTCAGGATAGAGCATCCCCAGGAGATGATAGACCGGGCTCAGTACGGAGATCCCGATATTGCCAAGATACTTGGTGCGGCGGATTATAAGCTGAACCACAGATGCGAAAACGGCAGAGGTGTATATACATTTTGCATGTGCCCCGGAGGTCATGTGATCAACGCATCATCGGAAGCTGAGACTGCCGTTACCAACGGCATGAGCAACAGTGCCAGAAACAGCGGTACTGCCAACAGCGGCCTTCTTGTGGATGTGCGCACCGAAGACTTTGGAAGCGACCATCCGCTGGCAGGGGTGGAATTCCAGAGAAGATATGAGCACCTTGCTTATGAGATGGGTGAAGGGGATTTGCCGAAGACTACATTCGGCGTTTTCAGAGATGATGAAAATGATCGGGTGAGAAGGAGCCTGCCGCATTTTGCAGCGGAAGCCATCACAGAAGCCATGCCTCACCTTGGAAGTAAGCTTAAGGGATTTGATTCGGAAGATGCGGTCATGACGGCAGTAGAGACGAGAAGTTCATCTCCTGTAAGGATCAGACGAGGAGAAGACATGCAGACATCTGTCAGAGGGATCATCCCTGCAGGGGAAGGTCCGGGCTATGCCGGAGGCATCATGTCTGCGGCGGTGGACGGTATCAAAGCTGCCGAACAGATAATAGCTGTGTTAAATATTTAAACAACTGAATATATTGTAACATGCTGGCAGAGTATCAGTAAATACATGGCAGGAGAGGCAATATGTCGATCAGAGAAGAACTGCTTTTTGACTTTGGGGTGAACATGCCCAGAATACTGGTTTCCGGAAGGACGGCGGTGCTGGACAATGTGAAAAAAATAATGGTTCTTACTGATAGTCAGATAATCGTTTTTAACGGCCGGAAGTACACGGCTCTTTCAGGCCATGATTTTGTGATGACTCAGCTGAAAGATGAAAGGATGCTGGTGGCAGGTGAAATTGAAGAAGTTCGGTTTTTTAAGGCATCACAGGAAGATAAAGGTAGAGGGGACAGACCTCAGCAGACTGTTGAATAAATGCATAAAGAACGGGATCATGCTGAAAGATCTGGAATTCAAAAACTCCCTTGAGTCGACTGTTCGTATTAAGGACGAAGACCTGGATAGACTTAAAAACCTTGCCGGACATTCATACAGGATGACTTCCCTTGAAGAAAGAGGCATCATCCCGCATATCAGAAACATGAGATCGAATATAGTTACAATAATAGGCGCCTTTTTGTTGGGCGCTTTTATTTTTTATCAGGGACTTTTCGTTGCTGAAATCAGATTGGACGGTTACAGCAGTATAACAGAAGAAGCTCTAAGGGAAACTATGGCTGAGGCAGGTCTTTATGAAGGCGCGAGGAAAATGGAGGATTACAGCGATGTCAAAGCCGCCCTTTATGAAGCCCATGACAACATAACCTGGGTGAGCATTTTTGAAGAGGGCAGGCTGGTGAAGGTGAATATAGCGGAAGCGGGAAAGGGCAAGGAAGCAGAACCGGAAAACAATACACCTGTGAATATCGTAGCCAAAAGATCCGGTATGATAGAAAAGATCATACCGCTGCGGGGCAATGCACAAGTCCAAAAAGGCGACTATGTGAATGAAGGGGACGTCCTCATAAGCGGCAAGTATGAATACCAAAGCACAGACTACAGCAAAGGGGATGGCCTTTTTATCCTTTACAGCCATGCCGAGGGGCAAGTATATGCCAAAGTGCCCAGGCAGCTGGAGTTTTATTTGGAAAAGACAGAACGGAGCAAGGAGCCTACAGGAAGAGCTGTGCCGGGCATTTACATACGGGCAGGAGATCTGAAAATCGATACGACCAAGATATTTTCCGGTTATGATGCGGCTGAAAGACATGAGATGCAGCTTATCGATACGGTGAGCCCTTTGCCGCTGACCATAAGTCTAGTCAGTATCAAGGAAGTGGAACTTGCAGAAAAACACAGAGACAAGGAAGAGCTTGACCGAGTGGTAAAGGCGGCTGTAAGGCAATACAAAAGAGAAAACATGAAAGACGGAGAGGAAATCCTTGGCAGCACCATAGAGTATTCGGAGACGGAAAATCTAATAAAAGCCAGCGTGTTCCTCGAGGTTTTGGAGGATATCGGTCAGGAAAAGGAAATCAAAGTAAAGAAAGAGGAAAAAACGGAAAAATCTACATAAAAAACGAGGCGGAAAAGAAGCTGTCATGTTATAATATCTGCATATGAAAGGAGAACTCATGACAGAGATGATAAGCGTGCCTATCAGCGAGACTATTGATAGGGGAGAGCTGTTTGGCGGACTGGACAAGAACCTGAAAATAATAGAAGAGAGCCTTCATGTGGATATAATACAGAGAGATAATGAATTGATCCTCAAGGGGAATAATGCGGCTGAAGCCGAAAAGCTCCTGAAGGAGATGATGATGGTTTTGGAAAAGGGAGATAAATTGGATGAACAGAAGATAAACTATATTGCTGATCTCAGTGATAAAGGTGTTTCATACGGACAGGAAAATGTGGGCAGGGATATTATCTGCTTCACCCACGAAGGGAAGCCGCTTAAACCTAAGACCATCGGTCAGAAAGGTTATGTAGACACCATCCGCAGGAAAGATATCGTTTTCGGCATCGGACCGGCAGGAACAGGCAAGACATATATCGCAGTGGCAATGGCAGTCAATGCTTTCAAAAACAAAGAGATCCAAAAGATAATACTGGCAAGGCCTGCGGTGGAAGCCGGCGAAAGACTGGGCTTTTTGCCGGGAGACCTTCAGGAAAAGGTCGATCCTTATTTGAGACCTTTGTATGATGCTTTGTACGATGTCCTTGGCAGAGAAAGTGCACTGCGCCTCAAAGAGAAGGAAGTCATCGAAGTGGTGCCTTTGGCATACATGAGAGGAAGAACTTTGGACAACTCTTTCATAATCCTGGACGAAGCTCAGAACACTACTCCTGAACAGATGAAAATGTTCCTGACGAGAATGGGCTTTGGATCCAAGGTGGTAGTTACGGGAGACGTTACACAGATCGACTTGCCGAGAGGTAAAAAATCAGGTCTTGTGGAAGCGGCAAAAGTTCTGAAAAACATCGAAGAAATCGGCTTCTGCTACATGAAGGATGTGGACGTTGTTCGTCACAGGCTGGTGAAGAAGGTCATCAATGCGTACGACGAATATTATAAACAGCATCCTCCTAAAGATGAAGAATAAAGACTAAGGTATATGGTATGAGAATATTATACAGCGAAGAAAAAGTGCTTGATGATGCAATGATAGCAGACCTGGAGAAGGCTGCCGTACTGTGCGTGGAAAAGGAAGGCTTGCCTGCTGAGAATGCGGAGATCAGCCTTACTTTCGTATCCAAGGAAGAAATACGCCGGCTCAATAACCAATACAGAGGGATAGACAACCATACAGATGTGTTGTCTTTTCCGCTAATTGAGGACTTTGAAGATATCGATCCCGATGAAGAATATATGCTGGGAGACGTGGTGATCTGTCTGGAAAAAGCCAGAGAGCAGGCGGAAGAATACGGACATTCTGAAAAGAGAGAGATCGTATATCTGTTTGTCCACAGCGTTTGCCACCTATTGGGATTCGACCACATGGAGGAAGAAGAAAAGCAGGAGATGAGACAGAGGGAAGAAGAAGTGATGACACTTCTCGATCTGGAAAGGAGACCGTGATGGAAATGAACGGAAATATCATTACGGACGATGTTAGAAAAGACCTTTACGAGAAAGCTCTGGCTGCCAGGGAAAATGCATACGTGCCTTTTTCAGGATTCAAAGTCGGAGCTGCGCTGCTGACTGAAGACGGCAGCATATATACAGGCGTCAATGTGGAGAATTCATCGTACGGAGCGACCATATGCGCTGAGCGTACGGCTTTTGTAAAGGCCATATCCGAAGGACACCGCAGCTTTAAGGCGATAGCTGTTACGGCAGGAGACATACAGGAGGCGATGCCTTGCGGCATATGCAGGCAGTTCATGTATGAGTTCGCTCCTGACATGGAAGTTATAACAGGTACTGACAGTGAACATCTCAATGTGAGGAAGCTTGAGGAGCTTCTGCCTCTGGGGTTTCGGCTGGAAAACAACAGATAGGAGGAAGACATATGAAGACAGGTTTTGTAGCCATCATAGGAAGACCGAATGTGGGAAAATCCACACTCCTCAATGCCATTCTTGGCGAGAAGATCGCCATCACTACGGACAAGCCTCAGACTACCAGAAATACCATCAGAGGTATCTATACCCACTATGCGGATGAAGCATTGGATGAAGATCTTCAGATGATATTCATCGACACGCCGGGGATCCACAGACCGAGAACTAAGCTTGGCCAGTATATGACAGATGTGGCAGTGGGGACTTTTAAAGAAGTGGATGCCATAATCTATATCGTTGACGATAAACTTTCTTCCGGACCGGGGGACAAGTATATCACTGAAATGCTGGACAACGTGACTACTCCTAAGATCCTGGTGATCAACAAGATCGACAAACTGGAGCCTGAAGAGTATGCGGAGATATACAGAGAATATGATGAGCTGGGCATATTTGAAGCCATCATAGGAACATCTGCAAGAGAGGGCAAAAACATAGACCATGTTATCAGAGAAGCAGCAGAGTTCATGGAAGAAGGACCGATGTTCTTCCCGGACGACATGATAACAGAGCATCCTGAAAGATTCATCGTCAGTGAGATCATAAGGGAAAAGATCCTCATGTATCTTCAGGATGAGGTGCCTCATGGGGTGGCAGTTGAGATCGAAAGATATAAAGAAGAAGGGGACCTGACCAGAATAAATGCCGTGATCTACTGTGAGAGAAAGTCTCACAAGGGAATGATCATCGGAAAGAACGGCAGAAAACTCAAGGGAATAGGCAAAAGTGCCAGGGAAGAGATCGAAGCTCTTCTGGGAACCAAAGTTTACCTTGAACTTTGGGTAAAGGTGAAGGAAAACTGGAGAGACAGCGATATCGCCCTTTCCAATTTCGGATATAAAGATCAGATGTAAGAGAAAACAGGGAGGCAACGGGACTTGCTGACGGATACAGAAGCTATAGTATTGAGGCAGGTGAAAACTTCATACGGGAGAAAGATGATACTGCTGTTTTCCAAAAAGTACGGCAAGATAAGTGCCGGTACAAGTATTGGAGAAAAGGGCAGAAGCAAAAGCTCTTTGGCGCTGAGACCTTTCACCTATGGCAGGTATGAGCTTTTTAAGAACCGTGACAGCTACAATATCAACGGTGCGGATGTAATAAAGAGCTATTACAGGATCGGGGAAGATGTGGACAAATACATGAACGGTGCTTATGTACTGGAGTTCACGGAAAAGGCTCTGGCGGAGGAAGTCCCTGCGCCGGCGGTGTTCGAACTTCTCAAGGATTTTTTCGATCTGCTGGAAAACCGTGAGAAGGGCATAGGCACATTGGTGCTGGCATATCAGGTGAAGCTTTTCAAATACCTGGGTGTCATGCCTCAGCTGGATCGATGCGCTGTATGCGGAGAGAAAAAAGAAGCTGCATGCTTCAGTATAGATGACGGCGGTATGGTATGTGCAGACTGCCTAGGAAATATAGGAAATTCTGGGGCGGATTCATTGATTTATGATGCCGGATTTGGTATAGTAAATATATTGAGGTATTTTACGGTGAATCCTTTGAAGAGCATAGAAAACATTGCTTTGAAGGAGGATGCCGGCAGGATGCTGCAGCAGCTGGTACGCAGATATGCCAAGCAGCATCTGGACATTTCAGAACTTAAGAGCGAGAAGCTCATATAAAAAAATAGGAGGTACGATATGGAAATCACTTTAGAGAAAATCGAACTGGTGAAGGACAGAACAGGGGTAACCTATGCAGAAGCCAAGCAGGCTCTCGAAGAAGCTGACGGAAGTGTTGTTGATGCGATCATAGCCATCGAAGAAACCATCAATGCAGGACAAAAGGGAAGAGGATTCGGCCAGAAGGGTGAAGCTCTCTTCGAAAGCATCAAGGAACTTGTGAAGAAGGGCAATGTTTCAAGGATCCAGGTGAAGAAGGATGGAGAGATCGTGCTTAACGTTCCTGTCAATGCAGGTATCGTTGGAGTAGTGATAGCACCTCTTGCATCGGTTGTTGGCGTTGTTGCTGCATTTGGATTCAAGTGTGTCATCGAAGTTATCAAGACAGACGGAACTATCATCGATGTAAGTGACGCTGTTACAGATGCTGTTGGAACAGTTGCAGAAAAGAGCAGCGATTTTATAGGCGACGTTAAGGGCAAGAGCGCTGAACTCTATGAAAAGAGCAAAGAAAAGGCCGAAGAGCTCTACGAAAAAGGCAAGGAAAAGGCTGAAGTCGTAGTAGATAAGGCTGCAGATAAGATCAAGGGAGACGGAGAAGAATTCGATTTCTCGGAATGCTTCGAAGAAGAGGAAGATGACATTGAGATAGAAATCAAAGTCGAAGGCGAGAAAGTAGAATAATCAAGACAAAATATTTTTAATGGAGAAGTAAGATAAC
>CAYTVH010000049.1:10247-13770 GCA_964441805.1 uncultured Oscillospiraceae bacterium | reverse complement strand
AAATATCATCATGTCGGCCATCTCCATGGCGGAGGATGAACACGTTCTGACGGACAAGCATCTGGCTATCCACCGGAGAAAATCCCTTCCCCATCAGGATCTGTACGATCTGGAAGAGGGAGGACTGGACGAATACCTGGAGCGCATCGAGAGAAGCATGATCGAGAATGCGCTGGTTGCCCATGGGGGGAACATCTCCAAGGCGGCGGAAAGCCTGAGGATCAAGCGCCAGACCCTTCAGCACAAGATCAAAAAATATAAGATGCAGGCCCAGGAAGAAGGGGAAAAATAAGGTAAAAACAGCCTTGACACAGGGAAAAAACAAAAAACGCAAATAATTTTGCGCGAGATGCAAATAATTTTGCATGATGTTCAAAATGTGCTCGGTTTTGATGGAAAATCGTGTAAAAATCGACCGTTGAATAAATCTTCAGACAAAAGAAATTACGGCGCAAAACCGGTGAATTTGCGAAATGTTTTCGGGTTTGGCCTGAAAAACCGCCCGAATTCCGAAGAAATAATATTTGGCATAGTTCTTGCTAATATTATATATCGTTGACAATTTGTCACGATGAATCAGTTATCTTTTTTTAGACATCCGGATTACTGTTGTGACCGGAGGTACATAAAAATGAAATGGAGGAGAACACAATGGAAAATGTAAAAGTAATTATCTGGGGTTTAGGCGCTATGGGCGGCGGTATGGCTGATATGCTGCTGAAGAAGAAGGGCGTTGACATCGTAGGTGCTGTAGGCCGTGGCGCAAAGATCGGTAAGAGCATGTACGACTACATCAAGACCGAAAGAGGCGACAGACCGGAAGTTCTGATCGGCGCTGCTGAAGATGTAATCAAGCCGGGCGCTGCTGATATCGTTCTGCTGTGCACCGATTCCTTCACCAAGAACGCTTTCGACAAGCTGAAGTTCATCATGGAACAGAAGCTGAACGTAATCACTTCCGCAGAAGAAATGGCTTATCCTGCTGCTCAGAATCCGGATCTGGCTGCTGAACTGGACAAGATCGCTAAGGAAAACGGCGTAACTCTGCTGGGAACAGGTATCAACCCTGGACACATCATGGACCTGCTCGTTCTGGTTATGACAGGATGCTTAACTGACGTTGAAGAAATCACTTCAAGAAGAGTTAACTCACTGTCACCATTCGGCCCTGTTGTAATGGAAGAACAGGGAATCGGTATCTCCGTAGAAGAATTCAAAGAAAGAAAAGCCAACAACACAATGTCAGGACACGTTGGATTCGCTGAATCAGTTGGCATGATCGCTGAAGGTCTGGGCCTGAAGGTTGCAGAATTCTCACAGGACATGAACCCTATCACAACTGACGTTGACAGAAAGTCACCTTACGGATTCGCAGCAGCAGGATCATGCGCAGGCGTTGCTATGACAGCTGAAGCAGTTCTGGACAACGGAATGAAGGTACACATGGATCACCCTCAGCAGATCGAACCTGAACAGGTTGGAATCAACACAGGTGACTATGTGATCATCAAGGGAACTCCTAACGTAAACATGGTTAACAGCCCTGAAATCGAAGGCGGACTGGGAACTATCGCTATGTGCGCCAACATGATCCCTCAGGTTATTAACGCTGACCCTGGTCTGGTAACAATGATCGACCTGCCTATCCCTAGATGTCTGATGGGAGACGTAAGAGACAGAATCAACCCTGATAAGAAAATTGTTAAGTAATCAAATCAGGAAAATTTAATCTTAAAACTTAAAGAGGCACCCTTAGAAGCACTGAGAGTGCCTCTTTGTACCAAAACAGAAATTTGAAAGGATTAACAAAAATGGCTAAAAAAGGCGACTGGGTGAGAATCCACAAAATCATCTTAAAGCCGGAAGAAAGAACAGGAAAGCTTCCTGCAGATACACAGGCTGTACCTCTGGAAATGTGGACTAAGGGATATCTTCTGGCTGACGCTGAAATCGGCGACGAAGTAGAAATAGAATCAGTAAACGGAAGACATGAAACCGGAACTCTGATCGAACTGGAACCTTACTACACTCACGACTACGGCGTATGCGTTCCTGAACTGCTGGCAATCGACAAGCAGGTTAGAGAAATCTTATTTGGAGGTGACAAGTAATGGCAAAATTACCTCAGGATTACGATAGCGTAATGGCTAGAAAAAATGAAGTTATGAATAAGGCTCTGTCCATCGATTATACAGCATTCGAATCAGGCGGCATGGCTTTTGACTATGAAAGAATGATGAGAGAAACAGGTTACAGCCTGGAAGAAATGCAGGATATCCAGTACAGCGTAGGCGTTGGTAACACTCCTATCCTGGAGCTGAAGAACCTGACTGCTCTGGCTAGAGCTTGTGCTCCTGAAGGAAAGGGCGCAAGGATCTTCATCAAGGACGAAGCTTGCAACCCATCAGGAAGCTTTAAAGCAAGAAGAGCTGCCAATGCTGTATACCACGCTAAGAAGCTGGGATACAAGGGCGTTATCGCTGCTACTTCCGGTAACTACGGTGCTGCAGTAGCATCACAGGCTGCCATCGCAGGTCTGGAATGCATCATCGTTCAGGAATGTTACGACTCCAACGGCGTAGGACAGCCTGAAATCGTTGAAAAGGCAAGAAAGTGTGAAGCTCTCGGAGCAGAAGTAGTACAGCTGTCAGTTGGACCTGAACTTTTCTATAAGTTCATCCTGCTGCTTGAAGAAACAGGCTACTTCAATGCATCCCTTTATACACCATTCGGTATCGCTGGCGTAGAAACTCTCGGGTACGAAGTTTCAATGCAGTTCAGAGAAAAGTTCGGCAAGGACCCTGACGTAGTTGTATGTACAAATGCAGGCGGCGGAAACCTGACAGGTACTGCCAGAGGTCTCCAGAAAGCCGGAGCTACAAACACTAAGGTTATCGGAGCTTCCATCGACCTGACCGGTCTGCATATGGCTTCAGACGATGCATTCAATAAGAAGTCATGCACAACAGGACATACAGGATTCGGCGTTCCTTACGCTGTGGACCCTGACCACTCAGACGTTCCTAGATCAGCTGCAAGACCTCTGAGATACATGGACAGATACGTTACTATTACTCAGGGAGATGTATTCTACATCACTGAATGTCTGGCAACTCTTGAAGGTCTGGAAAAGGGCCCTGCCGGAAATACTTCACTGGCTGCTGCATTCGCACTGGCTCAGGAACTGGATCAGGATCAGATGATCGTTGTTCAGGAAACTGAATACACAGGCGCAGGTAAGCACTTACAGCCACAGCTGTCATTCGCTAAGGAAAACGGCATCGATGTAAGAATCGGCGATCCTGAAGAAGAAGTACCCGGAAAGAGCGTGATCATCCCTTCACATCCTTCTCTGATCAAGGCTAAGGATATGGATCTTGACAGACAGAAGAAGTCTCTGATCAAAGTAAATCTGAGAAAATACGGAACTGAAATGACAGAAGCTGACTACGAATATCTGTGCGAAGAAACAAGAAAAGACATGGATTGGGTAAAGGCTGCAGTTGAAGAAGTGAAGGCAGCT
>CAYTVH010000049.1:0-10147 GCA_964441805.1 uncultured Oscillospiraceae bacterium | reverse complement strand
AAAAGGAGAATTCATAAATGAAAAGAGATAATGATTTTGAACAGCGCAGACAGCACATCGCTGATCTGACTGACCAGGAACTTTATGATAGATTCTGGGAACTGACAGCTCAGGTGGTTGATCCTCTTCTCGAACTGGGAAGAAAGAATACAACTCCTTCCGTAGAAAGAGCTGTTCTTCTGAGAATGGGAGTATCCTCACTTGACACTCAGAAAATCGTGGAAGGCTGCATGGACAGAGGTCTCATGGGACACGGTGCGGGCCACGTAGTTTACAAGGTATCACAGGATAAGGGCATCTCCATCCGCGAAGCAAGCATCAAGCTGGCTGAAGGCGAATACTGGGACGATGCAGTAGCTTTGTTCAAGGGAGGTAAGTAAGATGGCAGATTACAAGCTGGAACCAAACGAAAAATTAGACGTTCGTGAAATACTTAAGGACCTGGACAAATATGAGCCAAGAAGAAGAGGATGGGCTTGGAGAAAGCCTGCTCCGGGACTCAAGATGGGACCTTTTGAATACAAGGATTGTTCAGAACCTCTGAAGAACGGCGTAGGTCTTCCGCCTGCCAAGTACTTCGGAAACATCGACCCTCAGCCAATGCCTGTAATCACCACTGAAATCGCTTCAGGAAGATTCGAAGACGATATCAGAAGAATGAGAATGGCTGCATGGCACGGTGCTGACCATCTGATGGTTATCAGACATATGGGTCAGTCCCATATCGATGGTCTGATGGAAGGTACTCCACAGGGTATCGGTGGTGTTCCTATCACCAGAAAACAGGTTAGAGCACAGAGAAAAGCCATCGACATCATCGAAGATGAAGTTGGTCGTCCTATCAACTACCATTCATACGTATCAGGCGTAGCCGGTCCTGACGTAGCTGTAATGTTCGCTGAAGAAGGTATCAACGGCGCTCACCAGGACCCTCAGTACAACGTACTTTACAGAGACATCAACTGTGTTAGATCCTTCGTAGACGCTTGCGAATCCAAGAAGATCCTGGCATGGGCAGACATCCTCCAGATCGACGGAGCTCACAATGCCAACGCCACAGCAAGAGAAGCATGGAAGGTAATGCCTGAACTGATCGTTCAGCACGCTATCAACTCCCTGTTCTCAGAAAAGGTTGGTATCAAGCCTGAAAACATTTCACTGTCAACAGTACCTCCAACAGCAACACCTGCACCTGCGGTTTACATGGACCTGCCATATGCAGTGGCACTGAGAGACATCTGCGACAGATATAAGATGAGAGCTCAGCAGAACACCAAGTACATCTGCTCCTCAGCTAGAGAAGCTACAGTAACTCACGTTCTCAACATGCTGATCTCCAAGCTGACCAGAGCTGACATCCAGTCAACTATCACTCCTGACGAAGGAAGAAACGTTCCTTGGCACATCTACAACATCGAAGCTACAGACAATGCTAAGCAGACTCTGTTGGGACTGGATGGTCTGATGGAAATGGTTGAACTGAAGATGGATGGCCCTCTGGGTGAAAAAGCTAGAGAAATCAAAGAAAAGGCTCTCCTGTTCATGGAAGAAATCGTTGAAGTTGGCGGATACTTCCAGGCTGTACAGGAAGGATTCTTCGTTGACTCAGCTGAATATCCTGAAAGAAACGGCGACGGTATCGCCAGAAAGATCGAAGGCGGCGTAGGCTATGGATACATCTTCGAAAGAGAAGAAGACTACATGGCTCCTGTAACAGCTCACTTCGGATACAATAATGTTGAACAGTACGGCGGCGATCCTGCAGATCCTGCAGCACTCATCGGCGGATGTACTTTCGAAGACAGAAGCAAGATCGTTTACATCGACGAGCTTGAAGAGGAAGATACAGTAGCAACAAGACTTGAAAAGGTTGCCAAGTACCACGACGGCGAAGCTCTTATCCCTGAAGTTGAATGGTGTGGAGATGGAACGATCATGCTGACTATGTGCATGCCAACTCACGTAAGAGCTGCTGAAGCTGCTGCTCTCGAACTGGGCAAGAAGCTGGGTCTGGTAGATCCTGAAGTAATTTCCAAGGAAGTTCTCCAGGAAGCTGAAGGTACCAGAATCGAAATGAAGGGCAAGGTAGACTTCGATATCGATCCTAACAGCCTTGTGATCCCACCTGAACCACATCACCTTGATGATGATACTCTCTTCAAAGAATTCGCAGATCACCCAATGCAGGTTGTATGCGGAACAGTTGGAGAAGACGAACACTCAGTAGGCCTGAGAGAAATCATCAACATCAAGCACGGCGGTATCGAAAAATGGGGTATCAAGGTAGAATACCTGGGAACTTCCGTTCCTGTGGAAAAACTGGTTGACGCTGCAGTAGAACTGAATGCTGACGCTATCCTGGCTTCAACAATCATCTCTCACGACAATGTTCACTACAAGAACATGAAGAGAATCAACGATCTGGCCATCGAAAAGGGTATCAGAGACAAGGTTATCATCGCTGCAGGCGGAACTCAGGTTGTACCTGAAGAAGCTAGAAACACAGGTATCGATGAAGGTTTCGGAAGAGACTCCCACGGTATCGATGTGGCAACATTCCTGGCTGAAGAAGCTATGAGAAGAAGAGGCGAACTGTAAAATACAGTTTTGTACCATAAGAAAAACTAACCGGAGGGGCGGGCAGTCAGCCCGCCCCTTTGATTAACCGGTCAAAACACCGGCTGCCATTTGACAAAAAATGGAAAATCGTGTAAATTATAAATTGAAAAGGGTCATTTACACGATTTACTAAAAGGGATAAAGGGATATTGCAGAAAAGAAGACAATGTCCGCAAGACAGTAAGAAATGATAACAGCAGAAGTGCAAAATAGTCACAAATAAAGCAGGCATTATAAGTTTACTGCTTGTACGGCGTTAAAATCTGTCTGAAAACTGATCCAAATCGTGTAAAGGCGATATAAAAAGGGAAGATTTACAAGATTGGGAGGTTTTGAAGATGACAGGAAATGATGCGTATTTGGAGAACTTATTAAAACAAGAGAAAAAACGGCTAAAAGCTGAGAAAGATGAATTGAAAAAACTGCCGGATGGATATATAAATCCGGTAGAAGTAAAAAACCATATAGAATATGTGCATATAATCAAAACAAAGGATCCGGACAAACCATACATCAGAAAAGGAATAACCAGAAATGAACAACTGGTCCGCGCTTTGCTTCGTAAGAAATATTTGGAACGATCGATAAAATTGCTGACCGAAGATATCAAGCGAATCGAGTTGTTCTTTAAAGACAGAATCGAACCTACACCACAGAATGTGATAGGATCATTAAAACCGATATATCGTAAGATATCGACGGATCGCTTCCTGCCGGAGAATAGGATCGCTAAAGACTGGGCAGATCGACCGTATAGACAAAACACTAAAAACATAGAAGAAAAGAAACAAATCACCAGCAAGGGACTTAAAGTAAGGAGCAAATCTGAACTGCTGATCGCTGAAAAGCTGTATGAATATAGGATCCCATTCAGATATGATGCGATCATAGATGATATATTTTATACTTTCAGTCCTGATTTCACTTTCCTGATAAACGGTAAGTTGATCTATTGGGAGCACTGCGGGATGATGGGATCAGCCAGGTATCGGTCATATAATGAGTGGAAGCTGGAAAAATATAAAGAAATGGGCATCGTGCCATGGAACAATTTCATAATAACCTATGACATTGATGACGGTGTCATTGATATGAGAGTAATTGAGGCTGAAATCAGGAATAAGCTCCTGATAACATAAATGGGTATAGATAGAAAGGACACATTATGAAGGTAGACGTACTGGTGGCCGAAATAGGGTCAACAACAACAGTTGTAAATGCATTCAAAGATATAGATACGGAAAACCCGGTTTTCTGGGCGCAGGGGCAGGCTCCGACATCAGTGCTGGAAGGTGATGTGAGAATAGGCCTGCAGGGAGCCATAGATGACCTTTGCAGGAAGATGGATATCGACAGCCTTGAATACGATGAAATGCTGGCAACATCTTCTGCTGCAGGCGGACTTAAGATGACTGTTCACGGCCTTGTTTACGATATGACTGCCAGGGCAGCAAAAGAAGCAGCTCTGGGAGCAGGCGGCATAATCCATTATGTCACTGCCGGCAGAATGAGAAGAACAGATATCGCCAAGATCAAGGAGATCAATCCTAACCTCATCCTCATCGCAGGAGGGGTTGATTACGGCGAAAGAGATACGGCCCTTGACAACGCTGAAATGATCAGAAACATGGGTCTCAAAACACCTGTAATCTATGCCGGAAACATAGAAAATCAGGAGGAAATGAAGCTGATATTCGATGAAGAAAGCGGACAGAAGCTTTATAACGTAGAAAACGTATACCCTAAGATAGACGATCTCAATGTGGAGCCTTGCCGCAAGGTGATCCAGGACGCATTCGAAGACCACATCATCCACGCGCCGGGAATGGAACACGTGAGGGATATGGTCAATGGTCCGATAATCCCTACGCCGGGCGCAGTAATGGAATGTACCAAGCTGCTTTACGACTGTCTGGGCGACCTGATCGTACTGGACGTTGGCGGAGCGACTACAGACCTCCATTCGGTAGCTACAGAGTCTGATCAGGTGGCTCGCATCATGATCGCACCTGAACCTAAGGCCAAGCGTACTGTAGAAGGAGACCTGGGCGTATATGTCAACAGGATGAAAGTCATCGAATCCATCGGCGACGAAAAATTCCAAAAGAAGTGCGAAAAGCTGGGGATCGATCCTGAAAAGACACTGGAAAGCTATGTGGCCATCCCTAAGACTGAAGACGAGATCAAGCTGGTTGAAATGCTGACTGAAGAAGCGGTGATGAAGGCTGTAGAGAGACATGCGGGACAGATCCGTTATGTTTACGGTCCATCCGGAAGGACTTCACTGGCAGAAGGTAAAGACCTGACACAGGTAAAATATATAGTAGGTACAGGGGGAGCCCTCACAAGGCTGCCTCATAGAGAAGAGATCATGGGTCGGATCGCAGAGTACGACGAAACGGGCATGAGACTTTTTCCTACATCCCATGCCAAGATCCTGGTAGATAATGACTACATCATGGCATCCCTCGGAGTCCTTTCTGTAAAGCACAGAGAAGGCGCCATCAAGCTCCTTGAAAAGAGTTTGGGCTTCAAATTCCCTGAAAAGAAGGAAAGTCTGGAAAGCATGCTGGCATCCGGAAAGGGCACAGCTGCCGATGGGGCAGGGGAAGGCACCGCAGCGGGGGTTCCTGCTGCGCTGAAAGGTGTTGCAGATGAGCTGGCGGAAAAGGATGCCAAGCGAGAAGAACTGATCAAGCATATCGAAGAATGTGAAGCTCAAGGATATGACATGACCGCCTACAGAGAAGATCTGGGGCTTCCGATACCGGAAAAATCTCCGGGAGAAGGGCTGGTGGAAAAAGAATCCGGGCTGACAACTTCTGTTCAGCAGGCAAATAATCCGCATGTGATGCGTACCTGCGGCGAAGTGGACGGTAGGATGCCGGACTGTGACCACAACTGTAAACTTTGCTACAGAAAACATTGCAAATATCGTCAAGTATAGCAACCGGCATATACGAATAAAGAAAGGCTAAAGCCCGACTCGATGATCGTCGA
Organism: uncultured Oscillospiraceae bacterium; assembly: GCA_964441805.1. Lineage (GTDB taxonomy): Bacteria > Bacillota > Clostridia > Peptostreptococcales > Anaerovoracaceae > Lentihominibacter. Next base: position 4,528 of record CAYTVH010000049.1, on the reverse strand, counting down.
GATCGGGCTTTTTGATTGGTTATGGATAATAATTTGTAGAGAGGGCTAGTTTCCGAAAAGCGGTGTGGATAGATATCTATCGCCGGTATCAGGAAGCAAAACCACGATATTCTTTCCTGCGTTCTCAGGGCGTTTTGCAAGCTGCAGCGCAGCGTAGAGAGCAGCTCCTGAAGATATGCCTACCAATACTCCTTCAGTGCGGGCGATGAGTCTGCCGGTTTCGAAAGCTTCGTTGTCAGTAACCTTGATGATTTCATCATAAATGTCGGTGTCCAGGATGTCAGGTACGAAGCCGGCACCAATGCCCTGTATCTTATGAGCTCCGGCAGTTCCTTCAGAAAGTACCGGAGAAGATGCCGGTTCAACAGCCACTATCTTCACATTAGGGTTTTGCTCTTTGAGGTATTTGCCTGTGCCGGTAATGGTACCGCCTGTACCTACTCCGGCAACGAATATATCTACGCTGCCGTCTGTATCTTTCCAGATCTCAGGTCCGGTAGTTTCGTAGTGTATCTGCGGATTTGCAGGGTTTGCGAATTGCTGAGGGATGAAGCTGCTCGGAATCTCTGCAGCCAGCTCTTCTGCCTTTGCGATGGCGCCTTTCATGCCCTTGGTGCCATCAGTAAGAACCAGTTCTGCACCGTATGCCTTCATCAAGTTACGTCTTTCAACGGACATGGTTTCAGGCATGGTGATGATGATGCGGTATCCTTTGGCAGCAGCAACTGAAGCCAGACCGATTCCGGTGTTGCCGCTGGTAGGCTCTATGATAACAGAGCCTTCTTTAAGCAGACCTTTGTTTTCTGCATCCTCTATCATTGCCTTGGCGATCCTGTCTTTGACGCTGCCGGCAGGGTTGAAGAACTCAAGCTTAGCGAACAATTCGGCTGTCAGGTTCAGGTCGTTTTCTATATTTGTAAGCTGCAGGAGAGGCGTGCCTCCCACCAGTTCAGCTGCTGATCTGTAAATAGTCATTTTTATTTCTCCTTTCAAGTCTCGATCCATTTGTCGGTTAACGCTATTTGATGGCCTCGAACGCCTGCTCAAGGTCTTCGATTATATCGTCTATATGTTCAGTGCCTATGCTAAGGCGCACGGTATTTCTCTTGATTCCCTGATCCAGAAGCTCTTCTTCTGTGCACTGGCTGTGGGTTGTGGTAGCCGGATGGATCACCAGAGATTTCACATCAGCTACGTTGGCAAGCAGTGAAAACAGCTTGAGATTGTCGATGAAATCCTTGGTCTTCTGTTCATCTCCATCCACTTCGAATGTGAATATGGAACCGCCGCCGTTAGGGAAATACTTCTTATAAAGCGCACTCTGCGCTTCGCTGTCGGATACTGCCGGATGATTAACAGCCTTTACTTGCGGATGATTCTTCAAGTATTCGACCACCTTAAGGGCGTTTTCAACATGGCGTTCTACCCTTAATGATAGTGTTTCCAGTCCCTGCAGGAATATGAACGCATGGAACGGAGAAAGGGTAGCGCCGGTGTCTCTCAGCAGGATCGCACGTATCTTCGTTACGAATGCTGCCGGACCAACTGCCTTGGTGAAACTTACTCCGTGGTAGCTTGGGTTTGGGTCGGTCAGTGAAGCGAACTTGCCTGAACCTTCCCAGTCGAACTTACCGCTGTCGATGATGACGCCGCCGATGGTGGTTCCATGGCCGCCGATGAACTTAGTTGCCGAGTGAACAACGATGTCTGCACCGTATTCAATAGGGCGAACAAGATAAGGGGTAGCGAAAGTATTGTCTACCACCAGAGGGATCTTATGGGCGTGAGCGATTTTGGCGATCGCCTCAATATCTACTACATCTGAATTCGGATTTCCTAAAGTTTCGATGAAAATCGCTTTAGTGTTTTCCTGAATGCCGGCTTCAACAGCTTCGTAGTCGAATATATCTACAAAACTGGAGGAAATACCGTATTGAGGAAGAGTATGAGCAAGCAGATTGTAAGTCCCGCCGTATATATTCTTGGCTGATAAGATGTGATCTCCATTTTGAGCTAAGTTCTCAAATGTATAAGTGATAGCTGCTGCTCCGGAAGCTACTGCCAACGCACAGGCCCCACCTTCCAAAGCAGCCATTCTCTGTTCGAATACATCCTGAGTAGGATTAGTCAGTCTGCCGTAAATATTACCTGCGTCTGCCAGACCGAAACGAGCTGCTGCATGATCGCAGTTTCTGAATACGTAGGATGATGTCTGATAAATAGGCACTGCTCTTGCATCCGTTACCGGATCAGGCGATTCCTGGCCCACATGAAGCTGTAATGTTTCAAATCTGTAAGTTGTCATGATATATGTACCTCCTTGATGATATATAAATATATGGGAAATCGTCAAACCTATTAACTAGGTAGGTTTAAAGGGATTGTAACGTTATAAACCTATAAAGTCAATAGGTTTTAAGAAAAAATTTCTTTCTTTCAAATAAAAAAGCATTGATAAGCCTGATATCAGACTCAACAATGCTTCAAAATATCTGAAATTATTTAATTGTTAAAGCACACTTTTATATGATGTAATCATCTCCGGGACAGACTTGAGACTGGCAAACCAGATCCTCAAGGGAGATACCATCCAAATAGTCATTTATGAGGGTATCCAATTCCCGCCACATAGGAAGGGTAGTGCATGATTCTGCTCTAGGGCAGGATACCGGCTGGCATTCAAGGCATGCTACAGGAGCCAGAGAGCCTTCTGTAAGCCTTAAGATACTGCCTACAGAATAAGCAGCCGGAGCCTTTGCAAGCTTATAACCGCCTCCTTTGCCGCGAAGGCCTATGACCATACCGTCTCGTACCAAAACTTTTATTATGGCTTCGAGATACTTCTCGGAAATGTTCTGTTCTGATGCTATCTGCTTCAATGGTATGAACTTTTCAGGGTCGTGTGAGGCCAGCTCTATCATGACACGAAGTGCGTAGCGACCTTTAGTTGAAATCATCATGGTAAATACTCCTTTTCTTAGGTGTATTATATAACAGAATATTGACATAAGTCGATAGGTTATGTTATATAAATACTAATTAAAAGGAGACATGTATGGAAGTTATTTTTCAATTAGCAATATTGGCAGTGGGATTCGTAATGCTTATAAAGGGCGCTGACTGGTTCGTTGACGGAGCAGCAGGCATAGCAACAAGACTTGGTATCCCGCAGCTGGTAATAGGTCTTACTATAGTTGCCATGGGAACAAGTGCGCCGGAAGCGGCAGTGAGTATTTCTGCGGCGCTTAAGGGCAGTGCAGACATAACCATTGGCAACATCGTAGGAAGCAACATCCTCAACATATTGATAATACTGGGCGTTTCTGCAGTGATAACATCCTTGGCAGTTGCCAAGTCGACCATCAGATACGAGATTCCATTCATGATAATCATCACTTTGCTTCTGATGTTCCAAGGCCGTGACGGTGTTGTAACACTTGTCGAAGGCATCGTGTTGTGGGCGGCATTTATCATTTATCTAGGATATCTCTTTGTTCTTGCAAAGAAAGATCCTCAGCCGGAAGAGGCTCCGGAGGAAAGGGACAAAAAACCGATATCCATATCGAAGGCATTGCTGCTCATAGTCATAGGATTGGTTCTGATAATCGCAGGAAGCAACCTCGCTGTAGACGGAGCAACTGAACTGGCCAGATTCTTCGGACTCAGCGAAAGATTCATTGGACTTACGATAGTCGCATTGGGAACATCCCTTCCTGAACTTTTCACATCAGTATCAGCGGCAAGAAAAGGCAATGCCGATATTGCCATCGGTAATATCGTAGGAAGCAATATATTCAATATATTGTTCGTAGTGGGTACATCAGCATTGATAATACCAATCCAGTTCGCACAGCCGTTTATGATCGATATGCTGGTGGCTGTAGGGGCTGCAGTCTTACTTCTTGTTTGCTGCATGCCGAAGCAAAGGCTGGGAAGACTGTCCGGCATACTGATGCTGGCAGCATACGCCGCATATTTCGGATTTATACTGCTGTAATATGATATCCCGCCGTATCGTATAAATAAGAGTACAAATGAAAGAAGACCTCATGTGATATGAGGCCTTCTTTTTCGTTTCAATCATTCATTATCATTCATTATTTTGTGAGGAGGTGCTTCCTTGTTATGGTCTTATGATAGCAATCAAATGTGCACTTTTAAGGGCAGGTATGTGAAGACTTTTTGAAAATGCAATACTGTTCTTTCTGCCAACACGGTCTAACTTGTAGCAGACGATGGCTCTGATTTTCCCATCCTGCACATCACGCAGCATTCGCTGAAAATCGGGGCGGTCAGAGAAGTAACCACTCAGACCTTTATCCTCATACTCCATGAATGCAAAGTCATCATCCAGACGCAGTTCCTTTTTCGCATACTCTGCGCACTGCTTGTCCACAAGCTGAAATCCTCTTTTTGCTTTTTTGAACTTGTGCCCAACTTGGGTACAAGTGAAATACCAGATACCTCACCTCTCGACAACTTGTCGGGAAGTTACGCTGTAACTTCAGACCGGCTTGGTCTAAAGTTA
>CAYTVH010000048.1:0-14179 GCA_964441805.1 uncultured Oscillospiraceae bacterium | reverse complement strand
GTGCCCCACATTAAAAGAATATAGCGCCTTGATACATAATATACGTACTTTACATGAACAGTACAAAGCGCTCGATAAAGCTATAGATACAGGCATCAGAGAATGTATCAATGAGGGGATACTTTCAGATTTCTTGAAGAAAAATCGAGGTGATGTTATGAGTTTTTTAGAAGTAAATCTGACAAAAGAAGAGTGTGAAGAAATTCGTTGGCAGGACGGATATGTAGTTGGAGAAAAAAAGGGACGTGAAGAAAGTACTAGGCAAACGGCATTGAGAATGAAAGAAGACAATATGCCGGTAGAAATGATTGCAAAATATACGGGCCTATCTGCTGAAGAAATCGAAAAACTGTAAGTGATAGTTGATATTATGAAACAAATAGACCGCCAGTCGGCGGTCTTGGTGTTTTTTGAAAGATTGAGTTTAGACGAGTATGATTACTTACACCAGCGGCGTTCCTGTCATTTCTTTCGGAATTTCAAGTCCCATCAGCTTCAGCAGAGTAGGTGCCAGATCACAGAGTCTGCCGCCTTCCTTTAGCTGAACAGGTTCGCTTGCGATGTGGACCAGCGGCACATCGTTAAGTGAGTGGGCTGTCACAACATTGCCGGCTTCATCGGCCATCACGTCAGCGTTGCCGTGGTCAGCCGTAAGCAAGATCTGTCCATCCTTGGCCAGCACTGCATCCACGATCTGGGGAACGCATTTTTCCAGAGCTTCGATGGCGGCCACAGCAGCTTCCATGACTCCCGTATGACCAACCATGTCTGCATTGGCGAAGTTCAATATTATCATGTCATATTTATCGCTATCGATGGCTTCAAGAACCTTCGAAGTCACTTCATATGCACTCATTTCAGGCTGCAGGTCGTAAGTCGGTACTTTCGGTGACGGCACCAGAATACGATCTTCATTCCTGTTAGGTGCTTCCACGCCTCCGTTGAAGAAGAATGTCACATGGGCGTATTTTTCCGTTTCAGCGATACGAAGCTGAGTAAGTCCCAGATCCGCCACGTATTCTCCCAGTGTATTGGCCATGGTTTCAGGCGGATAAGCCAGCGTTACATTAGGCATTTCAGCATCGTACTGAGTCATGCACACATAATAAATGTTGTCGACTTTTTTCTTTCTTTCGAAGCCGTCAAAATCGGCATCTACGAAAGTCCTCGTGATCTCTCTGGCTCTGTCAGGCCTGAAGTTGAACATGATCATGGCATCACCGTCGTTGACAGTATAGCCACCGTCAACTACAGTCGGCAGCACGAATTCGTCGTTTTCATCACGGTCGTAAGCATTGGCAACTGCTTCGGCACCTGTGGCCGCCCTCATGATATCTGAGCCGTTCACCGCATCAGCGCCCAGTGTCATGGCATCGTAAGCCTTCTCGACTCTTTCCCATCTCTTATCTCTGTCCATGGCATAGTATCTGCCGGAAACTATGCCGATCCTGCCAACTCCCAGCTCATCGATATGCGCCTGCAGCTTTTCTATATATTCGCCTGCACATCTGGGCGGTACATCTCTTCCGTCCAGGAAGCAGTGTATGCAAAGGTCAGTTACGCCGTTCTTAGCGGCCATATCGATAAGTGCCAGCAGGTGGCCGATGTGGCTGTGTACGCCTCCGTCTGAAAGGAGCCCCAGCAGGTGAAGGGTGGTACCGTTTTTCTTAACGTGATCCACTGCCTTGAGAAAAGCAGGGTTTGTGAAGAAATCCCCGTCTTCGATGGATTTGGTTATCATGGTCAGATCCTGATATACGATCCTTCCGGCACCTATGTTCAAATGTCCCACTTCGGAGTTTCCCATCTGTCCTGCAGGAAGGCCCACGTCAAGACCACACGCCTTGATGGCAGTGTGGGGATATCTTTTGAAGATCCCATCGAGATTCGGCTTGTTTGCCGCCGCGATGGCATTTCCCTCTTTATTATCATTGATCCCGTAACCATCCAGGATCATAAGCATTGTCGGTCTTTTAAAATTTTTCATATCTAATCACCTCGCAGACAGTATAACACAAAACATGTGACGTATGGGGAGTAAAATGATACAATAAAGAGGAAATAATAATATATGTGGTGAGGGTATTTGATCCATATGTAAGTAGAAAATGTAATCTATACTTTACATTTTTATTGATTAAAATGTAAAGTATAGATATAATAGGGGTGTAAATTGGAGGTGTCGGTATGGCTATAACGACAAAAGAGAATATTTTAAAGGTTTTAAGGGCGTTTAATCCATGGTGGATAAATGGAAGTGTTAATAAAGCTTTTATAAAAGAATATAAGCGATTCGCATATTATGAGGCAATGAAGCGCATAGAAGATGAAAAAGTAAGGCGTAACGTTGTGTTGACGGGTACAAGAAGAGTGGGAAAGACGACTATACAATACCAGATGATAGAAAGTCTTTTACAACAAGGTGTGTCTCCTCATAAAATCATATTTATTTCTCTAGATCATCCTATGTTGAAATTGGCAGGAGTGAATGATGTTTTAGAGTGTTATCATGAAAACATATATGCCGGAAAGGATGTGTACTATTTCTTTGACGAAATTCAGTATGCGGCAGACTGGGACTCATGGCTTAAGATAATATATGACACTCAACCTGAAACAAAAGTAATAGCTACAGGCTCAGCAAGCCCTGTTTTAGCGAGAGGCAGCAAAGAAAGCGGCGTGGGAAGATGGACTGTAATACAAGTTCCGACTTTATCGTTTTATGAGTACTGCTCATTGATAGGAATCGCTGATATTGACTTGGATCCATTGCTGAAGCCGACGCAGCTTATTAAATATACCCAGCAGGAACGAATGCAAATAATGAATAAACTTACAGCAGTTCAAAACCATTTTAATCGGTATTTGCAGGTAGGAGGTTTTCCTGAACTGGCATTGTCTGATGATGATACTTTAGCACAGCAGATAATGAGAGAAGATGTTGTTGATAAGGTGCTAAAACGTGATTTGCCGGCACTGTATAATATTAGAAATGCAACGGAGCTGGAGCGTATATTCTTGTATTTATGCAATGTTTCTTCAGATATTGTTGCTATCGATGCTATGGCAAAAGAGCTTAATGGTGTCAGCAGACAGACGGTGCAAAACTATATAGAGTATCTTGAAAGTGCCAATTTGATATACTTAAGTTATCCGGTAGCACTGGACGGTAAGAAAATATTAAAGGCAAAGCCTAAAATATATATAGCAGATGCAGCTATAAGAAATGCTGTATTGATGGATAATGAGATTTTATCAAACCCTGTTGAAATGGGGAAAATGGTAGAAACATCAGTGTACAAACATGTGGCTGCATTTTATTACCAAAAGGCCACAAGAGTCGGATATTATAGAGGCGGCAGCAAAAATAAGGAAATCGACATAGTGGTTGATTATCCTGATATACGTAACATCCTTATTGAAGTCAAATATAGAGAAGCGGCACCTATTCCTGATAATGAAGCCATTATTGAGCATAGTGAAAATGCTGCATCATCTATAATAATAACAAAACGTACAGATGACTTTGGAGAACATACCTCAAGTGATGGGAAAAAATTATTAAGAATACCTGCATTTGCATTTTTATATTTGTTGGGACATGCTGAAAAGCATGGATATAGAGGTATTAAATAATGAACTGGACGGAAGCACAACTTCAAACCATTGAAACCAGAGACAAAAATATATTGGTATCGGCAGCGGCAGGATCAGGGAAAACTGCCGTACTTATCGAGCGTATAAAGCAGCTGATGCTGAAGGACAAGGTGGACATAGACAGATTCCTCATCACAACCTTCACCAACGCGGCATCGGCGGAGATGAAGGAACGTCTGGAAAAGGCAATCAACGAAGAACTGAAGAAGCCGGACGCAGATAAAGAGTTCCTCAAAAAGCAGCTGATGCTGCTGCCAACAGCCAATATCAGCACTTTCCATACATTTGCATTGGAAGTGATGAGGAAGTTCTTCTATCTGACAGATCTGGAACCGGGATTCAAGATCGGCGACGAGATAGAAGTATCCATCATGAAAAATGAAGCGGCAGATGAACTTTTTGAAAAGCGATTCGAAGAAGATTTCGAATCATTCAGTGCTTTCCTCAAGAAACACAGCACAGAGAGAAATGAGCGAAGGATCAAGGAGAACATCATCAGCCTCTATGACAGGATGAGAAGCATCCCCGATTATCTTAAGTGGGCAGAAGAAAGGACAGCATCACTGACAGCAGAGTCCCCGATAGAAGCCCTGGGCCTGCAGAAATACCTCAATGAAGAATGCATTGCAGCCTTCAACAAGGCCATAAAATATTTTGAACGCGGTGCCATGATCCTGGAGTTTGCCGGGCTGGAAAAGCTTTATGCCAAAGCGCAGGAGGACCTTGACCGGCTCTTATCATGGAAAGAAGCCGCAGATTACGGCAGCCTGGACAGTTTCCAAGCTTGGTACAAAGTCCTCAAGTTCAACCAGATGCGTGCCGCCAAGGAAGAAAAGGAAGACTACGAAGCAGTTAAGGAAAGCGTAAGCTACTGCAGAAAAAAGGGAAAGCAGCAGCTGGAGAGCATATACAAGAAATACCTGCAGAAGCCTTTGGAAGACTGCGACGAAGACCTCAATGCCGTATACGGTGATACAGCATACATGATCAGTCTTGTCAAAGAGCTGGAACAGATATTCAAGGCCAAAAAACATGAAAAAAACATGGTGGATTTCGATGACGTGATGCATTATGCCATCGATATCCTCCGTGACGACATGGCTTCGACCGAATACAGAAATAAGTTCAAATACATATTCATAGATGAATTCCAGGACAGCAACATGCTTCAGGAAACCATCGTGGGCAGGATCTGTGGAAGGAACAACTTGTTCATGGTAGGGGATGTGAAGCAGAGCATATACAAGTTCAGACTGGCAGAACCGGAGATATTCAAGGCCAAGTATGCCCTTTACGGACTTGATGAAGAGGAAGACAGCATCAAGATCGATCTTAACAGCAACTTCAGAAGCAAGGAGCAGGTAACGGGACTTGTGAACAAGGTGTTCAGAAACATCATGGAAGACTATGATGAGAACGCCGAGCTCAAGTGCACCATGCCTGATACGACTCCGGGCATAAGACCTCAGCTGAATCTGATATTCAATCCTTTTAGAGAAGAAGACACCATCAACAACACCCAGATGGAAATCCGGCATGTGGTGCGCCTGGTGAAGGAGAACCTTGGCACAGAGATATACGATGTCAAGGAGGGCATGTACAGACCTGTGGAATACAGAGACATAGCTGTGATTTCAAGAAACAAGGCTATCATCGGCGAGATAGAAAGGGCTCTCAACAATTCAGGTATCCCTGCGTACGGAGAAACGACCGGTGGATATTTCGATACAGTTGAGATCCAGGTTTTCCTGAATCTGCTCAAGGTCATCGATAACTCAAGACAGGACATACCGCTTATTTCTGTTATGAGATGCCCTATCTTTGGCTTTGATATGAAGGAACTGGCGGCTATCAGGATATTCGCTCCTGAAGGTGCATATCACGAAGCTGTGAGACGATACAGCACCGAAGGGTCCGATGAAACCCTCAGAGAAAAGCTGACAGGTCTTCTTGATAAGATAGAATACTGGAAAGAGCTGAAGAACACCATATCCCTTGAAGAAATGGTGAGAACCCTTCTTTTCGATACAGGATATTACGACTACTGCAGCGGACTGCCGGTGGGTAAGCAGAGAGTATCGAACCTGCAGCTCCTTTTGGAAAAGGCGGGGGCTTTCGAGAAAAACAACTACAGCGGTCTCTACGGCTTCCTCTCATATATCGAGGCCATGAGGAAGAATAACGTTTCAATGGCGGAAGCAAAAGTAATCGGTGACAGTGATAATTTAGTTCAGGTCATGACTGTCCATAAGAGTAAAGGGCTGGAATTCCCCATCGTCATACTGGCAGCGGCCGGCAAGCAGATACAGGCGCACGGCAGCGGAACGTCAGCAGCTATCCACAAGGATATCGGTATCGGACTGCCTTTTGTGAACAAAGAAGAAAAATGGTATAGGAAGACTCTTCTTCAGAAGATCATCGACAGCAAAAAAGTAAGCGAAGAATTTGAAGAAGAAATAAGGATTCTTTATGTTGCTTTGACGAGAGCCATGGATAGACTCATCGTGACAGGGGTCGTCAAGGATCCTGAAGCACTGGATGATGACATAGCCGATCCTAAGACATACGCCGAAATGATATATGAACCCTTTAAGGAATTTGGCGGTGAGATAAAGATATGGAACGGCTTCGAAGAGTGGGGCGGAGAGCAGATGGTCGCAGAAGAAGAGAAGACTGTCATCTCGCAGCCGTCGCCTCGCAAACGACTGGCAGAGCTCTTTGAAAAGAGCAGACAGCTGAGCGCAGAAGATATCCCTGAGATCATCGATCACGTGCTGTCGTTCCGATATCCGCATCAGCAGCTGGACAAAGTCAAATCAAAATACTCTGTGACTGAGCTGAACAAGTCGGAAGGTCATGGGGCAGCAGGCAGTGGTCCGGCAAGCGGCGAGATAGAACACCGGGAAATCTTTCTGGCAAAGCCGGGCTTTTCCCGGGAAAAGAAAAAGCTGGATGCTGCACAGATCGGTACAGCCATGCACCTGGTCATGGAAAGACTGGATTTTAAAGAAGCCATGGAGAAGGGCGCAGACTACATCCTCCAAAGGACCGATGCACTGGCGGCAAAGGGAGAGCTTTCCGAAGAGGAAAGGGCAGTCATAGACGTAGACAACATCGCGGCTTTCTTCAAAGATCCTGTGGGCAAAAGGGCAGCATGCGCTTTGCGTCTTGAAAAGGAAAGGGAGTTCATCCTTCAGAAGGAAATAGACGGTGCTGAAGCCATCGTCCAGGGTATCATCGACTGTTACTTTGAGGAAGAAGACGGACTGGTGCTGGTGGACTACAAGAACAGCTTCATGGGCGGCAGCGTCGGCGAAGAAGATATAATAGAGCGATACAGAGCTCAGATCGAGCTTTACAAGGAAGCACTTGAAGGTGCGGAAGAAAGGCCGATCAAGGAAGCTTATCTGTATCTGTTCGAACTGAATAAATTCATAGAAGTAAAATAATACAGCTAAGGAGAAAATCATGGGAAGATATTTGAACATAGGAATGATGCAGAGCGGAGATTGCTCCAGCAGCTTTGAGTATAACCTGAAGAGGATCAAAAAGGAAACAAGAAGCCTTATGATGGGCATGAACGTGCCTGAACTGATCGTGGGCATCGAGCTGGGTATCGGTACTTACTGGGCTGAGACTGAAACCAGAGTTGACGGAGATCCCATCCCGGGCAAAGTGACTGAAGAGCTTTCTAAGATCGCCAAAGAATATGGTATCTACTTCATGCCGGGCAGCATGTTCGAAAGAGTAGAAGAAGACGGAGAAGTGAAGCTTTATAACTCCATCCCGATTTTCGGACCGGACGGAGAACTGATCGATGTTCACCGCAAGATGTGTCCGTATTATCCTGTAGAAAGCCACATCACCAAAGGCGAAAGATACGTGACATTCGATATCAAAGAAAAGGGTATCAAGATCGGCGTACTCAACTGCCACGACTGGTGCTTCCCTGAGATCTCCAGAAACCTGGCACTTATGGGAGCTGAGATCCTCATCAGACCGGCCATGGACCCTGAGGGACTCTATGATTCATGTAAGGGTATCGCACCTACGAGAGCATTCGAAAATCAGGCGTACTTCATTTCCCTCAACTGTGCAGGCAAGTACCTGGGAACATACAACTACGGTAAATCATGTATAGCAGGGCCTGACGGCAGAGTGCTGTACGAAACAGGAACTAATCCTATGTACTTCACCATGACCTTCGACGTGGACAGAGTAAGAGATGCCAGAAGATACGGAACAAACTATACAGATCAGCTGCTGAGACAGCTGAAGGCGTTCAACCCGCCGCAGCCATTTGCAAACCACATCGGAGATGCGCCGCTGTACGATGAACTGCCGGATCCTGACTATACCTTCGAAAGCAGAGCAGAATTGTTCGCAAGTGAAGGGCTGATGAATATAGGAAAGAAATAAACTACATAATATACAAGAAAACTGTTCTGTTTTGCAGGACAGTTTTTTAATGGAAAAACTTCCGAAAAACTGTTGACTTTCAGCCGATGAGATAGTATATTTAGATTGTGATTAGCACTCGAACGAAATGAGTGCTAACAACAGGAGGGCCTAATATGGATTTAAGTGAAAGAAAACTAAAAATACTGCAGGCCATCATCGCAGATTTTATCAGAACTGCCGAGCCGGTAGGCTCAAGGACTCTGTCCAAGAATTATGACCTGGGAATCAGCCCCGCAACCATCAGAAACGAAATGTCGGATCTGGAGGAGTTGGGGTATTTGACACATCCCCATACTTCTTCCGGAAGAGTTCCTTCTGAAAAAGCTTACAGGTTATACGTCAATCAGATGATGAACAAGCATGAGCTCACCGTTGAACAGAAGAGCTCCATCGCGGCGCAGCTCAGTGATAATGTTACAGAACTTGAAAACATGGTGCAGAGAGCTGCCCATGTGCTTTCGGAGATAACTAACCTGACTGCATTTGCCATGACTCCCCGTAAGGATCTGGATACTCTCAAATATATCAATCTGCTTCCCGTAGATGATTATACGGCAGTATTGATGATCGTATCCGAAAGCGGCAAGGTGTCCAACAAGGCCGTAAGGTTCGATAAGGCCGTTTCGGAAGAGACACTTAGGATACTGGCAAAGACCATGACGTATAATTACAGAGGCAAGACACTTAGCGAGGCGCTTACCCAGGACATCATCGAAGATGTCCAGACGGACGCAGAAGCCATGGGAATGCTTGAAAACAACATCAAGCCAAGCTTCGTCAAGACACTGGAAGATATGCTCAACGTGAACCTTTACATGGATGGACTGACAAATATCTTCTCATTGCCTGAATATAATGATCTGGATAAGGCCAGGATGTTCCTGGAGATGGTAAATAAAAAGGAAGATTTCACAAAGACTCTCATCAACAGAGAAAATGGTGTAATAATAACCATAGGAAATGAGAATCAGGATGAATCGCTCAGTGACTGCAGCGTTATAACAGCAACTTACCATGTGAACGGTAAGCAGCTGGGTAAGATCGGCGTTATCGGTCCTACAAGGATGCAGTATGATGAAGTTACATCTGTCATTGAGTACCTTACAGACAATATAAGCAAAGCGTTCATGATAACAGGAGGAGACGGTGATGACGAAAGTTAACGGTGAAGCCGCGCAGGAAGACATCAAGGCAGCTGAAACTAAAAAGGCTGCAGAAGATACGGCGCAGCAGGAAGCTGCTGAGGAAAAGGCAGAGACAGCCGAAGAGAAGGCTGAAGCAGTAGAAGAAAAGAAAGAAGAAAACGCGACCGAAGAAGACGGAGATGCAAAATACCTGAGACTTATGGCGGATTTCCAAAACTATAAGAAGAGGGTAGAAAAAGAAAAAACTGATCTTTATTCATACGCCAATGAGAAGATCGTGACTGAGCTTCTGGCTGTGCTCGACAATTTCGAAAGAGCACTTGCACATGAAGATTCAGGCGACGGCTTCAAAGAGGGTATGGAAATGATATTCAAACAGCTGATGGACGTACTTGAAAAGTCCGGCCTGGCTGAGATCCCGGCGCTTGGTGAGGATTTCGATCCGAATTTCCACAACGCTGTGATGACTGAGGAAACTGAAGAATACGAAAGCGGCAAAGTTTCCGGCGTGCTGCAAAAGGGGTACACGCTCAACGGTAAAGTGATCAGACCATCAATGGTCAAGGTTGTAAGCTAGCTTTCGAAGTATTAAATAGAAAAAAGGAGATAAGAAAATGGGAAAAGTAATAGGAATTGACTTAGGTACAACAAACTCTTGCGTAGCTGTACTGGAGGCAGGTGAACCTGTAGTTATCGCCAACGCAGAAGGTAACAGAACTACACCATCCGTTGTAGGTTTTGCAAAGAACGGAGAAAGACTGGTTGGTGAAACTGCCAAGAGACAGGCGATCACAAACCCTGAAAGAACCATCGCATCCATCAAGAGATACATGGGTACAGATCACACAGTTGAGATCGACAACAAGAAGTACACTCCACAGGATATCTCAGCTATGATCCTGGGCAAGCTGAAGGCAGACGCTGAAAGCTATCTCGGCGAAAAGGTAACAGAAGCTGTAATCACAGTTCCTGCATACTTCACAGACAGCCAGAAGCAGGCTACTAAGGACGCAGGTAAGATCGCAGGTCTGGACGTTAAGAGAATCATCAACGAACCAACTGCTGCATCACTGGCATATGGTCTTGATAAGGATGAAGCACAGCACAAGATCCTGGTATATGACCTGGGCGGCGGTACATTTGACGTATCCATCCTGGAACTGGGAGACGGCGTATTCGAAGTACTGGCAACAAACGGTAACAACAAGCTGGGTGGAGACGACTTCGACGAAGCAGTACTCAACTTCATGGCTGACAGCTTTGCTAAGGAAAACGGCGTTGACCTGAGAGCTGACAAGATGGCTATGCAGAGACTGAAGGAAGCTGCAGAAAAGGCTAAGAAGGAACTGTCAAGTGCACAGACTACAAACATCAACCTGCCGTTCATCACAGTGAACGAAAACGGTCCTCTCCACATGAACATGGACCTCACAAGAGCTAAGTTCGACCAGCTGACTGCTGATCTGGTAAACAAGACTATAGAGCCTATGAAGAAGGCTATGGCAGACGCAGGCGTAACAAATGCCGATCTTTCAAAGGTTATCCTGGTTGGCGGATCAACAAGAATCCCTGCAGTTCAGGAAGCTGTTAAGAACGTTACAGGCAAAGAACCATTCAAGGGCATCAACCCTGACGAATGCGTTGCAGTAGGCGCTTCCATCCAGGCAGGCGTACTGACAGGTGAAGTAAATGACGTTCTTCTGCTGGACGTAACTCCACTGTCACTGTCCATCGAAACTCTGGGCGGAGTAGCTACTAAGCTGATCGAAAGAAATACAACTATCCCTACAAAGAAGAGCCAGATCTTCTCAACTGCTGCTGACAATCAGACTGCAGTAGACATCCATGTAATGCAGGGTGAAAGAGAAATGGCTGCAGGCAACATCACTCTGGGACGTTTCCAGCTGTCAGGTATCCCACCTGCACCACGTGGAATCCCTCAGATCGAAGTTACATTCGATATCGACGCCAACGGTATCGTTAATGTAAGTGCCAAGGACATGGGAACAGGTAAGGCACAGAGCATCACTATCACTTCTTCAACTAAGCTTTCAGACGATGAAATCAACGCTAAGGTTAAGGAAGCTGAACAGTATGCAGAAGAAGACAAGAAGAGAAAAGAAGAAGTTGAACTGAGAAACAGAGCTGAAACTCTCGTATATGAAACTGAAAAGAACCTGAAGGAACTGGAAAGCGCACTGTCCGAAGAAGAAAAGAACGATATCATTGCTGCTAAGGACGCTCTTTCAGCTGCACTGGAAGCAGGAAACACTGAAGATATCAAGGCTAAGACTGAAGAACTCACAGAAAAGTTCCACACGATCTCAGCTAAGATGTACCAGCAGGCTCAGGCTGCCGGAATGGATCCTAACATGGCAGGTGCCGGCATGGGTCCTGATATGGGCAACATGGGTGGCGGAGCTTCTGCAGGTCCTGCAGACGACAACGTAGTTGATGCTGATTATGAAGTGGTAGACGAGGATAAGTAATGGCTGATAAGCGAGATTACTATGAAGTCTTAGGTCTCCAGAAAGGTGCATCGGATGATGAGATAAAAAAGGCCTTCCGTAAGATGGCTATGAAGTATCATCCTGATAAGAACCCGGGAGATAAGGCTGCAGAAGAAAAATTTAAGGAAATCAACGAAGCATATGCTGTCCTTTCCGATCCTGACAAGAAGAACAAGTATGACCGTTTCGGTCATGCGGGGGTAGACCCTAATGCCGGATTCGGAGGCGGCGGAGCAGGCGGCTTCGGAGGTTTCGGCGGCTTTGAAGATATCTTCGACATGTTCGGCGGAGCATTCGGCGGTGGCGGTTTCGGCGGCTTTGGAGGCGGCGGACGCTCAAGAAGAAACGGCCCTAGAAAGGGCAGTGACCTTCAGAAGGCGATCACCATCGACTTCAAGGAAGCAGCCTTCGGAACCAAGAAGCAGATCCGCATCAATAAATATGTCAAGTGTAAGACTTGCAGCGGAACAGGTGCTGAACCGGGAACTTCCAAGAAGACATGTCCAACATGCGGCGGCAGCGGTGAAGTGAGAACTGCCCAGAGAACGCCCCTTGGAACTTTCCAGAGCGTATCTCCATGTTCAGATTGTAACGGAACAGGCGAAATCAATGAATCTCCATGCAGAGACTGCGGCGGCACAGGTAAGATAAGAGATAACGTTACTATCTCTGTAAACATTCCTGCCGGTGTGGACAACGAATCTGTTATTCCTATCAAGGGACAGGGCGAACCGGGAATCAACGGCGGACCTGACGGAGATCTGTACATCGTTATCAACGTGGAACCGCATCCTCTCTTCGAGAGAAGAGGCCAGGATCTGTGGCTGGAGATACCTATCACATTTGATCAGGCAGCACTGGGTGACGAGATCGTAGTGCCTACACTGGAAGAAAAGGTATCATACAAAGTACCTGCAGGAACACAGCCGGGAACTGTGTTCAGGCTCAAGAATAAGGGAATCAAGAGCGTCAGGGGAAACAGAAAGGGCGACCTTTATGTTAAAGTAACTCTTGAGATACCTACTAAACTTAACAGCAAGCAGAAGAAAGCCATCGAGGCTATGGGCAAGGCTGTTGGAAGCGAATGCTATCAGAAGAAGAGCAGCTTCCTGGATTCCATCAAGGAGTTCTTTTCATAAAAAGGAGTATGTTATATAATAAGACTGTGCGATATGCACAGTCTTTTTTAGGGTTTTGACATAATTTAAGGTTTTAACATGCTAAAGAAAAGTACGATACAACTGGACAACCCACCGCTGTTCTCAAATAAATTCTTGGTAAAACTGATCTGGCCGCTGCTGGTAGAGCAGTTTTTGCTGTTTGCAGTTGGACTGGTGGATTCCATGATGGTAGCCAGCGTAGGAGAGGCTGCAGTTTCAGCTGTTTCACTGGTGGATTCCATCATCATACTGATGATCAATATCATGGCAGCGCTGGCAACGGGCGGGGCTGTCGTAGTGGGGCAGTATCTTGGGCAGAAGAAGGATGATGAAGCACGGGCAGCTTCAGATCAGCTTGTATTGGCGGCAGTGCTCCTTTCGCTGGTGATAATAGCAGCCATGTATGTTTTCAAAAACGGCATCATGACATTGGTGTTCGGTGAAATAGAAGCAGATGTAAGACATTACTGTGATGTGTATTATCTCATCGTAACGGCTTCCATACCGTTCATAGGCGTATATAATTCAGGTGCTGCATTGTTCAGAAGCGTGGGTAACTCCAAGCTGACCATGAGGATATCCATAGTAATGAACATTATCAATGTGGCAGGCAACGCCATATTGATCTTCGGCTTCGGATGCGGAGTGGAAGGGGTGGCCATACCGACGCTGGTATCCAGGATATTTGCAGCAGTGGCAATCTATGTTTTGCTCAGAAATCCGCAGCTTCAGGTACATATCAGCAAAAGGCCGGCCCTGATACCTAAGTGGAGTTATATCAGGAAGATACTGAAGATCGGCGTGCCCAACGGCGTGGAAAACAGTATGTTCCAGCTGGGCAAGCTGATACTTTTGAGCATGATAGCTACCTTTGGTACGGCAGCCATAGCGGCCAACGCTGTGGGTAATGCCATAGCCATGGTTGGATGCCTTACAGGTATGGCAATGAATCTGGGTGTTGTTCCTGTAATAAGCAGATGCGTTGGAGCAGGAGACTATCAGCAGGCCAGATATTATACCCATAAGCTGATGAAGTGGACATATGCTATTTTGTTTATAAGCAGCATCGTAGTATGGCTGTGTCTGCCGCTGCTTCTGAAGATATACGGTCTCAGCGCGGGAACTGCAGATCTGGCATTCAAGATACTGACCATAAACTGTTTCAGTGCCATATTCATCTGGCCATTGTCCTTCACACTGCCTAATATCCTCAGGGCTGCAGGTGATGTGACATTCACCATGATCG
>CAYTVH010000047.1:0-14953 GCA_964441805.1 uncultured Oscillospiraceae bacterium | reverse complement strand
AGCCAACAAGATCGTATTCGATGAAGCAGATGCAGTTGACAGGATCAAATGCGACGCATGCCCTCCGAACGTTACTCGACTTGACCGCAAAACTCCGTGTGCAGTAACCGGCAAATGTGGGGAATGTCTCATCAGCGGTCAGACCATCTGTAGCTATACAGTGACAACAAGATTCTCCGGCATCGACGACAGGATCCACGTGATACTGGTAAACGAAGTGCTGGGATACTAATTGATATATTTGCGCCCTGCCGATCAGCCGGTGGGGCTATATTATCGACCCGTGATGGAAAATAATTGAAATAATACCATAAAATAGTTGCGAAGAGATCGGCCGCGTTGTACAATATGGTCAAATCATTCAAAAAAGCCAATTATCTGGTCCGAAATGCTGTGATACCACTGTTTGTCGACCAGATCAGGGGATGTAATTGGCTTTTTTACAACAATGATTGATGGATGACAACGAATTTGATGATTTCGTTGTCAAAATTCAAACCGAGTTGAGAAAGTGACAATTTGTCATTGAGAAAAGGGGGTCAATGGATGAAATATAAGGAAGAATTCATGCTGCTGTTGTCAGAATTACAAAATCGATACGAAAAAGCCAACGCAGAACTCGCAAAGTGCCCGCCGGGAGGATTGGTCAAGGAGCGTCGAGGTGATAAACATATAATGCTCCACACCTATTGGGACGGCGATAAGAAAATAAGACGAGTGATCACAGATAAAACAGATGTGGTCGCTTCTCTGGCGAGAAAGAAGTATCTTGAAGCGGAGATCAAAACGTTGTCGGGCGATATGGCCGCATTGTCACGGCTTATAAACAGCTACACAGGAACAAGAGCGGAGGACATCATAGATGGGCTTCCTGAAAAATATAAGGCACTGCCTGAGGAATACTTCTTCCGTCCGACAGAGAAAGCATCAGCTCTGTCATACAGGCGGCGATGGGCGGAGGCGCCGTACGAGCAGAGTACATACAAACCGGAGGAAAAAGTCCAGAAGACTGCCCGAGGGCTGAAGGTCAGGACCAAATCGGAAGTTATAGTGGCGGAGAGACTGGACGAAGCCGGAGTGCCGTATCGATACGAACAGATGATACACATAGATGACTACAGCTTCGCGCCGGACTTCACCATACTCACCGAAGGTGGCATCATATATTGGGAGCATGCCGGCAAGATGAACGACAAAGGATACCTCAGAAAACATAAATGGAAGATGGAGATGTACGAGAGGGCAGGCATAGTCCCTTGGAAGAACCTGATCGTTACTTATGATGATCCAAAAGGCGGGTTGGACTCCAGGATAATAGTCTCCGAGATCCGCAACAAGCTCTTGTAAAAGGCTTGAGACCACATATTGTGGTCTTTTTTAATTTTTTTCAACAATATATAGAAAAATTTATGAAAACCGGGAAATCGAAAAAACACAAAATAGAGGAACACCGAAACACGTGTCATAGGCACAGGCTCTGAAGCCCTTGAAAACACTGGGTTTTAGACATTAAAAAACTCTGAAAAACTTTTAAAAAAACTCTTGCATATTTGATTTAAATGTTATATACTACAAAGGCTTGTGTAAGGCGATGAGGTGGGAAGTTACCTTGCTATAGGAGAATTTCCACTGAGAAGTCCCCACCAAGATGGGGGCGAAGGGATTCGCTGAATTTTTGTCGTGTGAAAACAATAAGAAACACACGGAAGCGTGTACGAAGCAAGCAATTCCACTGTACACGTTGAAAATTCAACACTTTGAACCCCTTGTACGAGCATAGCGAAAATCTGTACAAAAAATTTTAGGAGGAAAAAATGAGCGAATTACAGAAAATCAGAATCAAATTAAAGGCTTATGACCACGCGCTTCTTGATCAGTCCGCAGCTAAGATCGTTGAGACTGCCAAGAAGACAGGAGCTGAAGTATCAGGTCCTATTCCGCTTCCGACAGAAAAGGAAGTAATAACAATCCTGAGAGCTGTTCACAAGTATAAGGACTCCAGAGAACAGTTCGAACAGAGAACTCACAAGAGATTGATCGATATCACAAGTGCAACAGCTAAGACAACTGACGCGCTGACTAAGCTGGACTTACCTGCAGGCGTAGATATCGAAATCAAGCTGTAAATCAAAAACAGCAATAAAACTTAAAGGCGAAGGGAACTCCCTTAGTATGATCTCAAAGAGATCCGCTGTAAGAAACAAGGAGGAAAGATAAACCATGAAAACTATTTTAGGTAAGAAGATGGGCATGACCCAGATCTTCACCGAAGCAGGCGCAGTAGTTCCTGTAACGGTAGTAGAAGCTGGTCCAATGACTGTTACTCAGGTCAAGACTGTTGAAACAGACGGTTACGATGCAGTACAGGTTGGATTTGAAGATGCAAAGCCACAGAGAGTGAACAAGCCAATGACAGGACACTTCGAAAAGGCAGGAGTTGCTCCTAAGAAGCACCTGATCGAGTTCAGAACTGAAGGCGAAACTTACGAACTTGGACAGCAGATAACAGTTGCTGAATTCGAAGAAGGAAAGCTGCTGGACGTAACCGGAACTTCCAAGGGTAAGGGAACTCAGGGTAACATCAAAAGACACGGCCACCACAGAGGCCCTATGAGCCACGGCTCAAAGCATAAGAGACTTGCTGGTGCACTGGCAGCAGGTACTTACCCATCAAGAGTATTCAAGGGCAACGCTGGTCCTGGAAGAATGGGTAGAGAAACAGTGACAGTTCAGAACGTAGAACTGGTAAAAGTTATTGAAGAAAAGAACCTGATGCTGATCAAGGGTGCTGTTCCGGGAAACAAAGGCGGAATCGTTCGCATCCAGTACGCAGTTAAGGGTCAGAAATAAGATGACTTCAGAAAGGAGGAAGTAAAATGTCAAAAGTGACAATGCTGAACATGGCAGGTCAGGAAGTCGGAACAATCGAGTTAAAAGACGCGATCTTCGGCATCGAACCTAACCAGAACGCAGTTCATGCGGTAGTTAAGAATATTTTAGCAAACAGAAGACAGGGTACTCAGTCTGCAAAGACAAGAGCTGAAGTCAGAGGGGGCGGAAGAAAGCCTTTCAGACAGAAGGGAACAGGTCGTCATAGACAGGGAAGCTCCACAGACCCATCACAGGTTGGAGGCGGAGTGGTATTCGCACCAAAGCCAAGAAGCTACAGATACTCATTACCTAAGAAGCTGAGAAGACTGGCTATGCTGTCAGCTCTCTCATCAAAGGTTCAGGAAAATGAAATCATCGTAATCGACGAAATCAAGTTCGAAGAACCTAAGACAAAAGAAATGGTAAAGATGCTGGAAGCAGTTAAGGCTGAAAAGAAAGCACTGATCGTAACAGCTGAAAAGGATTACAACGTAGTTAAGTCCGCAGCTAACATTCCTGGAGTAAGAACAGCACTGGTAACAACAATGAACGTATATGACATCATCAACCATACAAACTTCATCGTTACCAAGGAAGCTGTAGAAAAGATTGAGGAGGTGTACTCATAATGAAAACGCCTTACGATGTAATTATTAAGCCTGTTATTTCCGAAAAGAGTATGGATGCAGCACAGGTTAAGAAATACACATTCAAGGTTGCAGTAGACGCTAACAAGACAGAAGTTAAGAACGCAGTTGAAGAAATCTTTGGTGTGGAAGTTGCAAAAGTAAACATCATGAACGTTGTAGGAAAGCAGAAGAGAATGGGAAGATACGTTGGTATGACTGCCGCTACTAAGAAGGCAATCGTAACACTTACTGAAAACAGTAAGGAAATCGAATTCTTCCAGAGTCTGTAAATAACAGGAGGTAGACATAAATGGGAATTAAAAAATACAATCCGACCACTCCTGGTTTAAGAGGAATGACAGTTTCCACATTTGAGGAAATCACTTGTTCAACACCGGAAAAGTCACTGACAGTTACACTGAAGAAGCATTCCGGAAGAAACTCAAGAGGTAAGATCACCGTAAGACACAGAGGCGGCGGATACAGACCTAAGTACAGAATCATCGACTTTAAGAGAAATAAGGACGGTATTCCTGGTAAAGTTGCTACCATCGAATACGATCCAAACAGAACAGCTAACATCGCTCTGATCAACTATGCAGACGGCGAAAAGAGATACATCATCGCTCCTAACAAGCTGAACGTTGGTGACGTGATCGTATCAGGACCGGAAGCTGACATCAAGATCGGTAACGCTCTTCCACTGGCAAACATCCCTGTAGGTACAATCATCCACAACGTGGAACTGAAGCCTGGCAAGGGTGGACAGATGGTAAGATCAGCAGGTAACGGAGCTCAGCTGATGGCTAAGGAAGGCCAGTATGCACAGGTTAGACTTCCTTCCGGCGAAGTTAGAAAAGTAAGAATCGAATGTAGAGCTACAATCGGTGAAGTTGGTAACCTCGATCACCAGAACATCCAGATCGGTAAAGCTGGTAGAAAGAGACACATGGGTATCAGACCTACAGTAAGAGGTTCCGTAATGAACCCTAACGATCACCCTCACGGCGGTGGTGAAGGTAAGGCCGGAATCGGTAGAGTTAGCCCGGTAACTCCTTGGGGTAAGCCTGCTCTTGGATACAAGACAAGAAAGAAGAAGAAGGCATCCAACAAATATATCGTAAAGAGAAGAAATGAAAAATAACAGGAAGGAGCAACAATAATGGGAAGATCACTTAAAAAGGGACCTTTCGTTAACGAAAAGCTGCTGAAAGCCATCGAAGAGATGAACGCAGCCAACGAAAAGAAAGTCATCAAAACATGGTCAAGACCATCCACAATATTCCCACAGATGGTGGGACACACTATCGCTGTTCATGACGGCAAAAAGCACGTGCCTGTATATATCACAGAAGATATGGTAGGACACAGACTGGGAGAATTTGCTCCTACAAGAAACTACAGAGGACACGCTGCAGACAAGAAGTCCAAGAAATAAGAAAGGAGATAATTAAAAATGGAAGCAAAAGCAATTGCAAAGTACGTAAAAATGTCTCCTATCAAGCTTAAGCCTGTTACAGACTTAGTAAGAGGAAAAGACTTGGACGAGGCACTGAATATTTTAAAGTTCACACCTGGTAAGGGTGCTGAAATAGTAGAAAAGGTTGTTAAATCAGCAGCTGCCAACGCAGACGTTAAGGAAATGAACACTGACAATCTTTATGTAGCCGAAGTTTATGCTCATCAGGGACCAACTATGAAGAGATGGAGAGCTGGATCACAGGGTAGAGCATCAATCATCTTAAAGAGATCAAGCCACGTTGGCGTAACTCTTAAAGAAAAGGAGGTTAACTAATGGGTCAGAAAGTAAGTCCACACGGCCTTAGAGTAGGCGTTATCAAAGATTGGGATTCAAAATGGTATGCTGACAAAAACAAGTTTGCTGATTACCTGATCGAAGACAACAAAGTAAGAGAATTCGTAAAGAAGAAGTTATACGCTGCAGGCGTTTCCAAGGTAGTACTGGAAAGAACTGCAGAAAACAAGCTGAAGGTTATCGTTATGACAGCTAAGCCTGGTATGGTTATCGGAAGATCCGGAGACGGAATCGATGCACTGAAGGCTGAACTGGAAAAGATGACCGGTAAGACTATCGTAATAGATATCAAAGAAGTTAGAAGAGCAGAACTGGATGCACAGCTGACAGCAGAAAGCATCGCTCAGGCTCTCGAAAGAAGAGTTTCTTTCAGAAGAGCTATGAAGCAGGCTATCGGCAGAACAATGAAGGCTGGAGCAAAGGGAATCAAGGTTCTCACATCCGGAAGACTTGGCGGAGCTGAAATCGCCAGATCCGAAAAGTACAGCGAAGGTAATGTTCCTCTTCACACTCTGAGAGCTGACATCGACTACGGCTTTGCAGAAGCTGATACAACTTACGGTAAGCTGGGCGTTAAGGTTTGGATCAACCACGGAGAAATCCTCGACAAGGGTCTGAAAGCAGCTGTTCCTGAAGAGCCAAAGAGAGAAAAGAGAGGCAGAAGAGACGGCGAAAGAAGACCTAGAAGAGATGGTGAAAGAAGACCTAGAAGAGACGACAGAAGAAACGAAAAAGCCGAAGCTCCTAAGGCAGTAAACCCAAGAGTAAGAAAGACTCCAAAAGTTGAGCCGCAGGTAGAAGAAGCACAGGTTGAAGCAGTAGAAGCAGTAGCTGAAGAATCAGCTGAATAATAGACATTGGTGAAAGGAGGACACTCGTCATGTTAATGCCAAAGCGCGTTAAACGCAGAAGAGTCCACAGAGGCAGAATGAAAGGTAAGGCTACAAAGGGCAACACAATCACTTACGGTGATTATGGTCTGGTGGCCACTGAATGTGGATGGATAACTTCAAATCAGATCGAAGCAGCCAGAATCGCTATGACAAGATCTGTTAAGAGAGGCGGTAAGGTTTACATCAAAATCTTCCCTCATAAATCAGTAACTAAGAAGCCTGCTGAAGTACGTATGGGTTCCGGTAAAGGTGCTCCTGAGTACTGGGTAGCAGTAGTAAAACCAGGCAGAGTAATGTTCGAGATCGAAGGCGTTACAGAAGCTCAGGCCAGAGAAGCTATGAGACTTGCTGGACACAAGCTGCCGGTTAAGTGTAAATTTGCCATCAAGGAAAAAGAAACAGCAAAGGGTGGTGAAGCATAATGGAATTAAAGAAAATGAGAGAAATGTCAGAAGCAGAACTGAATGCTGAACTGATGAAGATGAAAAAGGATCTGTTCAATCTCAGATTCCAGCACGTTACAGGACAGCTCGAAAACCCTGTAAAAATGCGTGAAACAAAGAAAGATATCGCTAGAGTAAAGACTATCATTAGAGAAAAAGAACTCGCTAAATAAGGAAAGGAGGATGTATTATGGCAGTTGATAGAAACAGAAGAAAGACAAGAGTCGGCATCGTAACAAGCGACAAAATGGATAAGACTGTTGTCGTTGCAGTTGAAGACTTCGTAAGACATTCCCTTTACGGAAAAGCAGTAAAGAGAACTAAGAAAGTCAAGGCTCACGACGAAAACAATGAATGCCAGATCGGCGACAAAGTTAGAATCATGGAAACAAGACCTCTGTCCAAGGACAAGAGATGGAGACTTGTGAACATCGTTGAAAAAGTGAAGTAAAGGAGGCGCCTAGTAATGATTCAGACTGAAACAAGATTAAAGGTTGCTGACAACTCCGGCGCTAAAGAGCTTTTATGCATCCGTATACTGGGCGGAACAAGCCGTCAGTATGCAAACATCGGTGATGTTATCGTATGTGCAGTAAAAGACGCAACACCTGGCGGAGTGGTTAAGAAGAGCGACGTTGTAAGAGCTGTTGTAGTTAGATCAAAGAGTGGTGCCAGAAGAGCAGACGGCAGCTACGTTAAGTTTGACCAGAACGCAGCAGTTATCATAAAGGACGATTTACAGCCGGTTGGAACTCGTATCTTTGGACCAGTTGCAAGAGAACTGAGAGATAAGGGCTTCATGAAGATAGTATCCTTAGCACCGGAAGTATTATAGGAGGTTACGAGATGCGTATTAAAAAAGATGACACAGTAATCGTACTTGCCGGTAAAGATAAAGGAAAGACTGGTAAAGTATTAAAGGCAATGCCAAAAGAAGGCAGAGTAATAGTAGAAGGCGTTAACGTTCAGACTAAGCACCAGAAGCAGACTCAGAAAGAAGCAGCTGAGATCAAGCATCAGGAAGGTCCTATCGACGTATCAAACGTTATGTACTATGACACAAAAGCTAAAGCACCGAGCAGAATCGGTTACAAAGTAGAAGACGGCAAGAAAGTCAGAGTAGCTAAGAAGACTGGCGCCGTAATTGACTAAGAAAGGAGGAGACGGTTTTGGCAGCAAGATTAAGAGAAACATACAAGAATGACGTGTTCCCTGCATTAAGAGAACAGTTCAAATATGAAAACGTAATGGAAATCCCTAAGCTGGAAAAAGTTACGATCAACATGGGTCTGGGCGAAGCTAAGGAAAACGCTAAGATCATGGAAAGTGCCATCGAAGAAATCAGCCTGATCACTGGTCAGAGACCGGTTGTAACAAAGGCAAGAAAGTCCATCGCTAACTTCAAAGTTAGACAGGGCATGCCTGTAGGCGCTAAGGTTACTTTAAGAGGCGACAACATGTACGAGTTCATCGACAAGCTTTTCAACATCGCTCTTCCAAGAGTAAGAGACTTCAAGGGCGTTAGCAAGAACTCATTCGACGGTAGAGGAAACTACTCAATGGGTATCAAGGAACAGCTCATCTTCCCTGAAATCAACTACGATAAGGTAGAAACAATCAAGGGAATGAACATCGTATTCACTACAACAGCAAAGACAGACGAAGAAGCAGCTGCACTGCTGGCTGGTCTGGGAATGCCGTTTGAGAAATAGTTTAGGAGGCAAACCATGGCAAAAACTTCATTAAAGGTAAAGCAGCAGAGAAAACCTAAGTTTTCAACTCGTGCTTACACAAGATGCAGAATTTGCGGAAGACCACACTCAGTATTGAGAAAGTATGGAATCTGCCGTATCTGTTTCAGAGAGCTTGCTTACAAGGGCGAAATCCCTGGCGTTAAGAAAGCTTCCTGGTAAGAATATATTAAGTTAACACTACTATCCGTTAAGTTGTAAACGCCCGCTCCGGCGAGCGAAACAATACTGATGGAGGAAGGAGAACAAGAAAAATGACAATGACAGATCCAATTGCGGATATGCTGACAAGAATCAGAAATGCTAACACAGCAGGACATCCGACAGTTGACATTCCTGCTTCAAAGATGAAAAAGTCAATCGCAGGAATCCTTAAGGAAGAGGGCTATATCGAAGATTTCAAAGTAACAGAAGACAACAAGCAGGGTGTCATCACAGTTACAATGAAGTATGGTCCTAATAAAGAAAGAGTAATCAGCGGAATCAGAAAGATTTCAAAGCCTGGCCTGAAGTCATATGCAAAGGCTAACGAAATTCCAAGAGTTCTGGGCGGCCTCGGAATCGCTATCATCTCCACTTCAAAGGGAGTTATCAGCGACAAGGAAGCCAGAAAACTGGGAATCGGCGGCGAAGTAATCTGTTATGTATGGTAATTAGGTAGGAGGAATAAAAAATGTCAAGAATAGGTATCAAGCCGATCACTCTTCCTGCCGGCGTAGAGGTTTCAGTAAGCGACAAGAACGTTGTTACAGTAAAGGGACCTAAGGGCGAACTGCAGGAACAGATCAGCGCATTATTAAACGTAGAAGTAGCTGAAGGCGTAGTTACAGTTTCAAGAGACAGCGATGAAGCAGAAAAGAGAGCACAGCACGGTCTGGCGAGAACTCTGATCCACAACATGGTTGTTGGCGTAACTGAAGGATATGCAAAGAAGCTTCAGCTGGTAGGCGTAGGCTACAAGGCTGAAAAGAAGGGTAACACTCTGGTTATGCAGCTGGGATACTCCCATCCGATCGAAATGGAAGACCCTGCTGGTATCGAAACAGAAGTACCGGATGCTACCACAGTAATCGTTAAAGGTATAGATAAAGCGCAGGTTGGAAACTATTCTGCGAATATCAGAGCTTGGAGAAGACCTGAACCTTACAAGGGTAAGGGAATCAAGTACGAAGGCGAAGTTATTCGTAGAAAAGAAGGTAAGACCGGAGCACAGTAAGGAAAGGAGAATTAGAAAATGGCTAAAGAAAGCAGAAACGATAAGCGTGTTGCCAGACATCAGAGAATTAGAAAAAACCTTTCCGGTACTCCTGAAAGACCTAGACTCTGCGTGTTCAGAAGCAATAAGAACATTTCAGTTCAGATTATCGACGATGTTAACGGAGTTACACTTGCTTCAGCTTCAACAATCGATAAGGAATTAAAGTCCGAGATTGCATACGGCGGAAACAAAGAAGCTGCTAAGGCAGTAGGAGAAGCTATCGCTAAGAGAGCACTGGCTAAGGGTATCGAAGAAGTTACCTTTGACAGAGGCGGATTCCTTTATCACGGAAGAGTTAAGGAACTTGCAGACGGTGCTCGTGAAGCAGGTTTGAAATTCTAACAGGAGGTAAGTTGAATGCGAAATACTATAGATGCATCAAAGCTGGACTTAAAAGAAACTATTGTAAGCATCAGACGTGTTGCCAAGACCGTTAAGGGCGGAAGAAACATGAGATTCAGCGTTACAGTAGTTGTAGGCGACGGCGAAGGTCATGTAGGCGTTGGCCTGGGTAAGGCACAGGAAATTCCTGAAGCTGTAAGAAAAGCTACAGAAGATGCTAAGAAAAAACTGATAACAGTTCCTACAGTAGGAACTACAATTCCTCACAGAAATTTAGGCGTATTCGGTGCAGGCAGAGTTCTTCTGATGCCGGCTGCTCCAGGTACTGGAGTAATCGCAGGTTCATCAGTACGTACAGTACTGGAAGCTGCAGGTATCAAGGACATCAGAGCTAAGTCCATCGGATCAAACAACACAGGAAACATGGCTTATGCAACTCTCGAAGGTCTTAAGAGCATGATGACTGTTGAACAGGTTGCAGCTAGAAGAGGAAAGACTAAGGAAGAAATCTTAGGATAAGGAGGAAGAAACAATGGCAAAGATGATTAAAGTCACATTGACAAAAAGTGTTATTGGCGCTTCCCCAAAGCAGAGAAAAGTTGTAGAAGCGTTAGGACTTAAGAAGATGCACCAGTCAGTTGAACTTGTTGACTCCCCTGTAACAAGAGGAGCAGTTAACAAGGTATCGCATCTTTTAACTGTAGAAGAGTTATAGGACAGGAGGTGCGAGAGATATGAAACTGCATGAATTAAAAGCGGTTCCGGGTGCAACAAGAGCACCTAAGAGAAAGGGCCGCGGTACAGCTACCGGTAATGGTACAACTGCCGGAAGAGGTATGAACGGACAGAAATCAAGAAGCGGCGGCGGCGTAAGACTCGGATTCGAAGGCGGCCAGATGCCACTTTACAGAAGAATCCCTAAGAGAGGATTCACTAACCTTTGGGGAACTGAATATACAGTTCTCAACGTTGAAGATCTGAACAAGTTCGAAGCTGGCACAGTAGTAACTCCTGAAATGATTCAGGAAGCAGGACTGGCTAAGCAGGTTAAGGACGGAATCAAGGTTCTGGGTAACGGAACTATTGAAAAGTCACTGACAGTTCAGGCTCATAAGTTCAGCAAGACTGCGATAGAAAAAATCGAAGCTGCCGGAGGAAAGGCAGAGGTGATCTAATGGAGATGATCAGAACAGTTGCAAAAGCTTGGAAAATTCCTGACATTAGGAAGAAGATCGTGTTCACACTGCTGATGCTGCTGGTATTCAGAATCGGTTCACAGATTCCTGTACCCGGAATCGACAGAACTATTCTGGAACAGACATTTGATAGTGAGACAGGACTTTTTGCTCTGTTCAATCTGTTCTCCGGAGGCGCCTTCAGTCAATTCACCATATTTGCTTTAAGTATCACACCATACATCACAGCATCGATCATACTCCAGCTTTTGACAATAGCTATTCCTTCACTTGAAAGACTGGCTAGAGAAGGCATGGAAGGTAGAAAGAAGATCGCTCAGTACACAAGATACCTGACAGTTGTCCTCGCGGTAATCCAGGCAATCGGTGTATCGGTAGGTCTCTTCAGACAGGCTCTGATCAGCACTGACTTCTTCTCAGTTGCTGTGATCGTACTGGTTCTTACAGCAGGTACAACATTCCTAATGTGGTTAGGTGAACAGATCAATGAACACGGTATAGGCAACGGTATCTCACTTATCATTTTCGCAGGTATCGTATCAAGACTGCCATCTGCTATTCAGGAAGTATGGACAAAAATATCAGACGGCAGCATGAGTATTGTTACACTGATTCTTTTCCTTATCTTCTGTGTACTGGTAATCGTAGGTATTATCTATATACAGCAGGGACAGAGAAGAATTCCTGTACAGTATGCTAAGAGAGTTGTAGGAAGAAAGATGTACGGCGGTCAGGCGACACACATTCCGCTCAAGGTTAACCAGGCGGGCGTTATCCCTGTAATCTTCGCAATGTCCTTCCTGCAGTTCCCACTGACTATCACTTATTTCATGGATGCGGAAAGCGGCGCTGCTGCATTTATCGAAAAATGGCTGTCACCGATGGGATCACCTGGAGTATGGATATATGCAGTATTCAACGTAGTGCTGATCATATTCTTCACATACTTCTATACATCAGTGACATTCAACCCTGTTGAAGTAGCTCACAACATGAAAGCCAACGGCGGCTTCATCCCTGGTATCAGACCGGGAAAAGCTACTGTTGAATACTTAAACAGAGTAATGACAAGAATCACTTTCGTAGGAGCCATCTTCCTGGCTGCAGTTGCTATTCTGCCAACACTGGTAAGTGAACTGGGCGGACTGAACTTCCACTTCGGCGGTACATCACTGCTGATCGCGGTAGGCGTAGCCCTTGACACAATGAAGCAGCTGGAACAGCAGATGGTTATGAGAAACTATTCCGGATTCCTGAAATAAATCAGGAGACGATAGGAGGTCAAGTATGAATTTAATATTATTAGGTCCTCCGGGAGCCGGCAAAGGCACTCAGGCGGCAAAGATAATCGAAAAGTACGACATTCCTCATATATCAACAGGTGATATATTCAGAGCCAACATCAAAGAAGGCACTGAACTGGGCAAGAGAGCCCAAGAATACATGAACAAAGGTCAGCTGGTACCTGATGAGCTGGTTGTAGAAATCGCTACAGACAGACTTAAGGCTGACGACTGCCGGAAGGGATTCCTGCTGGACGGATTCCCTAGAACAGTATTCCAGGCTGAAGAGCTTGACAAGTTCCTGGCAGAACAGGGAAAGAAGATCGATCACGTTCTGGACATCGATGTCAACAAAGAAGAATTGATGATCAGACTGACCGGAAGAAGAGTATGCAAAACATGCGGGGCTTCTTTCCACGTTGTAAACATCCCTCCTAAGAAGGAAGGCATCTGCGACATTTGCGGAGCAGAGCTGGTACAGAGAGCTGATGACAATGAAGAAACAGCAGCCAACAGGATCGAAGTTTACAATAACGAAACTAAACCATTGGTAGATTACTATGAAAAGGCCGGCAATATCGCACATATCGACGGAACTATCGGTCTTGAAAACGTATTCAATGCCATCGTAGAGGTTGTAGGTGAGTAGGTATGATAATTATCAAATCTGATCAGGAAATAGATCTGATGCGAGAAGCGGGCAAGGTGACAGGACTGGTTCTCAAAGAACTTGAAAACTTCATCAAGCCCGGAATATCTACGCTTGATATTGACAGATTCGTTGAGGATACCATCAGAAAGCATGGAATGATACCGTCCTTCAAAGGACTGTACGACTTCCCTGCCAGCGCATGCGTATCCGTCAACGATGAAGTTGTCCATGGCATCCCGGACAAAAAGCGAAAGCTTAAGGAAGGCGATATTGTCAGTGTGGACACAGGAGCAACCTATAAAGGGTATGTCAGCGATGCGGCAAGGACCTATGCGGTCGGCCAAGTTAGCGACGTCGCAAGAAAGATCATGGATGCTGCAAAGGACAGCTTCTTCGAGGGGCTGAAATATTGCAGACCGGGCTGCAGACTGTCAGACATATCCCACGCCATTCAGGTGAAAGCAGAAAGCGAAGGCTTCTCAGTAATTAGAGATTTTGTAGGTCACGGTATCGGACGCGACATGCATGAAGAACCTCAGATCCCCAACTTCGGTAAACCGGGAAGAGGACCGAGACTTACCAAAGGGATGGTTTTCGCCATCGAGCCTATGATCTGCGAAGGCGGATACGAGGTAATGACGCTCTCAAATGATTGGACTGTGGTTACCCTTGATGGTAAGCTCTCAGCTCATTATGAGAATACAGTAGTAATAACGGACGGTGAGCCGGAACTGCTCACATTAGCTCAAATATAGCGAGGTGTTGAAACAATGGCAAAGAAGGATGTCATAGAAGCGGAAGGCAAAGTAATCGAAGCGCAGCCTAACGCAATGTTTATTGTAGAACTTGAAACCGGACACAAAGTGCTTGCACACGTATCCGGCAAAATAAGAACAAACTATATCAGAATCATTCCGGGAGATAAAGTTAAGGTTGAATTATCACCTTACGATCTGACTAGAGGCAGAATCACCTGGAGAGGAAAGGCATAAAGGAGGAAATCAAATGAAAGTTAGAGCTTCCGTAAAGCCTATCTGCGAAAAGTGCAAGGTAATCAAGAGAAACGGTAAAGTTATGGTTATCTGCGAAAATCCTAAGCACAAGCAGAAACAGGGTTAATTAATTTAATCAATTATTCAGTTGGGGCGGTGACCAGGCCCGCCTCCGTTCAGAAAGAACTGATTCTTTTATGTATGACAACCCGTCTATATCACTCCTGGGAAGCCCCCGAAGAACATATTTTGCGAAGGGGACGGTGACGGAAGATGGGAGAAGGAGAAAAATATGGCTCGTATAGCCGGTGTAGACTTACCAAGAGAAAAAAGAGTTGAAATCGGTCTTACCTATATTTATGGTATCGGCAGACCTACTTCCCTGGCAATCTTAGAGAAAGCCGGAATCAATCCTGACACTAGAGTTAAGGATTTAACCGAAGATGAAGCTGGTAGAATCAGAAAGATCATCGACGAAGAATACCTCGTAGAAGGTGACCTGAGAAGAGAAGTTTCCCTGAACATTAAGAGACTGATGGAAATCGGTTCTTACAGAGGAATCAGACACAGAAGAGGCCTGCCTGTAAGAGGTCAGAATACTAAGACTAATGCCAGAACTCGCAAGGGTCCTAAGAAGACCGTTGGTAGAAAGAAAAAGAAGTAAAGGAGGTAGGAAGTAATGGCTAAGACTGTAAAGAAAACA
The DNA here is from genome assembly GCA_964441805.1 of uncultured Oscillospiraceae bacterium. GTDB lineage: Bacteria > Bacillota > Clostridia > Peptostreptococcales > Anaerovoracaceae > Lentihominibacter. Next base: position 124 of record CAYTVH010000047.1, on the reverse strand, counting down.
GTAAGAAAAAAGAAAAGAGAACGTAAGAATATCGAAAAGGGCCAGGCACATATCCAGTCTACCTTTAACAATACTTTAGTTACTCTTACCGACATGAGCGGTAACGCTCTGAGCTGGTCTTCCG
>CAYTVH010000046.1:0-15073 GCA_964441805.1 uncultured Oscillospiraceae bacterium | reverse complement strand
ATGGGTCAAAACCTTTCTGACGGTTCCGGCTTCACAAGGGATGGATACAAGCTGGCTTGCCGGGCCATCGCTGTAAGCGGTGATGAGAACGAAGACGGCATCATCGATGAATACGACGGTTACTTGACTTTCGACTTGGGAGACACCCTGGATCTGGGTCCCGACATTACTGCGGGCGGCAATATCCCATCATATGCAACGATCACTGACGGCGCCAACGGAAAGGCCGAAATCACACTTTATGCAATATGGGAAAAGATTGACGGTACAGGCGGCGCAGATTCAGATGGACCTGATGATCTCGACGACACAGACAAGGCTGACGCCGACAGAGATTCAAGTGCCGACACAGGTGACAACATGATGATCGCACCTTTCATCGCACTGACTGTTCTCTCAGGTCTTGGCGCAGTTCTGCTCCTCAGACGCAAAGAAGCTTAAATCATATGAACTACATACAAAAACCAAAAGACTGACATCCCATAGACGTCAGTCTTTTTTTACGGTCGATCACGGTCGAGCCGTTCCTTTCTAAAGTCCGTATTTCTTTATCTTATGCTGCAGATTCTGGCGCAGCATCCCCAGATCTTTAGCAGTCTTGGAAACATTGCCCTCGTTCTCCATCAAATGCTTTCGTATCACAGTCTTTTCAATGATTTCAAGGTATTCTGCCAGTGTCGCATGTTCCCTCTCAAACCCCGCGATCATATGGGAAGATTCCTGATACGTCTTCTGGATATTGATATCCTTCTCGTTCAGCACATGTTCCTTGTCTGCCAGGGATACCGCTGCCATTATGATGTTCTCCAGCTCCCTGACATTGCCGGGATAGTCGTGGTCCTTCAACTTTTCCAAAGCCTTTTCAGACACCATCCACACTTCTTTGCCATATCGGGCATTGTGTTTTTCCAGGAACCTGTCCGTCAGCAGCGGGATGTCTTCTTTTCTCTCCCTGAGGGGAGGTATGTTGAGGCTCACTATGTTTAATCTGTAATAAAGGTCCTTCCTGAGGGCTCCTTCTGCGATCAGCTTCTCTGCAGGCTCATTGACCGTAGCGATGATTCGAACGTCTATCGGGATATCCTTGCTGCCGCCCACACGCCTTATGTAGTCTTCCTGCAAAACTCGCAGCAGCTTGCCCTGCAGTTCATACGGCATGGCGCTGATCTCGTCCAAAAGCAGCGTTCCGCCGCTGGCCTGTTCGAACAAGCCTGCTCTGTCTACGGCTCCTGTAAAGCCCCCTTTGGCAGTTCCGAACAGGATACCTTCCAGCAGTGATTCCGGCAAAGCCGCACAGTTCTGAGCAAGAAACGGCTTGTTTTTTCTGTAGCCATCGTAATGTATACTTTGGGCGAACAGCTCCTTGCCGGTACCGGTCTCGCCATATATAAACACCGAGGCATCAGTCTTTGCGGCCTTTCTGGCTCTTTCCAAAGTCTCTGTAAATCCGGGACTGGATCCTGTAAGATCCTTGAAACTGTACTGTTTCATCTTGGGTTTGCCGCTTTTCTGAGATGCGGCAAGCTCGTCGTTTTCTCCCACTCCCAAAGATTCTTCCTGCAGTTCCAGGATGGTGTCACTCATATTCTTGATGTCGGTTATATCCTTGGCAACTTCCATTGCAGCCACCACCTGGCCGTCGACTTCTATGGGCACCGTAGTGTTGATGGTCGTGATTTCCTTGCCGTAAATATTGAAATATCTCTGAAGCTTTTCTTTGGTTGTGATCCCCTCTGTAAGTGCCTTTGTAAGGGTGCTCTCCTGCTTGGGAATGTACGAAAAAACATCGCGAAAAGGCTTCCCCAGCACATCTTCTACGCTGATCTTTTCCAGCTTGGCCATGGCTTCGTTGTATATTATGGTCTTCCCCCGGGCGTCCACCACATGGATGCCTTCGCCCAGGATGTCAGATCCTTTCTGCAAAATCGCCATATAATCTTTGTCTCTCATGTATGCCTCCTTACGCCGCAGGCACGCAGCCTGCCCTTTGCATATACATTTTACCACAGCAAAGGAGCGCATGCAAATATTTTTGCACAGCTCAAAAGGCCGGCACGTCTTTTGTCTTCGCCAATAGTTCCCTCGACAAACTTCGATGGGTCTTGACATATTTTTTTGCAAAAAGTATACTGAATAAGATGTGTGAAAATGCATCCGCGAAATAAAAAAAGGAGTTAAGATCATGAGACTGAGAAAAGAACTGGATGAAATGCAGGAAAAAGACATCCTCCTCATAGCACGTATATCAGACGCCCTTGCACATCCGGCAAGGATAAAAATATTCCGTTATATCATGGCGCAGAACAAGAAACGCGAAAGAGTGTGCAACAAAGATCTTGTGGACCACTTCGACTATGCGCAGGCCACCATCTCCCAGCATGTAAAGAAGCTGAGGGATGCCGGACTCATCGACAGCCGCAAAGAAGATCGTTTCTCATACTACTACGTTCACCTGGGGACCCTCAACGAATATCTGGTGGCTACCAAGAAGTTCGAAAATATGGAAATTTAATATCTTTTTCTATATGGGCAGCATCGATGATGCCGCCTTTTTCATTGTATGAAGTTATTTCGATGCGTTTTTCGGACACTTTGATGACTTGATAATTTGCTCCTGCAGAGTAGATGGCTTCGCTGTAAGCCGGTTCGTTGAAGCCGCGGTAATAATTGCTGGTTTTCGATCCGGATATGCCCATTACATGAGTTATTCCGTCCATCTTACGAGTCCGCATATAAACATGCTGATGGCCGCAGAGGACCATATCCACCCCGGCATCTTCCATGATCGGAAGCCACAGCTCCCTTATATCCGGCGAGGTAGTGAACATATCATGCAGACCGTAAACAGGGTGGTGTATCACCACGATATTCCAGGCCTTATTGCTGTTTTCCAGGCTGTTTCGAAGCCAGGTTTCGACTTCTTTTTCTTTGGCCTCCCACCGAGCCTGACCCATGGTCACCCTGCGCGCTTTTGTAAGAAAAGAGCTGTCCATCATGATAAATCTGCAATGCCCATAGTCAAACCAATAAAAAGCCTCACCATCCGGCCCGTTGCTTATGTGGTGAAAAAGTTTTTTATATGTATTGTTGGACGTTACACCTTCGTGATTGCCGGGGATCGTCATCATAGGTATCATGCTGAAAAGTCCGCAGTTGTCGAGAAAGCCGTTCCAGTGGTCCTCCCTTGTGGGGATGTTGACCATGTCTCCACCGATCACGGCAAACTCTATCTCAGGGTTTCTCTCATACATATCGGTTATTAAGTTCCCCCATGCATCATAGTCCTTGACCGACTTGTCAAACTGAGGATCCCCTAAATACGCGAACACATCTTCATCATCTCCGCCTTTTGGTGCACAAAAAAACCCGGGGCTGTCATAGACTGTCCCGTCTCCTATCTCATAGTAATACAGCCGGCCCGGTTTGAGGCCGGTCAGCTCCACTTCATATCTGTAATAATTGCCTTTGAGGATCTTCTCACGTCCGGCTCTGATGGGAACCGTTACCGGCAAACTGTATTTGTCCTGTGCGTATCTGATAAGTCTGGGGCCTGTTTCGTCCCCTTTCCAACTGATGAACATCGTCCCTTCTTCTTCCCCCATGGAAAGGATCACCTGACTGCTGCCGGAGTAATTTGCAGCGTCATCGGTGTCTGTTAGAGAGTCCTTGACCGACCCTTTGTCTGCCTCCTTGCTGACGATGATGCTTGATGTGGATACGGATCTGCCGACTTCTTTGCTTATGCCCAATGCGGCGCCTGCTGCCAGCATCGCCGCCAAAACACAGAACACTATTCTTTTGTATCTTTTTGTTCCTTCGACCGTTCTGTTTTTTTTCGCCAATAAAAAACCTCCGCTCTGCACTAATTATATGTTACGCAGCGCGAAGGGTTTTATTCATTCAAGGATGGTTGTTTCTTATGTTATCCTCTCAATTGGTCGATCCCTTTGTTGGCAAGTTCATCGGCTCTGTTGTTTTTTTCTGTCACATATACGAAATCGTCGTACGAAAAGTCCGCACCGTTCCATTGGACAAACTTCTCATATATTTTGTCGAAGTCGGTCACTTTACTGTTGAGATTCACGTGACCTTTGACCCTGTAAAACGAGATTTGATGTCTGTCGATATACGGCAGCAGCTGCTGCCAAAGATCTTGATTCTCCACAGGTTTCTTGCCGGATGTCTTCCAGCCGTTTTGCCTCCAGTTTTCGTACCATTTTTTTCTGAAACAATCCATGAGATAGCTGCTGTCAGAAAAAACTTCTATGATCTGGTTTTCCTTCTTGATGGCCTTAAAGGCTTCCAGCAGCGCCGTCATCTCCATCCTGTTGTTGGTGGTGTTGGCCTCGCTGCCATAAAGTTCTTTCTGTGCTTCTCCAAATTCCAGGATGGCACCCCAGCCCCCCAGATTCTCTTCACTCTGGTTGCCGGAGCATCCTCCGTCTGTATATATTCTAAGCACTCTGTCCTTTCGCATTTTCTCCATGTCCTTTCTCTGCTCGCCCCTGTCTTTTCATTAAATTTACCACATCGCGGAAGCTATGTCCACGTTGACTTTCATGGAGCCTATGGAGTATATTTGTTATAGCAAAGGAGACTTATTATGGCATTACAATTCTGTTCCTTCGCCAGCGGAAGCAGCGGGAACTGTTATCTTATAAAATACAACGGCAAGGCATTGTTGATAGATGCCGGCATTTCCGGCAAAAGGATCTTTCAGGGGCTTGAGGATTCAGGCGTTGCCAAGGAAGATGTCTGTGGGCTTCTCGTGACCCACGAGCACATCGACCACGTCAAGAGCCTGCCCATAGTTACCAAAAAACTCCCCAACATCACGGCATATGCCAACGAAAATACCTGGGCGGCCATCGAGCGCCCCGTGACGGACGACAAGCGTGCCACTTTTCATACGGGCGAAGACTTTTACATAGAGGATTTCCACATAAGACCTTTCCCTATACCTCACGACGCGGCGGAGCCGGTGGGATTCAGCATCTATGCCGGCGACAGGCAGATCAGCATCGTGACAGATGTGGGACATATGACAGACGAGATTTTTGAAGAGATCATCGAGGCGGATCTGCTTCTGCTGGAAGCCAACCATGAGGAAGAGATCTTGCTAATGGGTTCATACCCCTACCATTTGAAGAGAAGGATACTGGGCGAAAATGGGCACCTTTCCAACGTGTCTGCCGGAGAATGTCTCTGCGGGCTGGTGGAAGCCAACCCTAAAAAGCGCAGGATACTGCTGGGGCATTTGAGCCGCGAAAACAACGATCCGTCAGTGGCTCTGCTGGCAGTAAAAAACACGCTGATGGAAAAAGAAATATTTGTAGGAAGCGACCTGAAGCTGGAAGTGGTCCACAGAGACTGCTGCAGCTGTCTTTATGAGGTGTAGCGATCCGATGGACGCGGACCGGAGGAGATTGGAATGAACGTAACCGTTATTGCCGTAGGCAAGCTTAAAGAAAAATACTGGACAGATGCTGTGAAGGAATATTCAAAGCGCCTTGGCAGCTACTGCACCTTGAACATCATCGAGCTGAAAGAAAGCCCTCTTCGCGCCAATCCGTCTGCCGCAGATGAACTGGCAGTGAAGGTCGCAGAAGGAAATGATATCTTGAGCCGCATCAAGCCGTCGGATTTTGTCATCACTCTGGAGATAAAAGGCAAGGGGCTGTCATCAGAGCAGCTGGCTGACAAGATCGAAGACCTCGCCATAAACGGCAGAAGCAGCATCGTCTTCGTCATCGGAGGATCTCTGGGTCTGTCACCGGAAGTCAGCAAGAGATCGGATTTCAAGCTGTCTTTCTCTGCCATGACCTTCCCCCATCAGATGATGCGAGTGATCCTGCTGGAGCAGATCTACAGAAGTTTTAAGATCATAAGGAATGAGTCTTATCATAAATGAACAGCAAGAATACCAAGGCCAATGTTTTAGCAACACTTCTTATATGCCTGTTGTACTGATCATCGGAGTGGATCCGGGGCCGGTTTAGTCGTTATCCGCCAGAAAGCACGAGTTGAGGAACGGCTGGAATACGAAGAAAGATAGCGGTGAAATTGGCTTTTTCAGTAGAAATTTTGATTTTAGCCAATTTGAGGCGCTGATTATCAATAAATATAGCTCATATATGGCATTTTATAGCCGTTTTATCAATGCCTGTTGTACAAATTCAATTTTAAGTAAAGAAAAGCCAACGAATTTCAAGATTTCGTTGGCTTTTTCTATTGAAGTATTGATTTTGTACAACGGGCGATTGATCAATCCCTTAAATCAGCCCTAATATTGCCTAAAAATACAGGTTTGCATCTAGCAAATTGGCTTTTTTTATATTTTTCTTGAAAAAGCCAATCGTTCAACTATCATATCCTTGACTTTCGGGTCGTTCATGGATTCCATCAGCAGGTCGTCAAGCTTCTTCTTGTTCTGAGCCGCCTCATAGGAACCCCCTTGCTGCGCAGTCAGCGAGGACACATATCTTTCCAGCAGGAATTCTTCCGAAAAGTCATCTTCCTTGAACGCTGCTTCCGCCGCATCCGCTGCAGCTTTTGCCGAATTGGCTGCAGCTGTAAGTCCGTCATTTGTCAGTGGGATCATCTGTGCCGCCGCATCTCCGATCAACATATATCCATCACCTGCAGGTCTTCTCTGCTGGTTAACATCTGTCAGTTTGCCGAAAGCCCACGGACTGATCTTCTCAGCACCGCCGAACATCTCCTGCAGTTTCTCATTGCTGTCGAGCCATGCTTCCATCCTGGCCGCAAGTTCAGATGCCTTATAAGCATCTCTGCCTTTTACGATCATACCCACGTTACAGATGCCCCGTTTGACACCATCGGCACCCGTTGGCATGACCCAGAAATATGCGGGACCCGGTTTATCATCAAAACCGAAAATGCCGCCGGCATCGTACTGTTCTTTGGACAGCGATCTATCAAGCTTGACCCCTTTGAAATATGCTCTCTGACCAAGCCACACAGCAGAAGATTCTTCATCCATCGCACCAATGATCTTGCCAAAATCGGAATTGACACCATCGGCGCCGATGACGATACTGCTCCTTATTTCCCGTTCAACGCCCTTTTCTCTGACGATCACACCGCAGACTTCATCGCATTCACGGATCACATCGACCACTCTGCAGCCTTGTCTGAATTCAGCCCCCCAACTGATCGCTGTGTCCACCAAAAGCTTATCCAGCTTGTATCTGGGCACTGAGTAACATTCAAAGGGCACGACAGCTTCATGGCCACCGGCACTGATGAGCTTGAGCTTTCTGATGCATGTGCTCATCTCATCCAGCACATCTACAGCTTCAAGTCTCTCAATATGTTTTACAAACCCTTCTTTGACCATGTCTCCGCATGCCTTGTCTCGAGGGAATATTTCTTTATCTATCAGAAGTACATCCAGACCGGCTCTCGCCATGTATGCAGCACAAACGGCTCCTGCAGGACCGGCACCTACCACGATAACATCTCTTTCGATAACAGTTGCCATGCTACACCTCCTTGCTCTGCACGTACTCTTCGTCAATAGGAACCAGTTCGATCGCATTGACAGGACAAACCTTGGCACATACGCCGCAGCCCATGCACATATCTGAAGTCTGTTTATGGTATCCGCAGCTCATGCACCTCGATGCCTCCAGCACCGCCGTTGCAGTATCAAAAATAACACGACCTTCTTCTCTTCCCGAAGCCGCCTCGATCTTGCGGCCTTCCACCATCTCATGATCTGTAGGCATAGCTGCCTTCTCTTTATCTCCCAAACTGATATATCCTTCAGTGCCGGACAGATAATTGTCAACTGCCGCAGCACCCGCTCTGCCTGCATCCGCCGCACTCATGTCAAGATCTCCTATGGCAAATACGCCTCTGATGCTCGCCGCCAGATTATGATCGACTGCGATGTATCCTGTCTCTTCCATATCCAGCCTGAGGTTTCTTATTGCTATGGACCGGGTATCAGGTCCACCTCCGCCAAGGATCAATGTGTCGCATGGAACGCTGATGGTATAGCCCTTATCAGTCACCTTGCATACAGTGCTGTATACTCTTCCGGCGCTCTGTTCGACACCGGTAACTTCGACGCCTGTTACCAGGTTGACTCCCTCATCTATGGCAGCTTCAACTGCTCCTGTCTTGGCTTCCATGCTTCCTCTGCTCCAAGGTGCCAGAACAGTCACCTCTTCACAGCTTGCCCTAAGCTTTCTTGCCATATCAAAGGTCAGCTCGTCTCCTCCTGCCACCAGGATCCTGGAGCCAACGCCCGGCACAGTTTCATTGTCAGCCAGCTTACCCATCAGCACGGCCATGTCAAATACTCCTGCACAGTCTGCACCATCCATGTCATGTCTGCCGCCGCCAAAATCACCCAGCGCAAAGAGCACTGCATCATAGCCCAGCCTGAACATCTGATCTATGTTTGGTCTTACGCCGGCAGTCACGTTATATATCACTTCTATTCCGTAGGCTTCGACCTTCTTGAGCTCGTCCATAAGAACAGCTCTGTCTATCCTCTTGTCTGTAGCCAGCCATCTGCAGCTTCCGCCCAGCTCCGGTTCTTTTTCAAAAATGACAGGTCTGTATCCTTTTCTTGCCAGTGCCAGTGCCGCCGTTATCCCTGCGATACCACCGCCTGCGATGGCCACCTTGAATGCTCCTTCTTCGAACTCAAAAGCTTCCACTTCTTCTTCGATCCCTGCTGCTCTCAAAACAGCCAGGATATCTTCCACCGGGGTCTCTGCTTTTTCTTCATACTGCGCCAGCCCGCGTCTCACATTTTCAGCATAGATGGCCTGTCCATCCGGCGCATTATGCAAAGAGCGCTCTTTCCCGGTGCCGACAGCTCCGTGAAGGGCCTTATGGATCTCACCGGCTGCATCTCTGCCTGCCGCTATGGCTTCCACCACCGAGCCGGCTTCACCTGTAGCATCGCCGCAGGCAAAGATCATTTCTTTATTTGTCATATACTGATCGTTTATCCTTATCCTGCCGTCAGGATAAGTTTCTGCATTGCAGATATTTTCAACGATACACTTCTGGCCGGTTGCGAATATGACTGTATCGCAGAAATAGTTGGAAGCTATCCCTTTGACCAGTTCAACAGCCTTGACCTTATTGTCCTCGGTTATGATCTGTTCCAAAACAACTCCGGCCCTGAGCTCAACACCTTCGCCTGTCATCACCTTCGCCTGGTCTGCTCCCATCGAAAGATCTTCTTCCTCTTCCGAAGTAACACAAAGAACTGATTTTCCCATGCGCACCAGCACTCTGGCCATGTCCGCAGCAAAACCGCCTCCGCCGACAACAACGATCTTATCGCCCAGCTCAACGCCTTCATCTTCTCCGCCGATGACCTGACGCATAACAGTCACCGCATCGTACACACCTTTTGCTTCACAGCCCTTCACTTCCGGCATTTCACCAAAAGAGTCTCCCACTGCGATCAGACATCCACTGTATCCTTCAGCCCAAAGCTCCTCGATGCTATGATCTTCACCTATATGCCATCCGTATCTTACGGTGATTCCGGCGGAAACGATACGATCTATCTCCTGCTTCATCAATTCTTTGTCTACTCTGAATGCCGGGATCCCCCATCTGAGAGCGCCGCCGAGAGTTCTGTCTTTCTCAAAAATTGTCACAGGATATCCTGCCTTAGCCAAGCTGTATGCCGCACTAAGTCCTGCAGGACCTCCGCCGATGACAGCTATCTTCTCATGATATTTTCTTATGTATTTGAGCGGCTTAGATGCCGTATTTTCCAGCACAAAGCCCTCCAAGGCCTTCATGTTCAGAGGTTCATCGCCAAATACCGATTTTTTGCATACTTCCCGGCAGAAATGGTCACACACTTGCGCACATACTCCCGCCATTGGGTTTCTCCCTCTTATGTGGGCAGCCGCTTCTTCAAGGTCACCCTTTTCGACCAGCGCTGCCACTGCCTGGGGAACTATTCCCAAAGGGCAGCCCACAGAGCATGCATCCTTCAAGGCCTGCTTCTTTGCATCTGCAAAAGTTCCGGCAAAGCCGCCGTCTTCAGGATGGCAAAGACAGAAAACCGTTTTCTGATATTCTTCCGCCGCACCTGTAGGGCAGATCTGCCTGCACTCACCGCAGTTGATGCAAAGGCTGCGGTCTATGACAGCCTCCGCTTTTTTATCTATCGTTACGTTGAATTTCATCCTTTCCTCCCACGGGTCTCAGACACCTAAAAAATCTCCAATGCAGACAACTCTTCGCTCAGTTCCTGACACATTTCCTCCGGCAGTATGCTTCTGGTCATGGCTGCCGCCGTCTTTGGCGTCATGGCTGTCAGTTGATTTTCTTCTACCCATTTCCTGCAAAGTCTCAGGAATCCGTAATCCCTAAGTCCGTTCCATGCAAAGTGCACATTTCTCATGGCCATGACAAATACCAGTTCAGCCGTTCCTTCCCATCCGATTTCCTCACGCAGGAATCTCATTTCCGGTGAATTCTCGTATTCTGTTGTGAACTCACTGAGAACCTTTTCTTTGTGCTTTTCTATCGCTTTGAGACGCTTGTTTCCTCGTCTTCCTTCAAAGATGCTCTGTTCCATGGCGTTTCCTCCTCCGGGTTATGTGCATAGTTTGTCTATAGTATATCATATAAGTTCAGGGCCTGCAATTTCCCTGACCGCCTTTATCACTGCATCGATCTCCCTCTCTGACGTATAAAACCCCGGGCATATCCTCACGCAGCCTATGTCCCCTGTGCCGATGGTGTCATGGGCCTTGCCGCTGCAATGGAACCCTGCCCTGACGGCGATACCGTACCTGTCGTTAAGAATGCCTGCTGCTTCCTCGCAGTCAAGTCCATCTATATTCATGGCAACGACCGCTGTTTTCTTGTGGGTGTCCTCCGGCCCGTAGATGGTGACTCCATTTATTTCAGACAGCCCCCGCTGCAGCTTTTCCGTCAGCTTTCGTTCATGTTCTTCTATTGCTCCCGGACCTATCTTATTAATCAGTCTGATGGCTGCACCCAAAGCAATTATTCCCGGCGAATTGACAGTCCCTGCTTCATACCCCTCCGGAAAATCATCAGGCTGCTCCTCTTCCTTGGATCTGCTGCCGGTGCCGCCTGCCAGCATAGGCTTGATTTCTATCCCCTTTCTGATATAAAGGAGCCCTGTTCCCTGCGGTCCAAGCAAGCCTTTGTGACCCGGCGCTGCCAATATGTCCATATGATTCTTCTTTACATCAAGATCCATATGCCCTGCTCCCTGAGCTCCGTCGACCATGAAAAGAATGCCCCTTCTAAGAGCCATGCGGCCTATCTCTTCCAGGGGCATCTTGGTCCCTGTTACATTGGAGGCTGCCGTGATGACGATCATCCTGGTGTTTTTCTTCATTGCCTGCTTTATTTCTTCAGGATCGATGGAGCCATCTTTATGGCAGCTGACGAAAGTGGTCGATACCCCCTTTTTCCTCAGCTCCATCAACGGCCTTACCACCGAGTTGTGCTCCATGGATGAGGTGATCACATGGTCGCCTTCTTTGAGGATCCCCTTTAGGGCAATATTAATGGACTCTGTGCAGTTCTTGGTAAAGATAAGTCTCTCGGGATCCTCTATGTTGAACAGATGGGCTGCCGCAAGCCTCGTCTTATATATTTCCTGCGCAGTTCTTGCAGCCATATAATGTCCTGATCTGCCGGGATTGGCACAGTAATTTGCCGTCACATCGACCATGGTTTCTATTACCTCCGGCGGCTTGGGATAAGATGTTGCTCCGTTGTCCATATATATCATACGCATACCTCCTGGATCTCTGCATCCGATGATTCCATAAAAAAATATAGGTATCAGTCAAAGACTTCTGCCTATATTTCATTCTATGTGTTATTTATATGCGCCACTTCCTGTCGGCGAACCTTGCCAGCAAGGATTTTTTTACCGTGATGGCGTTTTCGGGGCACATTTCCTGACAGCAGTAACATTTGATGCACTTATCGTAGTCATATACCGCTGTGCCGCGGCTTTTGATGTGGATAGCCTTGCCCTCCACAGGACAGCTGTTGACACATATGCCGCAACCGATACATTTGTTTTCTTTCACCACAGGTTTCTTTTGGAGAAACGGAACCAGGAACCTCACCGCCTGCAGCTGCCCTTTGTATTCTTTACCACGCTGTACGTTGAATTCTTTATCACCGTATTTTTTTGCCGCCTGTTCCAAAGACAGCACGCCATCTTCTGTCAAAACCTCTATGTCTTCATACGTTCCCACGCCCTGCTCCATCGCAGCCACATTGGTGGGCACCAGCTCAGGCCTAAGATCCACCAAATGGCAGAACACGCTGTCCATGGCCACAGGATCGGTTGATGCCAGGATCACGTTCATGGCCTTAGGTGTCCCGCTCTGAGGGCCGTTACCTTCCATGGCAACTATACCGTCCATCACATGAAGCTTCGGCACGACCAGATTGTTCAGATCCCCTATCATTTTGGCGAAGGTTTCTGCTGTGGCAAATTTGGCATGTGACGATGCTTTGTTGATGCCGAAAACGCATCCGAACGTATTTTTAACGGCGCCGGTTATCCTTTCCAGCTGGTGAGTCTTCATCTTGCAGATATTTATGATGCCATCCGCTGCAACCACTTCATTGCAGAGAACAAATTCGTTGGCAATACGACCTTGCGGAAACTCTACCTCAACGCCGCCTTCAAAGTCGCCAAAAGGTATGCCCAGCTCATCTGCCGCCGCCTTGATCATGCATTCTTCTGCTATCTTTTCAGGTTTCACAACAGGATTGCCCGGGGAATCGCCGTATTTGAGATTTGTATAGCCTTCCTGCTGAAGAAGCCTGCCGACAGCGCCGAATACTGCGGGGTGGGTGGTGCACGCCTTTTCAGGAGGGTTCTTTGCAAGAAGATTCGGCTTCAGCACGAGACGGCTTTCCTTTGTGATGGGCGGCTCGCCGGAAGGCTGCGCCTTTGCATCGCCGGAAGGCTGCACCTTTGCATCGCCGGAGGCGAAAATCTCCTCAAGGCCGCCAAGAAGCTCGATGGCTTTTCTGACTGCCGCATCCACTTTTTCCTGATCATATGACTCGCACTTTACGAGAGCCACTTTGCTTGGTTTGTTATCTTTCATCAGTTCTTCCTTAAACATTACTGTGTCACTATGCCGCTGCCGCTGATGGGTATGGCTTCACCCAGGAAAGTTGCTTCGGGTTTTATCATCCACTTTACGAAGTCTTTGACCCTTGCAAGGATCTCCCTGCCTTCTCTAAGCTCCTGGCCGCTGTATACTTCCTGCTCCGCCGCTACGCCAACAGCATCTATACCCATCTTCTCACAGCCCTGCAGCGTCCTGTAAAGGTGATATTCCTGGGTCACCACTACCATGGACTCTACACCGAAAACATAGGATGCTCTGTATACGGAGTCATACGTGGAAAAGCCCGCATGGTCGAGGAAAATATCTTCTTCGGGAACGCCTGCTGCGATGGCGTATTTCTTCATACCTTCCACTTCGTTGTACTCCACCTGACCGTCGTCACCGGTGAGCAGCAGCTTAGGTGCCACTCCCCTGTGATACAGCTCGATTCCGGTGTCCAGCCTGTCTTCAAGCATTGGACTGGGCGTTCCATCAGGGTTGACTGAAGCTCCCAGCACCATGATACATTCCGGATCTATACGGCTCATCTCCACCAGGTCGCTGTTGGTTATGGAGCTGGAGTCGCCGTTGTAGTGTGCGACGATCTGGTCGTCGGTAGTTTTAATAACGAATAAATTTATCGCCACCGCCAGCACTGCCACGAATATGCCTATCTTTATTAAAAACATTATGAATCTGAATAATAGTCTGAACAAAATGTTCTCCCTTCTTTGATATGTTTACGGATTTCTATTCTAACAGCTTTTTATGTGGGTTTAAAGAAAAATTGGACTTTAAAGTCTTTTTGTTGTAGAATATTTTATTATGGACAATGCACAGTAAAATCTTATATATAAAGGAGTATGTCATGAAATACAATTTCCCAATCGAAAGAAATCCTAACCCAAAAGCTAAACCGGATCCTGATACACTGAGATTCGGAACAGAATTCACTGACCACATGTTCATCATGGAATATGAAGACGGCAAAGGCTGGCACGATGGAAGGATCGTTCCTTACGGACCGCTGAGCCTGGATCCTGCTGCTGTAGTTTTCCACTATGCTCAGGAAATGTTCGAAGGCCTCAAGGCTTACAAGACTCCTGAAGGAAAAGTTCAGCTCTTCAGACCTGACATGAACGCCAAGAGAACCAACAGAACCAACGACAGACTCTGCATCCCTCAGATGGATGAAGAATTATATGTAGAATGCGTAAAGGCTCTGGTAGCTGTAGATGCCGACTGGATCCCTGAAAAAGAAGGCACTGCCCTTTACATCAGACCTTTCATCATCGCTGATGAACCTTTCCTGGGCGTTAGAAGATCAACTCACTACAAGTTCATCATCATCCTGAGCCCTGTAGGTCCTTACTACGTTGGCGGACTGACTCCTACTAAGATCTACGTAGAAGACAAGTACGTTCGTGCAACAGTTGGCGGCACAGGCGAAGCCAAGTGCGGCGGAAACTACGCAGCATCACTGAAGGCTCAGGAAGAAGCTCACGAAAAGGGCTACGAACAGATCCTGTGGCTGGACGGCGTTGAAAGAAAGTACGTTGAAGAGATCGGTACTTCCAATGCATTCTTCATGATCGGCGATGAAATCATCACAGCACCGCTGGATGGAACTATCCTGCCGGGAATCACAAGAGATTCCGTTATCGCTCTGCTGAAGAAGAAGGGCATCAAGATCACAGAAAGAAAACTGGCTATCGACGAAGTTGTTGAAGCTTACAAGAACGGACAGTTCAAGGAAATGTTCGCTTCCGGTACAGCTGCAGTTATCTCCCCTGTTGGAGAACTTTGCTACAAGGGCGAAGCTATGATCATCAACGGCGGCGGCATCGGACCTGTTGCTCAGGATCTGTACGACACTCTGTACGGAATCCAGACAGGTAAGGTTGCTGACGACATGGGATGGACAGTGGAAGTTAAATAGG
>CAYTVH010000045.1:0-15586 GCA_964441805.1 uncultured Oscillospiraceae bacterium | reverse complement strand
ACACCTGTACCGAAAGACGTCATCGAAGACATCATCAAAACCGGCATGAGAGCAGTTTCCGCCAACAACACCCAGCCATGGGAATTCGCGGTGATCACAGGTGATGTGCTCAAGAAGATCGGCGAAGAAAACGTGGAATGCTTCGTCAACGGTGAAGAAGAAGATTACGGCGATGCGGTCTTTGAAGGCGTCTACAGACAGCGCCTGGTGGGAGTTGCAAAGCAGCTCTTTGCAGCCATGGATATCAAGCGTGAGGATAAGGAAAAGCGCTTCTGGTGGATGCAGAGGGGTTTCAGATTCTTCGATGCTCCATGTGCCATCATTCTCTACATGGACGGTGGTCTTGATGAAGAGGCGTGCCGTTTCGATATGGGATGCGTAGCTCAGAATATCTGCCTTGCAGCCATGGAACACGGCGTAGGAACATGTGTTGAATACCAGGCGATCATGTATCAGAAGGCGCTGAAGAAGCATCTCGGCCTTCCGGAAGACAAGGTGTTCGTTGCAGGTATAGCTCTCGGCTATCCTGATCCTGATTTCCCTGCGAATGATGTGGTCAGTGAAAGGGAAGAGATGGAGAACATCACAAGATGGTATGGATTCGAAGAGTAAGAAAACATTATAAGATAAAGTTTGTTTATAGCAAAAGACGTCCGAAGGGCGTCTTTTTTGAGTTTAGCAGCATTGACTAACTGACGTTGTCGTATTATAATATGCATTGTGCACGATGCGCGGAAACGACAAGGAGGGAATAAAATGAAAAAGCAGACAAATTTTAAGTTGCATGAGTTTAGTGGTAGTTGGAGAGAAATAGGTCAGCAATACGGGGAAGCCCTTCGTAATGAAATTCAAGACATGAGAGATTATTGGAAATTTGCATTATCTGCAGTTATGCCTAACACCAGTTTGGAAGAAATCGTAGATGCCTCTGCGATTTTTATAGATCCTATCAAGGCATATGCGCCTGAAATCATGGATGAGCTCGAAGGGATCGCTGAAGGAGCAGGCCTGCCTCTTAATGAAGTATTGTTCCATCAGGGCAGTTTTGAAATGGATGTAGCAGGTCCTTTATATATCGGTGGCTGCACTTCTTTTGCAGCAGCGGGCAAGGCGACAAAGGATGGAAAGACTGTTGCAGGACAGCACTTTGACTGGTTTGACGGCGCAGAGATGGTCATCATAAAGATGAAACCAAACGACGGACCTGCCATATTAGGTACTACAATAGCAGGACAGCTGGTGCAGTTTGGTATAAACTCCCTTGGTTTAGCACACTATGCCAATGTGCTGTGCTGGCCAAAGTCAGTGGTTGGAGTGCCATGTGTAGCTGTAGGACAGAAAGTATTAGGATGTAAGAATGTACCTGATGGCATTCGCAGTGTTACACAGTGTAATAATGCGATCGCATTGAATCACGTTATCGCCAGCAAAGACGGCAGTATACTTGATGTGGAAGCAACTCCTGACAAATGTGGTGTCATTACTCCTGAAAGAGATATGGTGGCGCATGCAAACAACATACTTACGCCTTTCCTTAAGGAAAAGGATATGGTAGACCAGACATTCTTCCCTGACAGCTTCCTCAGACAGTACCGTATGAGACAGCTGCTGGATGAAAACTATGGTCAGATAGATGCAGAACTTATGCAGACATTGATGGCAGATCACCGCGGATACCCTGACAGCATTTGCAGACACGTCGATCCTGATGACCCTGATGCAGAAAAGGGCAGAACGTTATTATCAATAATATCTGTTCCTGAAGACGGCAAGATTTGGGTATCTCCGCAGCCGTGTGAATACGACTATCAGATGTTCAGTTTATAAATTGTTTTCAAAAAATAAAAAGGACCCGTCGCTGACGGGTCTTTTGTTTACAGATATTCTCTGTTGTCGTAAACTTCCTGAAGTTCTGATCTGTTATCGGTGATGTCGCCTACGACTTTGATCTTAGGTTCTGATCCCAGGTGTCTTTCCAGTTCAGCAACCAGTGCCGAAACTACGGCTTCGTCCTTAGTGTCGTTCTTCACTGCTTCCAGATACTTTTCGCATGCCTTCTTCAGGCTGTCATCAGGAAGACCTGAAGGTGCTCCGCAAAGGAAAAATGCGTCCAGTTTGAACTTTTCGTTTTTAACGATCTTTTCTATCTTGTAGATAAGCTGCTCTTTCATGTGATACTCCTTGATATATGTGATTTCAATGTCTAACCATATTGGTGTGAGGCGACCCCACAAATTATATAGTATTATTTGCGGGGTTTGATGTCAAGGCAAAATCTGTTATAATTTGTACCGGAGGACTGAATACATGAAGAAAAGAATAATGATATACGGGGACTCGAATACCCATGGATATAATGCAGAAGATGGCAGCAGATTCGATGAAAATACAAGATGGACCGGTGTATGCCAGAATATAATGGGCGATGGATATGTGATCGTTGAGGAAGGTCTCAACGGCAGAAATACATGTCATGACGATCCGATGTTCCCCCATCATAATGGATTGGCATATATTATCACATGTACATTGTCGCAGCTGCCGCTGGACATGATCTGCGTCAAGCTGGGTTCCAACGACTTCGATCCGATGTTCCACCCGGTTCCGGAAGAAGTTGCTGCCAATGCGGCAAAAGTTCTGAAGGCCGCCAAGAGGGCCAATGAGGAAAAATACCCGGGACGCCCTTGCCAATACGTGCTGATGGCTCCGCTGAACGCCACCGACGATGCGCTGACCGGCGACTTTGCAGAGTATTACGATGAAGAGACAGTGGCCCTCAGCAGAAAGGCGCCTGAGGCTTTTGCAAAGCAGGCGGAAAAGGACGGATTCCTGTACTTCAACGCCAACGACCATGCCGTATGCTGCAAAAAAGACGGAGTACATCTGGATGCAGAAAACCATAAAAAGCTGGGAGAAGCATTCGCAGCCTGGCTGAAAGAAACAATGGAGGAATAAGATGGATAATAAGCCCGAAAACATAAAACTGAAACTTTTCATTGTGGAGACAGTATTCATCATCTCCATTGGATTCTCATTCTTCGGCATCAAGAAGTGCGTGCCTTATGCAGATTCCCTTGAGATCCTGGCTTACAGATATCTGGCGGCCATGATCGGCGTTGGTGTATGGTTCCTGGTGCTGAAACTGATGGGTAAGTCGCCGGAAAAAGACAAGTCCAGACCTTACGGCAGACTTTATTTCACCGCGACATTTTACATACTGTTCATGATATTCCAGATCATCGCCATGTTCTTCGCTTCTTCCATCGAAGGGGCGATCATATATGCCATGGTTCCGATCTTTGCCAAGATCATCGGCAGATTCGCACTGGGCGAAAAGTCCACCATCCTGCAGAATATATTCATGGCAGTTACGGTGGCGGCGCTGGTGGTGCTGATCGTTCTCAACGCGACAGATATCAGCCTCAACTTCACAGGAATAATCCTGATGACCATCAGCAGCATCTGTATGTCCATAAACAATGTATCCACAAGATACATCAGAGGCGTTTTCAGACCGATAGAGATCACGAGAGCGATTGCCTGCGGAGGCTTCCCTGTATTCGCCATAGCAGCTATCGTGAGAGCAGCCATGAGGGGCGATATCATGAGCTTGTTCGAGCCGCTTAAGCATGTGGAATTCATCATCTGGGTTTCATTCCTGGGCATATTCTGCATTCTGCTTTCCGCACAGTTCGTGGCATTCATGCTGGCTCATATCCAGATCGTTCAGATGACGGCAGTAAACAGCATGTCTACGCTGGTATCCATCATCGCAGGAGTGCTCATCCTGGGCGAGCCCCTTTACTGGTATCACTACATTTGCGGTGCGCTGATCATGGTGGGCGTTATTGGTCTGGCAGTGGCTCCTGCAAAGAAAGAGTTCGACGGCAAGTCTCTGGGGGACGATATGTAGATCTGCAAAGCCGCACCTGCCAAATCAAAAAACGGCGCTACTTGAGCGCCGCTTCGATCCTGTCAAAAGCTTCTTTGAGCTTTTCCATGGTGACAGTACAGCATATTCGTATATGTCCTTCGCCGCAGGCACCGAATGCGTTGCCCGGCAGGGTGAGGACGTGTGCTTTTTCCAATAACAGGCTTGAGACTTCTTCGGAAGTCAGGCCTGTTTTTTTGATGCTCGGAAAGAGGTAAAAGCTTCCCTTCGGTGGGTAGATAACTTCCATGCCGGGGATGTTGTTGATCCTTTCGGCAGCATAGAACATCCTCTTTCTGAACTCTTCGATTATCGGAGGCAGTAGTTCTTCTCGGTGCTGCAGCGCATAGATGGCTCCCCGCTGGGACATGGATGGCGCTGTGAAGACCACGTTTTCATTGATCTGCTGGATAACACGGATGATATCCGGCGGTGCGATGATGTTTCCCACACGCCAGCCTGTCATGACGAAATTCTTCGAAAAGCTGTTGATGGTCACGGTCCTGCCTTTCATCCCCGGAAGTGATGCGAACGGGATGAAAGGATGCTCGAAGCTGAATGCCGTATAGATCTCATCTGAAATCACCACAAGATCGTGCTTTTCGGCGATGTCGGCGATCTTTTTCATGGTGTCGAGGCTGAGACAGCTGCCGGTCGGATTATTGGGTGAGTTGATGATGAGGGCTTTGGTTTTGTCGGTGATCAGCTGCTCCAAGCGATCCGTATGGATTTGAAAATCCTCTTCTTCGCAAGTTGGCAGTTCCACGGGGATGCCGCGAGCCAGCTCCACCTGCTGGGGATATGGCGTGAAGTAAGGGGCCTGTATCAGGACTTCGTCGCCGTCGTCGATGATGGCTTCCAGGACCAGATACATGGCGAGACATCCCGAGGCGGCGATGAAAACTTCCTCATCATGGACGGTCATGGCGTATTCGTCAGCATAAAACTTGCAGATCTCTGCCCTAAGCTGCGGGTCGCCTCTGAAGTCGGTGTATTTCGTATGTCCTGCCAGCATTTCTTCGTATGCTTTATCTATTATCGGTTTTGGGGTGGTTATGTCCGGATCTCCAAGGCTCAGATCGATGACGTCGTCAAAGGCTTTTGCCATAACGTCGGACTGACCCATGGCGGTGGACTTATCTTCCCGGTATCTTTTGGCGATGAATCTCATTACAGCTCCTCCAAAAATTCTGCGAAAATATCGAGACCCTGCTTCAGCAGCTTGGAGTCAAAAGCGTAGCCGATGCGCACTGAGCTTTCCATTTCGAAGCAAGAGCCTGGCGTGAACAGCAGGCCTTTTTCTTTGATCAGCCTTACGCAAAGTTCATATGACGGGATGTCTTTGTCGTAGTAGACCAGGGCAGTGGTCCCTGCCACCGGCTTCTTGTAGTGGACGCCTTCTGTTTCGTTGACCCACTTGTCGAGAATAGCTCTGTTGGTGTTGAGGATCTGCCTGTTTCTGGCGAAGATCTTATCCTTGTTGGCGAGGGCGATGGATGCCAGCTTGTCGTCGATGACTCCGCAGCTGATGGTGTTGTAGTCGCGGCGTTCCATGCATTCATTGAGGGCGTACTCATCACGGGTCGCTACCCAGCCCATTCTAAGGCCGGCCAGGGAGAAGATCTTGGACATGCTTCCCACGGAGATGGCTTTTTCGTAAAGGTCAGTCACCGAGTACATGTAGCTTTCATCTTCCGCGATACCTCTGTAGACTTCGTCGCAGAGGAGATATGCGTCAACTGACTTGGCGACTTCTGCGATCTCTTTCATGGATTCGATGGGGATCCATGACCCTGTCGGGTTGTTGGGGTTGTTGACAGTGATCATCTTGGTGTTTTCGTCCACCAGTGATTTCAGCTGTTCGATGTCCGGAAGGTAGTCGTTTTCTTCTTTCAGCTGCAGGATCCTAACTTCGGCGCCGATGGCTTCAGGTATGGAGTAGTGCTGCTGGTATGTGGGCATCACCGATATCATGTTGTCGGTGGGATCGATGAGGGTCTCAAGAACCAGGGCATTGGCGCCTGTCGCTCCGTGGGTAGGCAGCACCTGCTCCGGTTTGATGTTATTATAGAGAGCGGCGACCCCTGATTTGAATTCCGGCGATCCGAATATATGGCTGTATGTGAGACGAGTGTCGGCGAGGCTGCTTAGGTAGTCAGCCGGGTCGTATCCGCCCAGTTCCAGAAGCTGACCGATGGTAAGGGAATCGATACATGTTTCCCCCAGGTTGTAAACGGCTTCATCTTCATAGTCGTTCATCCAGCGTTCTACTTTGAAAGTTCTGATTTTCATTGGTACCTCCTTGTGTTTCGGAGAGAGTTCTCGATGGGATTTGTATTCTACTTTTATGATACAGCAGGAGACGGGGCTTGTCAAAAGTGGTATAATGGGTGTATAGAGATATATCGCGCTGCCGCAGCGCAAAGCCTGAAAGGAGAGAAAACGTGAGCTTTACACATGAAGAAATAAAGGCGGCATACGACCGCATAAAACCATACATCAGAAAGACCCCGCTGGAAACATCCATGCACCTGAGCGGCGAGGATAGGAAGTATTCTTTTAAGCTGGAACCTTTTCAGACCGTGAAGAGCTTTAAGATCCGCGGTGCCATGAGCAAGATGACAACCCTTACCGAAGAAGAACGTCAGAGAGGCGTTGCAACGATTTCGTCAGGCAACCATGGCGCATCCGTAAGTTACGTGGCTAAGATCCTCGGCATAGAAAAAGCGCAGATCATCGTGCCGGCCACTACGCCGCAGGCCAAGGTGGATAAGATCCGTTATTATGGCGGCGAAGCTCTCCTGATGGGCAAGAATTACGACGAAGCTCATGCTATGGGTATGGCTCACATTGAAAGCAACGGTATGACGTTCATAGATGCATATTATGATGATCCGAAGATCTACGCTGGACAGGGAACCATCGGCATCGAGATATTGGAGCAGGATCCATCGGTCGATACCATCGTTGTTCCCATCGGCGGCGGCGGACTTATCACAGGTATCGCAACTGCAGCCAAAGCCATCAAACCTGACGTTAGGATCATAGGCGTGCAGACTGAGGCATGTCCTGCCATGATAAAGGCTTTTGAAGATAAGGTCTTTTATGAAGAATATCCGGTGACAGGAGACACAGTGTGCGATGCATTGGTTGGAGGCGTAGGCAAATTGTCATACGAGATCCTGGAAGATCTGGTGGACGATATCATAGAAGTTCGCGAGGAAACCATCAAGAAGGCCATCGTACATATGGCTCTCAATGAGAAGTTCATCGTTGAAGGTGCAGGTGCGGCTGCCCTTGCTGCAGTGATGGATGAGCCCGAACGCGTTGGCGGAACCAATATCGCCATGGTAGTAAGCGGCGGTAATATAGACAGCGAACTGTTCTGCAAGCTGATCGCAGAGTATAAGGATGAGATATAGTGACAGGAGAATGTGGCAACAATGAACGACTTTATAATACAAGGCATAGGCATCTTGGGAATGGCCTGTTTCATAATTTCATATCAGATAAAATCCAATAAAGCACTTTATTGGATACAGACGGCAGGAACAGGTCTGTTTTGTATCCAGTTCATGCTGCTGGGTGCATGGAGCGGATTGTTCAATCTGATAATGATAATCATAAGAAATGTTATGCTGTCAAAATCTGCTGAACATGCGTGGCTCAAGTGGAAGGGCTGGGTCGTAGTGATATGTGCCGCATGCACGGTGATATTAGTGTTCACATGGGCGGGACCGCTCAGTCTCTTGCCGTTTATAGCCCTTGTCGGCAGCACTATAGGTTATTGGACCAACAACGCGCAGAAGATCAGGCTCAGCAATTTGGTGTGCGCATCGCCTGCATGGGTGATCTATGATATTTTTGTTGGTTCTATCGGCGGAGCTCTCAGTGAAACGATCACGATCATTTCGATACTTGTATCGATTTATCGTTATGGATGGAAAGCCATGGGTGATCCTGACTTCGGGAATGAGAAGAAGGACGAATAATTCCTGATCAAGCCAAGCTTGAGCAGTTTCGATGCCTGAGGGTTGGCTTTTTTGGGAACTATTTCAGATATGGACAACGCGACTACTAAAAAGACTGTGTTACAAGTCGATTTAGTAGTAATTTCGCCATAATCAACAGCGGCGATTGTCAAAACTAAACATAACTCAAGAAACTGACAACAAAAATTAGAATTTTGTTGTCAGTTTTTATTTTTGTTGATGAAAATGACAACTGGAAGCAAAACTTGATAACAAAAAGGGCGTTTCCACGTAATAATGACGCCATATATTGTATAAAATCACGAAAAACTCAAAAAAAGCCAACGGCCACGACGTCGCTTTACTTCGTTAAATAATTAATTTGCCCACAAACTCTTGAAATATTCTGAAAACGTGGTAATATAAAGGCGTATTAGGAATGAAACTAGTTACATAAGTACAAGGCTTAATGATAAACCCGTGTGCATAATACAAGACTAGTATGAGTAAACAACGAAAGGTAGGTGATGACCTGTCATGAGCAGACTGGAATTCAAGACTAAAGACAGAGCTCAGATGGTAGTAGAGGGTCTTTACGGAGACATCGAGAGAAGAATCATCGCCAGCCCGCCGGGTCAGTGCCCTGTGGACATGGCGGCATCCTTCCTGAAATTATGCCACGCCCAGACGTGTGGTAAGTGCGTTCCTTGCCGAGTAGGCATCGGACAGCTTTTGAAATTGTATGATAAGATCCTGACTTTAAACGGCGAAAGCAGCATGGAAGATCTGGAGCTTATGGAAAGCACAGCCATCGCCATCAGAGATTCTGCTGACTGTGCCATAGGTACAGAGGCAGCCAATATGGTGCTTAGGGGAATCAACGGATTCAGAGAAGATTATATCGAGCATATCGAACACAACAGATGTGCAGATAATATCGTAGAAAACAAACAGCCGGTTCCATGCGTGGCCCTGTGTCCTGCAGGAGTGGACATTCCGGGATACACAGCATTGGTTATGGAAGGAAGATATGACGATGCTGTTAAACTGATCAGAAAAGACAATCCATTCCCTACAGTATGTGCACTCATTTGCGAGCACCCATGCGAAGCTCGCTGCAGAAGAAAACTGGTAGATACAGCAGTAAATATCAGAGGTATGAAGAGATTCGCTGTGGACAACTGCAGCGAAACAGTTTCCGTACCTGAAAAGATGGATGATACAGGCAAGCGTGTAGCTATCATCGGCGGAGGTCCGAGCGGACTTACTGCCGCATACTTCCTGGCCATCATGGGACATAAACCAACCATATTCGAAAAGAGAAGCCAGCTGGGCGGAATGCTTAGATACGGCATCCCTAACTACAGACTTCCTAGAGAAAGACTTCAGTGGGATATCGACGCCATCCTTTCTGCGGGAGTAGAAGTGAAGACCGACTATGATGCTGACAGGGAACAGAGCATGAAAGAACTGATCGCCGATTATGATGCAGTATATATCTCCATCGGAGCCCACACCCATAAGTCACTGGGCATCGAAGGGGAATACGGTGAAGGCGTTATCCCTGCAGTAGAAATGCTGAGAGGTATCGGCGACGATGCCATGCCTGATTTCAAGAATAAGTCAGTGGTGGTTATCGGCGGCGGCAACGTAGCGATGGATGTGGCAAGAACAGCCAAGAGACTCGGCGCTTCAGAAGTCAATATCGTTTACAGAAGAAGAAAAGATGATATGACTGCACTTGGTGAAGAAATCGATGGAGCGATCGCTGAAGGATGCACCCTCATCGAACTGAAAGCTCCTGTAAGGATCGAACTGGATCCTGAAGATAACGTTAAAGCTCTTTGGGTACAGCCTCAGATCGCCGGTGAATCCGACAGATCCGGAAGACCTAGACCTGTTGCTGCTCAGGCAGACGAAGAAAGAATCCCATGCCATATCATAATTTCAGCTATCGGTCAGGGCATCGATTACCACGACTTCGAAGACTCGGGAGTTCCTGTAGTTGAATCCAAGGGGTTGTTCTCCGCCAACAGATCGGCATCAGTCGGCGCGATCGACGGAGTATTCGCAGGAGGAGACTGCGTAACAGGTCCGTCAACAGTTATCAATGCCATCGCTGCAGGTAAGGTTGCTGCGGCGAACATCGATGAATATCTGGGGTACAAGCACAACATCACCGTAGATGTAGATATTCCTCTCCCTAAGGTTATGGATAAGAAACCTTGTGGAAGAGCGGAAATGAAATTGAGATACGCAAGCCAGCGTGGAAGTGACTTCCTCGAAATCGAACAAGGACTTTCTCTGGAAGAAGCGCTTCAGGAAGCCAGCCGCTGCCTGAGATGTGACTACAATGGCTTTGGCGCATTCAGAGGAGGGAGGAATGAAAAATGGTAAGCTTAACTATCAATGATCAAAAGATATCTGTAAAAGAAGGCACTACCATTTTGGAGGCTGCCCGCGAGGTGGGTATAGACATTCCTCATCTCTGTTATCTTGAAGGTATCAATGAAATAGGTGCCTGCAGAGTTTGCATCGTAGAAAACAAAGGTATGGACACCCTGGTCACTGCATGCAACACCCTTGTAGAGGAAGGGATGGAGCTTTACACCAACAGCCCTAAAGTAAGAAAGACAAGAAGAATAAACGTGGCACTGATACTTTCCGACCACGACTGCAAATGCGCCACTTGCGTTAGAAGCGGCAACTGCGGACTTCAGAAGATCGCCAACGACCTGGGGCTCTTGGAAGTGCCGTATGAAAACATTGCGGAAGTATCAAGATGGAACTACAAAGTTCCTCTTATAAGAGATGCCTCCAAGTGCATCAAATGCATGAGATGCATCCAGATCTGTGACAAGGTTCAGGGCATGAACGTTTGGGACATCACAGGCAGCGGATACAGAACTACCGTGGGCGTTACCCATAATAAGCCGATAGAAGAAGCAGACTGCGCTTTCTGCGGACAGTGTATAACCCACTGCCCTGTTGGTGCCCTCAGAGAAAGAAATGACACATCAAAGATGTTCGACGCCTTGGCTGATCCTGATAAGATCACCATGGTGCAGATCGCACCGGCAGTAAGAGCTGCATGGGGCGAAGGCGTGGGACTTTACAGAGAAGAATCCACCACAGGCAAACTGGTGAGCGCCCTGAGGCAGATAGGCTTCGACTACATATTCGACACAGTATATACTGCCGACCTGACCATCATGGAAGAGGGCAGCGAGTTTTTGGAAAGATTCACCCACAGGGACGAGCACAAGTGGCCGATGTTCACTTCGTGTTGTCCGGGCTGGATCAGATTCGTCAAGACCCGGTATCCTGAGCTGGCAGGAAACCTTTCCAGTGCCAAATCACCGCAGCAGATGTTCGGTGCCATCAGCAAGACATACATCGCTCACAAGCTGGGTCTGGATCCTGACAAGATTTTCTCGGTATCCATCATGCCATGCACAGCCAAGAAGTATGAGTGCGATGTTGCCGAAGTCAACGATGCAGGACATGGTCAAGACGTTGATCTGGTGCTGACCACAAGAGAAATGGACAGAATGATCAATGCAGACAGAATCAAAGTCGATGAGCTGAAGGAAGAACCTTTTGACGATATGTTCGGCGAAGGAACAGGTGCAGGAGTCATCTTCGGAGCCACAGGAGGCGTAATGGAAGCCGCATTAAGATCTGCCTACTTCCTGCTGACCGGCAAGAATCCTAAGATGGACGCTTTCAAGAAAGTCCGCGGAATGGACGGATGGAAAGAGGCGATCTTCGAAATAGAAGGGGTTGCCGTAAAGGTGGCAGTTGTCAGCGGTCTCGGCAATACCGAAAAGCTTCTCGAAGCCATCAAGGCGGGAGAGGTAGAATACGATTTCGTTGAAGTTATGGCTTGTCCGGGCGGCTGCGCAGGCGGCGGCGGTCAGCCTATCCATGACGGAGAAGAGCTGGCTGAAACAAGAGGCAAGACACTTTATGGTATCGACAGCGTGGCTAAACTGAGATTCTCCCACGAAAATCCGACAGTAGCCATGACCTACGAAGAATTCCTCGAAAAACCGTTATCACATAGATCTCATGAGTTGCTGCATACAAACATCGAAGAATGGGGTCTTTAGAATCAAGGATCGGCGTCGATTTACGGCGCCGATTTTTTATGCCCTGCCCAAATCTTTGATTTGGCGCGCAGGTCAAATACAGAAATTGCAGGTGCTTTGCTCCGTGGCAATTTTTCCAGTTTTATGGTATTATACAACCATGGAGAAGACAACTTTTAAGGACAAACTGGGATACGGCATAGCATCACTTGGCGATGCGGTGGGATACAGCCTTACCGGCACCTTCCTGCTGTTTTTTCTTACGACCATTTCAGGAATTTCCCCTGCAGTGGCAGGAACCATAATCGCCATCGGTGCAGTATGGAATGCGGTGGTCAATCCTGTGATCGGATATTTGGCTGATAAAGTCAACACCAGATTCGGCAGGAGGCGACCGCTGATTTTTGTGTTTACGATACCCCTCATGCTGACCATGTTTTTGCTGTTTACTGATATTGAGCTGCCGATGTCCATCAAGCCGGTATACTACGGCTTCCTGCTGATGCTCTACTGGACCAGCTATACGGGATTCATAGTGCCGTATCTGGCACTGGGCGTCGACTATACATCCGACTATGACGACAGGACCATCCTCAGATTGTTCGCCTCTTTTTTCAATATGATAGGTGCCATGTTTGCCATGGTGATGCCGACCCTTATAGTTGAGACCATCCAAAGCTTCGGATATTCTGCAGGCCGGGCGTGGTCTGCAACAGGGCTCATACTTGGGATCATAACCCTGGTTACCAATATGGCCACAGTGGTGGCTGCAAAGAACAAGGACAAATGTCCTGAGGGGACTTCCTGCGCAAAGGGCACAGCCGCTGACCCTGCGGGGGCCGGGGCGCCAAAGAAAAAACGAAGCCCAAAGGCTGCGGTCATAGACATGATCCATGAATACGTTTCGGTGGCGACCCTCAAACCGATGATACCTCTTATAGTTGCCAGCTTATCGGCACTGATCGGCGGAACCATGATAACTGCCGACATGGTCTACTATCTTACATACAATCTTGGTATGTCAGCTCTGGGGATATCAGGGTTCATGCTGGCAAAGACATTGCTTGGAGCTGCATTTATTCCTCTCATGGCCAAGCTGATATCGATGACAGACAGAAGGATAACTCTCATGGGAGCATATGTCATAGGCTCCGTTGGACTTTGCTTTGCAAAACTCACGGACTTTCCGGCCATGGCGGATCTGGCTGTATACCTGATCTTTGCTTCGGTCTGCACATCAATATACTGGCAGGTGATGCCGGGAGTATTCTACGATGTTTGCGAATACGACAGGATACGAAACGGAAGAAACAGATCTGCAACGATCGTATCTTTTCAGGGGTTGGTCGAAGCGCTGGCGGCAGGGATCGGCGGCCAGCTTTTGGGTATCATTTTGGAAGCAGGAGGCTTTACGGGCGAAAATGCCGTACAAAGTGCAGGTGCACAGCTTTGGATAGAGAATTCGACGACAGTGATACCGGTGGTTTTCTTCGTGATAACCGTTGCGGCATTATACAAATACCCGCTTGATAAGCGGGCATACAATGAATTGCTTGAGTCTGAAAAAAAGGCGGTATAGCAACGATTTCATCACAGTAATATCACTTGATTCCAAAGTACATAAATGCTACAATTCAGATGTATGAGCGGAATCATACGACTAATTAAGAATGGAGAAACAAGACATGAAAGAAACAATCCTTGAAATCCTGACAGACATCAGAGGAGATATTGATTTTGAAAATGAAACTAAACTGATCGATGACGGCGTTCTTGAATCACTGGATATCGTTGCTATCGTTGGTGAGTTCAACGAAGAATTCGATGTTGAGATATCAGTTGAAGATCTTCTTCCTGAAAACTTCAATTCAGTTGATGCTATGGTAGAACTCATTACAAAGGCTCAGGAATAATCGAAGGAGATTTGAGGAAAATCAAATGGCATTTACTTCATTTAACTTTTTAGCTTTTGTGGCAGTAGTAGTAGCAGCATATTATGTAACTCCGATAAAAGGCAGATGGATGACTCTTTTGGCAGCCAGTTATGCCTTTTATTTGATATCCAGCCCTAAAACCTTTGTTTTCGTCATATTGACTACGGTAATAACGTTCTTTGGCGGCAGATATATCGGCAGGCAGAACGATGATCAGAAGGCATATCTTGAAGAACACAAGGATGAGCTTTCCAGAGACGATAAGAAGGCGCTCAAGGCAGAAGTCCAGAAGAGAAAGCGCAAGATGGTGGCGTTGATACTGATCGCCAACTTCGGAGTGCTGGCTGTCCTGAAATACTTCAAAACATATATCGAACTGGCTTTTGCCGCCATAGGCGGCGTGCAGCTGGAACTGGGCTTGCTGATACCGCTGGGAATATCATTTTATACTTTCCAGAGCGCGGCATATATCCTTGACCTTTACAGAAACAAGATCAGCCATGATACCAATATAGCCAAGTTCGCGCTTTTCATGTCATTCTTCCCTCAGATAATACAGGGGCCCATCGCAAGATATGATCAGCTGGCAAACCAGCTTTATGAGGGACACAGATTCTCATACGAGAACTTCACTTTCGGTATGCAGCTTATCTTGTGGGGTTTCTTCAAGAAGCTGATAATCGCAGACAGAGTTGCCATCCTGGTGAATCAGGTGTTTGACAACTACACCGATTATGCAGGCGGCGTAGTGTTCGTGGCGCTGCTGTTCTACACCATACAGATATATACTGACTTCTCCGGCGGCATCGATATCGCCAGAGGTGTGGCTCAGATGATGGGAATTGAGATGAGCCACAACTTCATGAGGCCGTACTTCTCGGACAGCCTTTCAGAGTTTTGGAGAAGATGGCACATGTCCCTCAGCTTTTGGACCAGGGATTATATCTTCTATTCCATAGCCCTCAGCAAGTTCTTCGGTAAGCTGGGCAAGGATATGAGGAAGGTGTTGGGAGATCGTGTAGGAAAACTGGTGCCTGTTATCATCGCCCAGTATGCGACGTTTATCACCATCGGACTTTGGCACGGAGCAGAATTCAAATACGTAGCCTATGGTCTGTACAACGGCACTGTCATAGTGCTGGCACTTCTTCTGGAACCGTATTTCAAGAAGGCCATTGAAAAGCTGCACATCAACACCGACAGTAAGATATGGAAGCTGTTCCAGATCATCAGGACTTTCTTCATCGTAGTTTTCGGAAGAATGTTTGCCAAGGCGGCATCCTTCGGAGCTGCGCTGTACATGTACGGAGCGATACTTAGACCTGATATGGGCGGCGGCTTCAGAGAAACTATCATGACACTGGGACTGACAAATATAGATTTCTGGATCATCCTGTTTGGATGTATAGTATGCTTCATCATAAGCTTCATCCAGGAAAGAGCAGAAGATAAAGATAACATGACAGTCAGGAGGAAAATGGCAGAAATGGCCCTTCCTCTCAGATGGCTTATCCTGCTGGCCGGATTCGCATGCGTACTGGTACTGGGCGTATACGGACCGGGATACGATGCAGCAGCATTCATTTATAGAGGATTCTAGGTGAAAAAAGCCGGGAATGGATCGAACTTCTCTATATGACTAGACAATATAAGAAAATC
>CAYTVH010000044.1:0-15797 GCA_964441805.1 uncultured Oscillospiraceae bacterium | reverse complement strand
TCGCACATGAAGTAGGGCTCTTTTATAATAGATAAAATTATTTTTTCCAATGTTTCATGAAGTAATCATATGTGGAGCGATAAAGACCTCTTTCAAACAGGCTGTCGCTGTCTTCGCTGATTTCATCGTAATCTTTCTGAAGGATTATTCCCACATAGTTTTTCATAAGTCCGTAATAAACCTGAACGGATCTAGGTACATCCATACCCGGCCATGCATTACAGCTTACGGTTACCCTCCTGTTGGTAGTGTCGATCTTATCTGCGATCTCGTCATATGAAGGATCATCAGGATAGATAACAGTATGTCCCGGTTCACCTGTGATAGTTCCTTCAACACCTTTGACCAGCGGAGGATCCACCAGGAAGTCATATCTGTCTGCACATATATCGAGGATCACCGCATCTTCAGGAAGAAGACCTACTTGTCTGTTGGTCATTACGAATTGGGTTTCGTCTTTTCTCTGGGTAGCATCAACAACCAGATGACATTCCTTGATGATAGAATCAAATAGTTCAGGATGTCCTGTGATAGTTCTTGTGCAGATAATAGGAAGGATACCGCAGGCTTCCTTTCCTAGAAATTCTCGGTCACTCAATATTTCCAAAGATCTTATACAGTTTTGTCCTACTCCGCCCACACCCATAACCAAGGCTTTGATAGGTCCGCGATCCTTTGAATAAAAATCCGGATATACTTCTTTTAATGCTTCCACTGCAGCGCTGCAGCCATTGAAAGCCGTGCCGAAGTAATCTGCGAAAATACGAAGACCGTTATCGTCAACTATATGGTCCATGGCAAAAGTCTTAAGTCCCTTGCGGGCTATGACTTCACGCACCTTAGGTCTGGTAGCATAGTGGAGCATGGTAAAATAAACTGAACCGTCCTTTAACATTTCAAGATCTTCTGGCTCAGGATTTTTGAGGATCATGGTTATATCTTTACCAAAAGATTCTTCTCTTGAAACGAAATGAACTTTATCCGAAGCATTCAGATAATCATCGGCAGTATAGCCAAGTCTTTCTCCGTATCCTTCTTCCAAATAGAATTCAACATTCTCATACCTGTCCATAAAAGCAAACAGCTCCGGAATAAAATCTCTGCTGTCTCCTGAGAAATTTCTGATCATAGGGAATCCAACTGTTTTTACCATATGTATCCTCCTGTAATAAATATATTAAATCGTGTATTTATTTTACCATACAACAACAGTCAAATAAACAACTATCGAAATAACTAAATATAGTGTCAACAAACGCAGTATAAAACTTCAAACAATATGATAAAAATCAAAAGGTATACCCTAACTAAAAAATTCTCTTTTTTCGTGAAAAAACGACGATTTAAGAGATTTTTTAAGCATAAATCAATAAATTAGTCAAAACACACCTATTTCATTGTAAATAAAGGAAATTTATGATACAATATACGGTGTATGAGTCTAATTAAAAAAGGAGAGCAAAAAATGGCAAAAGAGGAAAAGGTTCAGCAGTATGGTGCTGAGCAGATACAGGTGCTCGAAGGTCTTGAAGCGGTTCGTAAAAGACCGGGTATGTATATCGGAAGTACAGGCCCAAGAGGACTTCACCACCTCGTATATGAAGTTGTGGATAACAGTATCGACGAAGCGCTGGCAGGATACTGCAGTACCATAAAAGTAAATATCCATAAGGATAATTCCATAACCGTTGAAGACGACGGCAGAGGAATGCCTGTAGATAATCATCCTAAGCTGGGGATCCCTGCTGTGGAAGTTATCCATACGGTGCTCCATGCCGGCGGTAAGTTCGGCGGCGGAGGATACAAAGTATCCGGCGGTCTCCACGGCGTAGGTGCGTCAGTAGTAAATGCCCTTTCCACAAGAATGGAAGTGGAAGTTAAGAGAAACGGCAAAACATATAAACAAGCTTACGAAAGGGGCAAGACTGTAACAGCCTTAGAGGAAATAGGAAATTCAAGAAAAACAGGATCCAAGAGTACATTCTGGCCGGACCCTGAAATTTTTGATGAAACTGAATATGATTTCGAAACTCTTGAAAGAAGATTGAGAGAAATGGCTTTCCTGAACAAGGGTATAAAAATCACTCTCAAGGATGAAAGAGAAGGAAAGAAAAGAGAAGAAGAATTCCACTACGAAGGCGGTATCAAGGAATTCGTAAAACACCTCAACACCAATAAAGAACCTCTCCATGCAGATATAGTATATTTCGAAGTTAAAGATAAGACCAGAGAAGTGGAAGTAGCCCTCCAGTATACTGACAGGTATAACGAAATGATGCTTTCATATGCCAACAATATCAACACCACAGAAGGCGGATTCCACATGGTAGGTCTGAAGACAGCTCTTACAAGAACTATCAATGACTATGCCAGAAAGGCTAAGCTCCTCAAGGACAGTGACGATGCCCTTTCCGGCGAAGACGTAAGAGAAGGTCTTACTGCTATAGTTTCCGTTAAGCTTACCGAGCCTCAGTTCGAAGGTCAGACAAAGACTAAGCTGGGTAACAGTGACATGAGAGGCTTCGTAGAAACAGCTACAGCAGAAAACATGATGTACTTCCTGGAAGAAAATCCTTCCCAGGCCAAGATCATCATCGATAAATGTCTCAGAGCAGCGAGAGCAAGAGAAGCTGCAAGAAAAGCAAGAGATCTGACAAGAAGAAAGAGCGTCCTTGACGGTATTTCCATGCCGGGTAAACTGGCAGACTGCTCAGAAAAGAACCCTGAGCTTTCCGAGATCTTCCTGGTCGAAGGAGACTCCGCGGGCGGATCAGCCAAGCAGGGAAGAGACAGACTGAGACAGGCGGTGCTTCCTCTTAGAGGTAAGATCTTAAACGTTGAAAAAGCAAGACTCGACAGGATCTTAAGTTCTGACGAGATCAAGAATATGATAACAGCATTCGGCTGCGGTATCGGAGCTGACTTTGACGAGTCAAAGCTTAGATATCATAAGATAATCATCATGACCGATGCCGACGTCGATGGAGCTCATATCAGAACGCTGCTGCTGACCTTCTTCTACAGATACATGACTCCGCTCATCGAAAAGGGTTATGTATATGCGGCTCAGCCTCCTCTCTTCATGACCAAGAAGGGCAAGGAAGTTTATTATACCTATTCCGAAAAGGAACAGGAAAAGCTGATGAAGGAGCTGGCAGAAAAGCCGGGCAAGGCCGACATCCAGAGATACAAAGGTCTCGGAGAAATGGACTTCCACCAGCTTTGGGAAACAACAATGGATTACAACAACAGAACGCTGATCAAGATAACTCTTGATGATGCCACTGCTGCAGATGAGATATTCACAACGCTCATGGGCGACAAGGTAGCACCTAGAAGAAAGTTCATCGAGCAGAACGCACAGCTGGCGACACTTGATATTTAAGAAGGGAGAGTTTAGAGGATGCAGAATTTGATCGAAGATCAAAAAATGATCGAGCATGAGATCCATGACGAGATGAAAAACTCCTACATCGACTATGCCATGAGCGTAATCGTAGGAAGAGCTCTTCCTGATGTAAGAGACGGACTTAAACCTGTACACAGAAGAATACTTTATGGTATGGCAGGTCTTGGTGTAACACCGGACAAGCCATTCAAGAAATCTGCCCGTATCGTCGGCGAAGTAATGGGTAAATATCACCCTCACGGTGACAGCTCCATTTACGATGCCATGGTAAGACTGGCTCAGGATTTCTCCACAAGATATATGCTGGTGGACGGACACGGCAACTTCGGTTCGGTGGACGGCGACGGCGCTGCGGCAATGCGTTATACAGAAGCCAGGATGTCTCCTTTCTCACTGGAAATGATAAGAGACATCGATAAGGACACCGTAGATTTCATGCCTAACTTCGACGAAGAAGAAAAGGAACCTGTAGTTCTTCCTGCAAGATTCCCTAACCTTCTGGTAAACGGAAGCAACGGTATCGCCGTAGGTATGGCAACATCCATTCCGCCGCACAATTTGGGAGAAGTTATCGATGCCACAGTCAAGATGATCGATGATGAAGACTGTACCATCGAAGATCTCATCAAGATCGTAAAGGGTCCGGACTTCCCTACAGGCGCGCAGATCCTGGGAAAGAAGGGCGCTCGCGAAGCATACATGACAGGTCAGGGAAAAGTAATGGTGCGTGCCGTTGCCAACATCGAAGAAACTGACAGAGGCCGTTCCCAGATCATAATCACAGAAATACCTTTCCAGGTAAACAAGGCAAGACTCCTTGAAAAAATAGGGGAACTCGTTAGAGATAAGAGGATAGAAGGCATTTCGGCCATCCGTGATGAATCAAACAGAAACGGAATGCGTATAGTTATAGAGCTGAAGAAAGATGCCAACCCTAGGATAACCCTCAACAGACTCTATAAGCATACTCAGCTGCAGGAAAACTACAGCATGATCATGATCGCGCTGGTGAACGGACAGCCGAGACTTTTGAACCTCTACGAGATCCTGGAAGAATACTTGAAGCATCAGAAGGAAGTCCTCACAAGAAGAACTCAGTTCGATCTTAAGAAGGCTGAGGCAAGAGCTCATATACTGGAAGGCTTGAGGATCGCCCTCGACAATATCGATGAGATCATCAAGATCATCAGATCCAGCTATAACGATGCCAAGGATAAGCTGATGGAAAGGTTCGGTCTTTCTGACATCCAGGCGCAGGCCATCCTCGACATGAGACTGGCCAGACTGCAGGGTCTGGAAAGAGAAAAGATCGAAAACGAATATGCGGAACTGATGAAGAAGATCGCGTACTACAACCAGCTGCTGGCAGATGAAAAGATGCTGATGGGAGTAGTCAAAGACGAGCTTCTTGAAATCAAACAGAAATATGGAGATAAGAGACGTACTAAGATAACTGCAGATTCAGATGATATGGACGAAGAAGATCTTATTGAAGAAAAGCAGGTTGCCATCACTCTGACTCATCTGGGATATCTCAAGAGGATACCGGCAGACACTTACAAGACTCAGAGAAGAGGCGGCAAGGGCATCACAGGTCTCACCACAAGAGAAAACGATTTCGTCACAAGTCTCATCATGACTTCGACCCACGATAATCTGATGTTCTTTACAAATACAGGTAAGGCTCATAAGATCAAAGCTTATGAAATTCCTGAAGCAACAAGAACTGCCAAGGGAACTCCTGCCATCAACTTCCTGAACCTGATGCAGCGCGAAAGGATCACGACTGTTATCCCGTTCAAGGATTTCAGAGATGATAAATACCTGATCGCAGTTACTAAGGATGGTACCATCAAGAAAACTGCCATCTCACAGTTCGACACCAACAGGAAGACAGGTCTCATAGCCATCAACCTGAAGGATGGAGACGAACTGGTTGGAATCAAGCAGACCAGCGGTAACGATAATGTTATCATCATCACCAAGAACGGTAAGTGCATCAGCTTCTCAGAAGATGATGTAAGACCTATGGGCAGGATCGCCGGCGGCGTGAGAGCCATCAAGCTTGAAGATGACGATGAAGTAGTATCAATGGAACTGGTTCAGCCGGGAGAAGAACTGCTGGTAGTTACCGAAAAGGGCTTCGGCAAGAGAACTCCGGTAGAGGAATATAAGATCCAGGCAAGAGGCGGCAAGGGTCTGCTGACATACGACAAGGCCAAGTTCAAGAAGACAGGCAAGTTGGTCGGCGCCACAGTAGTGGACGACGAAGATGAGGTCCTGCTGATCAATTCCGAAGGAGTCATTATCAGAATAAGGGCTGATGAGGTTTCCAAGCTGGGAAGAGCAACACAAGGCGTGAAGATCATGCGTACCGATGAAGATATCGAAATCATCTCCATCGCCAAGGTGATCAGAGAAGAAGAACATGCTGAAGATGCAAGGCTGGCGTTGGAAAAGAAGGCCAAGAAGAAAAAGGAAGAAGAATCAGAACAGACAACGCTGGATATATAATTAAGGAAAAGGCGTAACCGAAGAAATAAACAAAAGAGGAGACAAAAGTTATGAAACGTGTTTTTTCAGGCGTTCAGCCTACAGGAAACATCCATATAGGAAACTATCTTGGAGCTTTGAAGCAGTTCGTTGAGCTGCAGGATGAAAACGAATGTATCTACTGTATAGTTGACCTTCATTCCATCACAGTTCCTCAGGATCCTAAACAGCTTAGAAAGCACATCCTGGATGTGGCGGCACTTTATATGGCAGTAGGTATCGATCCCAAGAAGTCCATCATTTTCGTACAGTCAGACGTGCCGGGCCATGCAGAGCTTTCATGGGTGCTGACATGCAACTCATATACAGGAGAGCTTTCCAGAATGACTCAGTTCAAGGACAAGAGCAAGGGCAGAGAATCGGCGCCTACAGGACTGTTCACATATCCTATACTGATGGCGGCAGACATATTGCTGTATGATACAGACATAGTTCCCGTTGGAAACGACCAGAAGCAGCATATCGAACTTTGCAGAGATATTGCCATCAGAGTAAACAATACAGTCAAGAAGGATACTTTCGTAGTACCTGACGGCAGATTCCTCAAGGCCGGAGCTCGTGTAATGGCGCTGGACGATCCAACATCAAAGATGAGTAAGAGTGCAGAAAACGTGCACAGCAGGATCTCACTGCTGGATGAAGACAACAAGATCAAGAAGTCCATCATGAAGTCAACCACCGACTCAGAAGGAATCATCAGATTCGATATCGAAAACAAGCCGGGTGTCAGCAATCTGCTGAACATCTACAGCGCGTTGTCCGGAGAACCTGTGGATGATCTGGTGGCTAAATATGCAGGAAGCGGCTATGGCGATTTCAAGAAAGACCTGGTTGGGATCACTCAGGAAGCACTGGCTCCTATCAAGAAGAATTTTGATGAGATCAGAGAGAGTCAGGAGCTGCTGGACGTTCTCAAGGATGGCGCCGAAAGAGCAGGTGTCATCGCAGAAAAGACAATGAAGAGGGTAAAGGCAAACTTCGGTCTTGGATTCTAGAAGGGAGCAAGAATGAAAGAATTTAAAATATCTCATTTGGTCAAGTCAGAAGACCTGAACCACCATGGAACACTGTTCGCAGGAAGAACGACAGAGTGGCTGGTTGAAGCAGGCTTTATCACTGCAGCGGCTGAACATGGCAGACCGCAGGACGTGCTGTGTGTCAACGTTCATGGATTCACATTCAAAAAGCCGGTCAAAAAAGGTGAAATACTCACTATTTACGGCCGTATCGTCAAAACAGGAAGTACAAGTCTCATGGTACACGTCAAAGCATTATGTGAGATCGATGTTGGCCAGAACGTGGAAGGCTTCATTACTTTCGTATGTGTTGAACCGGATACTAAGAAGAAGAGACCTCACGGCATAGTTCTTGATGAACCTGAAAATGAAGAAGAAGCAATGCTGAGAGAGCGTGCACTTCAGATCGTTTAATAACAAGTAAAATACCGAGAATAAATGAAAAAGCTGCGGAGGGACCGCAGCTTTTTGCTGTTTAAATGTCGTTTAATATTCCGATTCATAAAGAACGGCATCATTTCCGTCTGTATAAACGATCTTTACAACTATGTCCGAAAAACCGGTTTCGTCGATCAGCGTATCTCGAACAGATTCAAAAGTTGAATCCATTGAAGACATTGCCTTTTCCAGCTGGTCAGTCATGATAGCAGCTGTAGCTGTATCAAATGTCTGTTCATACTTATATGTGTAGCATAAAGTATTTCCAGTGATATCGATAGTCATGCCAGAAGTGCTGTATGATTCGATTTCCTGAGCCAGTTCTTCATTGCTGTTAACGTACTCTTCCAGGTTTGAAGGTCCGCCTCCACAGCCGGCCAGCATCAATGACATTGCCAGAAGCAGTGACAGGATCAAGCTTGTTATTATTGTTTTAGTTGTTTTCTTCTTCATTTTCGTTCTCCTTTCGCCGGTAAATAACTTTAGCTAGGAGTATTATACACGAATTGTCAGAAAAATCAAACAAGAAATTGCAAGGTTGTTAAGTAATTTTTACAGACCGAACTATTTTCCTTGTAACTGACGTACGCCTTCTAAAACAATTTTCTCCACCTTTTCATTCAATGCCTTTTCTTCCTTGCGGTCGAGGCCTTTGGTTTCGATAGGCGGATGTACGAGGATGTTGACCTCAGCAGGAGTGATTTTTCCTGTTTCTTCAAAGAATTTATAGCTGCCGTCCAGAGATACCGGGATGATAGGAACTCCCGGTTTTGTTGCCAGCTTCAATGAACCTTTCTTGAATTCGCCCGGTTCAGGACCTTTGCTTCTTGTTCCTTCAGGGAAAATAACGAGGGAGTATCCTTGCTCTATCAATTTGATCCCATCATTTATGGCTTTGAGAGAAGCTCTGGCATCGCCTCGTTCGATAAAGACACTTCTTATCCTGCGGATCCATTCACCGTAAAGGGGGATCTTGGCCAGATCGTCTTTGGCGATGAAGCCAAACTGGAATTTCTTGAAAGCAGCGCAGTATGCGACGATGTCGGCATACCCCTGATGGTTGCCCACAAAAACTACAGGTCCTTCTTCAGGCAGGTTTTCAAGACCGGTCACATTGACCTTGCTGTCAAACATCTTGAACACCATAGGTCCCCAAAGTGATGTGGCGGACAGGATGTGCTCTCTTTCTTTTTCCATATCTCCTGCAGCCTTTGCAGCTTCGATATCTTTCTTATGCTGGTTAAGATATTTTAAACAATGTATCAGCTTGATAAAACTTGGTATATTTGCAATGATTTTCATTATCTCTCCTCCTTTAATACACTACAGTATACCACATTCTTCGGCTAATTGTAAAAAATAGTGCATAAAATCAGCCCATGATATATAATCATAAAACAAAAGCATATGCAGAAGGAATTTGCAGAGAGCAACAACCGGTTAAAGGAAAAACAATGGGCGAAAAGATACGTGATAAAAATACGATAAATAATAAACAAAGAGTGATCATCATCGCGATTTGTTTGGCATGCTTTTTTGTTATGCTGTGGCTGGCACGGTCAGGAAACGCATCGGTGATAGACGATCCTGCCAGAGAAGCCATTTACAGCCTCAGAAGCAGCTGGCTTACACCTATTATGAAAGCCATAACATACTTGGGTAACTGGCAGACCATAACCGCTATTTGTCTGGTACTGCTGGCATTTAGAAAGACCCGGATCACTTACGGTGTGCCCCTTTCCATAGGAGCCATCATTGTTACCGTGCTGAATAATATCCTCAAATCCTTGGTCGAAAGACCGCGCCCCGACGAGATATATCATCTCATAGAGCAAGGCGGCTGGTCATTCCCAAGCGGGCATTCCATCACAAGCATGTTCTTCTTCGGTATGCTCATATGGCTCGTCCGCAGGAATGTGCAAAACCGCAGGTCGGCAAATACCCTGATTGTGCTTCTCGCCATACCGATGCTGCTTATCGGGGTAAGCAGAGTATACCTGGGCGTCCATTACCCGACGGATGTATTGGCAGGGTGGTGCCTAGGTGTAGTAACAATTGTCTTTATTTCATGGCTTGTTACACTTTTTTCAACGATTGTCTATAGTGGATCAAAATAGATAACAAAAAAACAACGGTCGGCTGTAAAAAAACAGCCGAAACCGTTGAAAACAGTGTAACAATTATGATTTTTTAAGCAGTTGTTACTAAACTATTGGTTACAGTCCCTTATTCAGCAGTGAATCGTCAGCTTCTCTGTCATAGAAGATGTTCTTGCTGTATGTTGACAATGGAATAGCAAAACATACATTAACGTTATCAGAGAACAGTCCGCCCATCTTAAGAGCAGCAACTCCGCCTGAGAACAGCACTCTGTTGTCGATC
Source organism: uncultured Oscillospiraceae bacterium (assembly GCA_964441805.1). Lineage (GTDB taxonomy): Bacteria > Bacillota > Clostridia > Peptostreptococcales > Anaerovoracaceae > Lentihominibacter. The sequence goes on along the minus strand of CAYTVH010000044.1, from coordinate 5,999 downwards.
CTGTTGTCAGCAGCAACGCCAACAGCTGATCCGATGGCGATACCCAGGTCTACGATGTTGAATGCACAGTTGGCACCATGTGAAATAGTGTTGGCACAGTTTTCCAGACCGCACAGACCGCATCCCTCCAACAGGATAGGATTGTTGTTGGCGCCTATCAGAACGATACAGTGGCTCAGCTCGATGGTGTGTGCGTCTCTAATGAAAAAGTCAACGCCGGATTCTTCTCCGATCTGACGGCAGTGCTTAGCCAGTTCCATCATTTCTTCTCCATCCAGCATTACAGCCTCAACGTTATCGTGACCGCAGCCTTTAGGTGCAGTGATCGCAGCTGCTACCATTTTCTTGCCGACTGCCAATGCGGCTTCTCTTGAAGCGTCTTCTCTCTTATAGATCATGTCTTCCTCCATAGTGATTAAATTATTTTATATAAGGCGCGAAAAGTACACGCTGCCGTTCATAAAGTTTTTCAAAAGCCGCACGCTTCTCTTCTTCGCTGCCAAAGTGCATGAAAGCGTGGCAGCTGCCTTCGGCGGCTTTTGCTCCCTCCCAAAGCTCATCGATGGACATATCTCCGCCAAGGACGATAAGCTCATGGCCTTCGAGCAATTCCCTTGACATATCGTCGTGCAGGACACCGTCTCCGCACAATACCACAGAACCTCCGGCCGGTCCTTCGCCTTCGGCATTTTCATCCAAAAGTCCTTCGGCGATCCTTTTGAGGGCTTCATATTCTTTATTTCTATATTCGTGTTCACCCATCATCATGCATATACGTCGGACGGAACGGCCGTCTGCCTTTTCTATCTCTTCATCGAGGGAGAGCAGGGGCAGGCTGTGCTCCTCAGCAAGCTGCTGTGCCTTTTGCATGAGGGGTGCCCCGAAAAAGCCTGTAACGAAGATCAAGTTATTCTTCATAGCATAGTCCTTCCTTAAAAGATACTGGACATATTATATCACAGGATGATAGAATCAGTCTAAAGTAATATTGAAAATGAGGAAATGAAATGATCAAAAAAAGTCCGACTTTAATAATAATGGCAGCCGGCATGGGATCAAGATACGGAGGTTCCAAGCAGGTAGATAAAATGACAGATGCAGGAGAAATAATCCTGGACTTTTCTTTGTATGACGCCATGCTGGCAGGATTCAACAGGGTGGTATTTATCATCAGAGAAGAGCATAGAGATGTGTTCAGAGAACTGGTGGACGAAAGAGCAGGAAGATTCCTTGATGTGGAATATGCTTATCAGAAGCTGGAAGATATCCCGCAAGGATATGAAGTTCCGGAGGGAAGGGAAAAACCGTGGGGGACTTCCCATGCGGTGATGGCCGCAAGGCATCTGATAGACGGTCCGTTTGTAGTCATAAATGCCGACGACTATTATGGCCCGGGAGCTTTTTCAAGCCTTTATGAATATCTGACACGACATGAAGACGGAGAAAAATACGAGTTCTGTATGGCGGGATACAAGCTGGAAAATACAGTTACCGAAAACGGGCACGTGGCAAGAGGTGTATGCGAGCTGGACGAAAACGGTTACCTGAAGCAGGTAACAGAAAGAACCAAGATCGAAATGAGGCAGGAGGGCATCGCATTCACAGAAGATGACGGCGAAAGCTGGACAGCCCTTCCGGAAGGAACGGTAGTATCCATGAACTTCTGGGGATTTTCGGCCGCGATGATGAAAGCGCTGGAAGAAGGAATGCCCGAGTTCCTGGATAAGACGCTGGCAGAAAACCCTCTCAAAGGAGAATATCTGCTGCCGTTCACAGTGGACTCTCTCATCAAGTCAGGGAAAGCACGCGTCAAAGTATTGACATCACCTGACAAGTGGTGTGGGGTTACATACAAAGAAGACAAAGAAGATGTAAAGAACACTCTCGAGGCCATGAAGGACAAGGGATTGTATCCTGAAAAGCTTTGGAAGTAATTTTCGTACGCTACAGTCTCCGGGAATTGAAAATGAAAATAAAAAATGGGGAGTTTCGGTTGAAAAACTCCCCATTTTTAATATGTCAATTTATCGTTCACCGATTTCAAATAAAAACTTAGCTTTCGTGAGAGAAGTTCATCAAAAACTTTCTATTTCAGTTTTTCCAGCTCGGTGTTGTGGGTCTTGCTGATGGTTGCGTAATAGCTTACCATCTTGGATGCTACTTTGTCGTCCCATGTGCTGCTGGATGCGTAACGTTTGTTTACTGAAGAGATGGTGTTGCCTGAGTAAAGGCCTGCGCCCGGTGTCAGATAATTCTTGGCAAGACCCTTTGCAACCACATCGATACCTTCGGCCTTTGAAGAAAAAGCTATATAGCCTCCGCCCCAGCCGAACATATTGTTGCCGACGCCGTTGATGGTGCCGTTACCGCTTTCGATGGCTGCGATGGCCATTACGAAGAGACAGTTTATGCCATAATCCTGTTCCGCCTGCCAGAAAGCCTCTTCAAGACCAACCAGGCCTTGAGAAGTAACCTTCTTAAGATCGTCAACGGTCACGCCGCTGGGCTTGCTTACATCCAGTGCCATTACTTCTGAAAGGGAATAGGCCGGTATGTAATTGGTATCAAGAACGTTGTCAACGGCAGACTCCCTAAGGGCAGTGGCCAGATCTACAGGTTCGGCTTCTGCAGCTTTCTGATCTGTGATTTTTTTATTGGCAGCAGCCGCATCTGATTCTATTTTATTTGCGGCAGCGAAGATCCCCACTATGAACATCACCACGGAAAGGGCGATCACGACGCCTATGAATATCAAAGTTCTTTTGGATAAAGCTCCAAGGGGTCCTAAGTTTACCTTAGCATTTTCAGTGTTCTCCATATTTTACCTCATGTACTTGAAAATGGATGATTTTTTATATATTATAAGTAATGTCCGAAAAAATTACAACCGTTGAAATTTGGAAGGTGAAACACGGTATATGGTATATATGGTAAAAACGATCGTAGCATTGCTGATAACTGTGGTCATGCAGACATGTGCTGTTGATATGGTTTCTTCTACTCCGGCTGAAGCCGCGGAAGATTTCCTGAAGGCTCTTAAGAAGCAGGACCCTAAAGTCATGGAACAATATATGGATAACGAATATGTGAACTTTCTTTGCAACACGGAAGGTGACAGCAAGACTATCAATAAGATGAATGAAGCGCTGTTTCAGAATTTCACATACCAGGTGGAAAAAGTAAAGCAGAAGGATGGTTCAGCTGTAGCCAGAGTTGTTGTGACCAGCTGCGATTTCAGCAAAGTCATGGATGCATATGAGAAGGAATCCTATGATTACATAATGGATAACCTGTATGAGAAAGAGATCGGAGACAAAGAGGCCCTGGAGGCCAAGTGTCTGGAAATATATGTGGCTCAGATAGAAAAAGCCGCCGAAAAGAACAAGACCGTTGAAAATGTGGTTTTCATTCCGATGACCGACAACGGGTATTACGGCTGGAATATTATCATGACTGACGAATTGATGCAGTCTGTGCTGGGAAATCTTGAGATGCCTGCACAGTAATTGGAAGGTAATTGGAAGAGAAATAAAAAAACTCTTGAAATCAGTTTGAAATCATGTATAATATATAAGCACGCGTTTTTGCGTGGTCCTTGCGATGAGAAAAGGCTCATCGCCATTTAGTCCATAGGGAGGTGAAAAAATGACAAATTATGAAGTAATGTTCATCCTTGATCCTGCATTGGAAGATGACAAGAAAGAAGCTGCTGTAGAAATGGTTAAAGAAATCATCGCTGCAGAAGGCGAAGTCGGCAATGTAGACGTTTGGGGACTGAGAAAGCTCGCGTATCCGATCCAGAAGAAGAACGAAGGATACTATGTTGTCGTTGAGTTCAAAGCACAGCCAACTCTGCCAAAGGAACTTGACAGAAGAATGAAGATTTCTGACAGCGTAATGAGACATCTCATCGTCAACAAAGACGAAAAATAAGAAAAGGGGTGCAGTATGAATAACGTAGTACTGATCGGAAGATTGACCAGAGACCCTGAAGTAAGGTATATATCCGAAAGCCAGACAGCAGTAGCGACTTTTACGATCGCCATTGACAGACCTGTAAGATCAGGTCAGGAAAAGAAAACAGATTTTCCTAGAATCACAGTATTTGGCAGACAGGCTGAAAACTGCGAAAGATTCCTGGCCAAGGGAAGACTTGTAGGTATCCAGGGAAGGATCCAGACAGGCAGCTATACCAATAAAGACGGACAGACTGTTTATACAACAGACGTAGTAGCCGACAGAGTAGAATTTTTAGAGTGGGGCGACAAAGCTCAGAGCAGCACAGGCGGCTTCCAGAGCAGACCTCAGCAGGCACCGGCCGGAGATATGGGAATTCCTGAAGGATTCCAGGCTATCCAGGACGATGACATTCCATTCTAAAAGAAAGGAGAACATTTAATCATGGAAAACAACAAGAGACGTGGCGGCGGCATGAGAAGAAAGAAAGTATGCCAGTTCTGCGCAGATAAAACTGAAACTATCGATTACAAAGACGTGGATAAACTGAAGAAGTATGTAACTGAAAGAGGTAAGATCCTGCCTAAGAGAATCACAGGAACTTGCGCTATCCACCAGAGAGAAGTTACTAAGGCTATCAAGAGAGCCAGAATCGTTGCTCTTCTGCCATACGTAGCTGACTAATTTCGGTTTAGTAACTGAATAGAAACAAATAAAATCCTCGGACAAACAGTCCGGGGATTTTTTAACGTCATTCTCGACCCTTTCGGTGCGGCATCAAATCAGTTTCCTGATCAAAGACCAGATCATATCGGAAATATCTTCCGCAGACTCTTGGTTTTCGTTGTTGATCCAATGGCGAATGATCGCATATCCGCCTTGACAGAGGAACAAACGAATATAGTTGCGCTTGATCTCATCCTGCGTGGTGCTCAAATAATCGTTTAAAAGCATGCTGATCGCAGGTAGCGTGAAAAGCCGCTTGGCGAGTTCCTCTTCATGGACAGCGTTGATCAGTATTTTCCAGCGGTCTTTCTCTCGCTCAAGAAAATGGAGAGCAGAGGTAAGCCCGTCACGGAGTTCAGTGCTGTCTTCCAGCAAACAACATTCCAGCTCTTCGAAATACTCGGACTCGATCTCATTGAGCAAATCATGCTGACTGCCGTAATATTTATAAAATGTTGTGTGATTGATCTCTGCCTTGCGACATAATTCCCTTATATTGATCTTTTCTATGGGCTTATCCTTCAGAAGCTCCATAAGCGCATTTTTTAACATCTTTTTTGTCAGTCGTACTCTCTGATTTTCCATGATTTTACCTCGCCAAATAGTTTGAATGTGGCTACTTTGATACAGATTTTCTACAATGTGTATGATACGCACCGTATCAAAGTCGACAGTCCGTTGCTTTTAATGTCACAAAGAATTATAATCCCCTTCGTATAATTCGTCAACTATTATTACCGGGAGGGGTTTTTAAATGCAGAAAATCGCATCGCTCATTGTACGCAGAAGGAAAGGCGTGATGACTGTCGTTATGATCATTACGATTCTTTGCGCCGTTCTTTCTACGCGAGTATATATAAATGAAGACATGACAGAATATCTTCCTGATGATTCTTCCATGAAGCAGGGCATGAACATTATGTCCGACGAATTTCCGGAAACGGCAGAGACCTATTCGATCCGTGTCATGATACAGGATCTTGAGGACGGACAAAAACAGAAGGTCAATTCCTTGCTGGAAAACCTTGACTATGTGGACAGCGTGGACTATGACAGCACTGAAGATCATAACAAGGACGATCAGACTCTTTATGTAGTCAACACTACCTATGCATACACCAGTGATGAAGAAAAGGCACTGGAAAACAATATCGCAGACGCTCTGGACGGATACACCTATATTATCAAAAACAACGATACATCTTTGGAGGCTATACCTCTTCACATCATGGTAGCTGCACTGGCTATTATGATGGCAGTCCTTTGGATCATGTGCGGTTCCTGGATCGAGCCGGTGCTGTTTTTGCTGGTCATCG
>CAYTVH010000043.1:4498-15919 GCA_964441805.1 uncultured Oscillospiraceae bacterium | reverse complement strand
GAAAGCTAATGGGTCGGCCTTCGTCGGCAGTGCCTCAAGCAGACCGGCAGGGGCTTCGGGCACCAATGGCGTCATAGAAAGCGAGAGTTTTTTGGAAGATAAAGAAACACCTTTGCTGAAGAAGAGGCTGGTAGCATCGGTGTGCGTATTGCTGGTGTTGATGTATTTTTCCATGGGAACAATGATGTGGGGATGGCCTGCGCCGGCATTCTTTGAAGACAACCACGTTGCCATGGGACTTTTACAGCTGATCCTTACGGCTGTAATAATGGTGATAAATCAGAAATTCTTCATAAGCGGATTCACCGGCTTGTGGCATCGGGCGCCTAATATGGATACCCTCGTTGCACTGGGAGCGGGAGCTGCCTTCGTGTACAGTACTTACGCATTGTTTGCTATGACAGGAGCGCAAGCGGCCGGAGATCATGAAGCTGTAATGTCATATATGCACGAATTCTATTTCGAATCGGCAGGGATGATATTGACTCTCATAACCGTGGGCAAGATGCTTGAAGCAAGATCAAAGGGCAGGACCACAGATGCTCTGAAAAGCCTGATGAAACTGGCACCGAAAATTGCCGTGATCATAAGAAATGACGAGGTTACAGGCGAGACTTTCGAGATGGAAGTCCCTGTTGAAACAGTTCAGAAGGGTGACATATTCGTGGTTCGTCCGGGAGAAAACATACCGGTGGATGGTATCGTTGAAGAGGGAATAAGTGCTGTGGATGAATCGGCCCTCACAGGAGAAAGCATCCCTATAGATAAGGGACCGGGAGATATGGTTTCTGCAGCCACAGTGAACCGGTCGGGATTCCTCAGATGCGAAGCCACAAGAGTAGGAGAAGATACAACCATTTCGCAGATAATACAGATGGTAAGCGATGCAGCAGCGACCAAAGCACCGATAGCTAAAGTTGCCGACAAAGTATCGGGCGTTTTCGTTCCGGCAGTCATCGCCATAGCGCTTGTGACCATGGTGATATGGCTTCTCATGGGACAGCCGGTGGGATACGCCTTGGCGCGGGGGATATCGGTTCTTGTGATCAGCTGTCCTTGCGCACTGGGTCTTGCGACACCTGTTGCCATCATGGTGGGTAACGGTGTCGGTGCTAAAAACGGCATCCTCTTCAAGACGGCAGTTTCACTGGAAGAAACGGGCAAAGCCCAGATCGCTGTTCTGGATAAGACAGGTACTATCACAAGGGGCGAGCCGAAGGTGACAGACATCATCCCGGCACAGGGAGTGAGCGAAGAAGAACTTCTCAAGCTGGCATATTCCCTTGAAATAAAGAGCGAACATCCCCTTGCCAAAGCCATCGTAGCAGAGGCTGAAGCAAAGGGTACAGCGACATTTGAAGTGAGGGATTTCATGGTTCTTCCGGGCAATGGACTTACCGGTATTTCCGGCATAGATGAGAGCGTTTTGACAGGCGGAAACCTGTCCTTTGCAGATAAGCAGTTCCATGTGCCGTCAGATGTGAAAGCACAGGCAGAAAAGCTGGCGGAAGAAGGCAAGACGCCGCTGTTCTTTGGAAGAAATGATAGTTTCGAAGGATTGATCGCCGTTGCAGATGTGATCAAGGAAGACAGTCCGCAGGCGGTGAAAGAACTGCAGGACATGGGGATCAAGGTAGTGATGCTGACAGGCGACAACAAGCGTACTGCCGCTGCCGTAGGAAAACAGGCAGGGGTGGATGAGGTCATAGCAGGAGTGCTGCCTGACGGTAAAGAGCAGACCATCCGCGACCTGCAGCAGACCGGCAAAGTCATCATGGTGGGAGACGGTATCAACGATGCACCGGCTCTCACAAGAGCTGATATAGGAATAGCCATCGGGGCAGGCACAGACATAGCAATAGATGCGGCAGATGTGGTGCTGATGAACAGCAGTCTGAGAGACGTGGCTGCAGCGGTGAGACTGTCCCGTGGAGCCCTCAGGAACATCCATCAGAATCTGTTCTGGGCGTTTATTTACAATATAATCGGTATACCGCTGGCAGCAGGAGTGTTCATTTCACTTTTGGGATGGCAGCTGAATCCGATGTTTGCAGCGGCTGCAATGAGCTTGTCCAGCTTCTGTGTAGTGACAAATGCATTGAGATTGAACCTGCTTGATATAAGGCCAGGCAGGAAAGATAAAGAGGAGGAAACCATAATGAAAAAGACAATGAAGATCGAAGGTATGATGTGCATGCATTGTGAAGCAAGAGTAAAGAAAGTGCTGGAAGCGATGCCTGAAGTTGAAGCTGCAGATGTGAGCCACGAAGCAGGAACCGCTGTTGTGGATCTGAAAAGCGAAGTGGCAGACGAAGTGCTGAAGAAGACCATCGAAGATCAAGATTACAAAGTTTTAGGGATCGAATAAAGTTGATGTTATGAGGTCGGCCTATCGGGCCGGCCTGATTTAATGTTACCTTTTGGTGATTAGAGCCTGTGGTTAAGCAGGTTTTCTTTGAATCACTTAAATATATGTATTTTATGGGAGAAATTTGCGATTTACTCCCATAAAATGTTTCTTATTAGAAAACTAAGAGAAAAGTGGCTTTAAGACAAGCATGATGGGACAAAACAGGTCAAAACTCCCATAGGTTGATTACGATTAGAGCAATTAAGAGAATCCTTGATGTGGCCAACTAAAATCGACTTCATAAGATCACCATAGACTTAATATATTAGTTAAGGTGGTGATATTATGATTTTGATGGTAAGAAAAAAAGGGCTAATCAAATGGCTCGGTATACTCTCAGTGATGGCCATAGCAGTTCTGGCTGCAGCGGTGGGACGGAACCAGATGCTTGATCAAAGTGCAAGCACATCGGCCGACGGCAACTGGGGACTCAGCTTCCAGACAGAGGGGGCGGCACCCATAGCAAATGCCAGCGCGGAGTATCTTGCTGAATACGATGGATACTATGCAGAGATGACCGATGAAAAAGTATTATATCTGACATTCGATGCAGGTTACGAGAATGGTTATACTGCAAAGATCCTGGATGTATTGAAGGAACATGATGCTCCTGCAGCATTCTTTCTGGTTGGGAATTATATAGCCACAAGCCCTGAACTGGTGAAGCGGATGGTGGACGAGGGACATCTGGTGGGAAACCATACCTTTACCCATCCGGATATGTCGGAAATATCCACTGAAGAAGCATTCAGAGAAGAACTGACCAAGCTGGAAAATGCGTATAAAGAAGTCACCGGTAGTGAGATGAAAAAATACTACAGACCGCCACAAGGAAAGTACAGTGAAGCCAATCTGAAAATGGCAAAGGACATGGGGTATAAGACCATATTCTGGAGTTTGGCATATGTGGACTGGTATGAGTCTGATCAGCCTACAAAGACGGAAGCATTTGACAAGCTGCTGCCTCGCATCCATCCGGGTGCCATCGTTCTTTTGCACAGCACGTCAAAAACCAATGCAGAGATCTTTGATGAGCTGCTGACCAAGTGGGAAGATATGGGGTATAAATTCAAGTCCCTTGAAGAATTGACGAAAGATAATTAAGAGAAATTTCATGTGACAAAAATAAACAGTTGTTAATGGTGGTACATTCATAGTAAAATGATTCTAGAAAAAGAACGGTAAAAAACAGAAAGGAGTGTGCCATGCCATATTTGATAGTACTGGGGATCATCGTAGCAGTCATCGCAACGGCTATTTTCAAAGTAAATAAGATGCAGTCAGACAGATTCATCGAGCTGGCACAGAAGGCCAAGGTGGCAGATGACGCCGACGATGAAGAACCTGAAGAAGTATAGAGACCGTAAGGTCTCTTTTTTATTGGGGTCACAATTAGTTCATTATATGTTTGTAACAGAAAACGCTATGGCATATTAGTATTTAGCATACATAAGAAAGGATATATTAAATTTGTCAAACTTTAACAACTGTAATGGTTGTAATAACTGGAACAACTGGAATAACTGGAACAACTGGTCCGGCTGGAATGGTGCCTCCACTTTAAATATAAGAACAGGTAATGGCTGCGGCTGCAACAACGGCACAACATTTACCATCACAAGAGGAGATAATGACTGTGATTGTGACGATGGCACAACATTCACTATCACAAGAAACAACGGCTGCGGATGCAGCGGAACTTCATGGTCAACAAGCAGATGTGGATGCTCAGGCACTGCATGGACATCACACAGATGCGGCTGCTGCGACTAATAGCCCAATAGCTTAAATAAACATTTAGATAGATAAAGTGCCTCTTTAAAAAGGGGCACTTTTTTAAGTATCCTGATATTCTTTAGTTCTTCAAACTCTGCATAGGCGCAGGGATCTTACCGCCTCTGTTTATCATGACAGATGATGATTTTTCGTTGACAGCCATGATAGGGCCGCTTCCAAGAAGTCCGCCGAAATCCAGGACCTCGCCTTCCTTGTAGCCGATGGCAGGGATGACTCTTACGGCAGTTGTCTTGGAGTTTACCATACCGATGGCAGCTTCGTCTGCGATGATGGCTGCGATGGTTTCTGCAGGAGTTTCTCCCGGCAGTACGATCATATCAAGACCTACCGAACATACTGCAGTCATCGCTTCCAGTTTCTCGATGGTAAGTGTACCTGCCTTGGCAGCCTCTATCATGCCTGCGTCCTCAGATACAGGGATGAATGCCCCTGACAGGCCGCCCACATTGGATGATGCCATGACGCCGCCTTTCTTGACAGCATCATTGAGCATTGCCAGAGCAGCAGTAGTGCCGTGGGTACCGCATTGTTCCAGACCTATCTCTTCTAAGATATATGCCACAGAGTCGCCTACTGCAGGTGTAGGTGCCAGGGATAAGTCGATTATACCGAACGGTACGCCGAGTCTTGCAGAAGCTTCGGCTCCGACCAGCTGACCCATTCTTGTGATCTTGAATGCAGTTTTCTTGATCAGATCTGCAACTTCATTGAGGGATGCATCCTTAGGCATTTTAGCCAAAGCTGATCTGACAACACCCGGCCCCGATACGCCTACGTTGATGACGCAGTCAGGTTCTCCCACGCCGTGGAAAGCACCTGCCATGAACGGATTATCTTCAGGAGCATTGCAAAATACCACCAGCTTGGCAGCACCGATGCACTGACGCTCCTTAGTCAGCTGGGCAGTTTCCTTGACAACTTCACCCATCAGCTTCACAGCATCCATGTTGATGCCGGCTTTTGTGGAGCCTACATTTACTGATGAACATACGAAATCCGTTTCAGCCAGAGCGCGAGGGATGGATTCGATCAGTTCTCTGTCGCCGGCTGCAAATCCCTTGTGCACCAGAGCAGAGTAGCCACCGATGAAGTTCACACCAACGTCTTTAGCAACCCGATCCAGCGTCTTTGCATATTTGACAGGATCACCGCCTGAGACGCCAACCAGGATGGAGATCGGTGTTACTGATATCCTCTTGTTTACGATGGGAATACCGTATTTTTTTTCGATATCTTCCCCGGTCTTTACCAAGTCTTTAGTGAGTCTGTATATTTTCTCGTACACCTTCCGGCAGGATCTGTCTATATCGCTGTCACAGCAGTCGATGAGGGAAATCCCCATGGTGATGGTCCTGATGTCCAGGTGTTCGTCCTGTATCATGGTGATGGTTTCCATGATGTCTTTCATGTTTATCATGTCGTTTTCCTCCTGTAATGAATGCTCGTTACGATCTGCGAAAGGCTAGATCCTGTGCATGGAATTGAAAATATCTTCGTGCATAACGTGCACTTTCATTTCAGGAACTGCAGCTTCGATGCTGTTTCTCATTTCTTCCAGTGAGCAATTGATTTTGTCGATGTCCACCAGCATGATCATAGCAAAGTATTCTTCCAACACCGACTGGGTCACTTCTACCACATTGGCATTGGCCTGCGCACATGCTGTGCTCACTTTGGCGAGAATGCCGACCATGTCTTTTCCTATAACTGTAATTACTGCTCTCATATTATCCTCCCGGTATATTTTAAAAATGAATTATTCTCGTTGAGCTATAATTTTACCACAACATATCGTCCGTCTTCAAGGGAGCTATCTTTCTTGAAACGGATTTTCAAATGGGGATACTTCCCTTCAAAATATATTCTATTGGCCTTGGAGTTTCCTATCATATTCGAGAAAGAAACCCCGTTGCTCAAGAATGCAAAGGACTGCGCCTCCGGCGGACCCGGCTTTGTTTCCAAAGCCTGCACACTTTCCCCAAGAAGCTTCTGAAGCTGAGCCTCAAGCTGTTCTCTGGCGATCTCGCCTTCCACCAGCTGTCTGAACGCAGGGTGATAGGTGTGACCGCGGACTTCACCGCCTTCAGTGATAAGGTCTGTGCTTTTGAGCCCCACTCTTATTATATTGATGCCCGCATCGTCAAGGATCTTATACATCTCCTTGGTGACAGCGACAGCTTCCTCAGTTGTCATAGGATTGTATGTGCCCGACATATACATGTTGTAAAGCTCCGTATCATTGAGGACGATGGTAGGGTAGAGACGAGCTATGGAAGGACCTATCCTGACAGCCTCTTTTGCAGAGAAGATACATTTTTCCAAAGAATCTTCAGGCAGTCCGATCATCAGCTGGATGCCCAGCTCAAAACCGTATTCTTTTATCAGATCACAGGCTCTATAAACGTCTTCAGCCTTGTGTCCTCTGTTGGATGCTGCCAGCACCTGTGGGTCGAAGGACTGGACACCCAGCTCGATGATGTCAGCATCGTATTTCTTCAGGTTATCCAGTATACGTCTATCGATGTAGTCAGGTCTTGTGGACATATGGATCTTATGGATCAGCCCCTTGTCCTTATATTCTTTGGCAACTGCAAGGAATGCACTTTGTTCTTCCATGGGGATGCCTGTAAAGCTTCCGCCGAAGAAGGCAACCTCTATGGTTTCAAGACCTCTGCCCTGCAAAGTAGGCAAATATCTTTCTATCAAGTTTTTCACGTCTTCAGGTGTCACGTCGGCAGTCCTGGCGGTTATGGCCTTCTGGTTGCAGAAGACACAATCGTTGGGACATCCTTTGTGGGGTATGAAGACTGGTATTATAGCATGTTTTTTCATGAGTTCATATTACCGTTTTCGTAAGTTCATATTACCATAAAGCGAGAATGCTGCCTATGTCGGTCAGCGGGAGATCTTCGAAATATACTGTGTCGATATTTCTTTCGTGGATGAAAGCTGCTATTTTCTCAAAGTTCGGATGAGCCGAAAGATCACCGTTGAATATAATAGTGGGCGCCAAGTCTGATGCCGCATCGCTGTCGGTGACAGGTATCATGATATGTCCTGCACATCCGCCGATGAATCCGTAGTCAAAGCCGGGCAGATCGATATGTCCTTTTTCTATGAGGAGAACGTCTGCGCCTGCAGCCATGAGCGCCTTTGCGATCCCGGCATCGGATGTTATGAATGAAGAATCATCCACAGGAAGCAGGCAGCATCTGGTATATCCCTGAGGCACATCAACCAGGATAAGATCCTCCTTTCTTTGGGGCCGGCAAGAACCCTCGGCGGAGCTGCGCTGTGCGCCTTTCCATTCCCGGGCGGCTTCAAGAAGACCTGGGTCGGTGTACTTCAGGTTGTGGATGAAATACTTTCCGGTGCAGACTGCGTTGTATATGATATTTCCCGGATAGGAAGGTCTTAGCTTTTGAGGATTTCCCGGGAAAATGGCAGGGTTTTCCCATACGCCAGCGCGGCACATGAAAATATCAGGATGTGTCGATACGGGGTAATATGTGGAACCTTCGTGATCCACGTATTCTATTGCATATCCCAGCCGAGTGAGATATGATGTAAGTGCCGGATGGGCTTGGTTTGATAAATAGACTTTTTTCATGTCATAAGTATACGACTTTAAGGGGGAAGGTGCAATGTTTAGAAACAAATCTCCAATGGAGAAAGAATGGTATAAGCTTCAGAAACAAGAAATTGATTTCCTTGTGAAAAATATCAAAAGGGAAGACTCCGGACTGAATCAGCTTTTGGAGGACAAAGTGCCTGAAGGTTTGCAGGATACGCTGGATAAGACATTTTACAAGGCATTCAAGCTTATCTTCGAAAAGGGTACGGGCGTTATTGAAAAGACATATGACAAGGAAAAAATAGAGATCGATTATCAGGCAGGAGAATACGTGGCAGAGAACAGTGAGACAAGAAAGACATTAAAAGTCTTTTCGTCAAGGGCGAAGAATTCCGGTGCAGTGAATACGCTGATTTCAGGGGCATCAGGAGTAGGCCTTGGAGTGCTTGGTATCGGCATCCCGGACATAGTTCTGTTCACAGGAATGATGCTGAAGAACGTCTATCAGATAGCGCTGAACTTTGGATATGATTACGAAAGGGAGGATGAGAGGAAGCTTATTCTTCTGCTCATAGAGGGGGCCTTGTCTTCGGGAGATCAGCTGAAGGCTATAAACGATGAAGTGGATCATTTCATAGCTGAGGGTGAATTTACCGAGGATGCCGATCTGGAAACGCGTATCAGGGATGCTTCCGGCTGCCTGTCAAAGGAACTGCTGTACATGAAGTTCCTTCAGGGGATCCCTGTTGTAGGTGCACTGGGAGGAGCATATGATGCCATATATATGAGGCGGGTAAGTAAATATGCGGAGCTGAAATATCGCCGCAGATTTTATATGAAGAAAATGAATAAATAAAAATCAATAAAATCAGTTGAAAAAGTCTTGACTTTATTATGATAAAGGAGCATAATACTAACAAATGCGAAGACCGGAAATTAGTAAGTTTTGCAAGGAGCTACAGAGAGTTGCCGTTTGGTGAGAGGCGCAGTACACCGCAGATCCGAATACATTCCGAGAGCAGTCCGTTGAACGGGCATAAGGCCTTATTAGATCGGAACGGGTTCACCCGTTATAGTGAGCGAGTTTGTTGGAACTCAGTGAGGCTGCAGTCGTGAGGCTGCAGTGAACAGAGGTGGTAACGCGGTAATAACTGCCCTCTGAACCCTATAGTTCGGAGGGCATTTTCATTTTTTTGATGAAACACTGTGGTTTGTGAAAATGTCCTTCATAAGAAAAGGAGGAAAAAACCATGGTTCTCAAAATCGGTATTTTAGTAGTATTTTTCGCGATCTTTATTGCAATAGGAATGTACTGCAGAAAGCATTCGACAGATGTCAACGGGTTCGTACTGGGCGGACGTTCGGTAGGTCCTTGGCTCACTGCATTCGCATACGGCACATCATACTTCTCTGCAGTAATCTTCGTAGGTTACGCGGGACAGTTCGGATGGAAATACGGTATCGCTGCCACATGGGTAGGTATCGGTAATGCGCTGATCGGTTCACTGCTTGCGTGGGTGATCTTGGGAAGACGTACTAGGATCATGACACAGCATCTGGATTCAGCAACAATGCCTGCTTTCTTCGAAAAGCGTTATGACAGCACTGCGCTGAAGATAGTTGCTTCCGCAATCATATTCATATTCCTTATCCCGTACACAGCATCACTGTACAACGGTCTTTCAAGACTGTTCGCTATGGCATTCAATGCTGACTATTCCGTATGTATCATCATCATGGCTGTGCTTACTGCTATCTATGTAGTTGCAGGTGGATACATGGCTACTGCCATCAATGACTTTATCCAGGGATGCATCATGATCATCGGTATCATAGCCGTTGTAGTAGCTGTTCTCCATTCACAGGGCGGATTCTTGGCTGCACTGGATGGTCTGTCTCAGATAACAGATGAAACTGTAAGTTCAACTCCGGGCGTATTCAATTCATTCTTCGGACCTGATCCTCTGAATCTGCTGGGCGTAGTAATACTCACATCGCTGGGTACATGGGGATTGCCGCAGATGGTACAGAAGTTCTATGCCATCGAAAGTGAAAAGGCCATCAACAAAGGAACTATCATATCAACATTCTTCGCACTGATCGTTGCCGGCGGATGTTACTTCCTGGGCGGTTTCGGAAGACTGTTCAGCGACAAAGTGGATGTTGCAACAGAAGGCTTCGATGCTATCGTTCCTGCCATGCTGTCCACATTACCTGATATACTTATTGCACTGGTTATACTGCTGGTGCTGTCAGCGTCGATGTCAACTCTGGCATCACTGGTTATCGCATCCAGTTCAACACTGACCATCGACTTTTTGAAGGGTACATTCGCTAAGAACATGGATGAAAAGCAGGAAGTTCTTACTATCCGTGTTCTGCTGGTAATATTCATCGCCATTTCTGCTGTGATCGCTATCCTTCAGTACAAGAGCAGTGTTACATTCATCGCACAGCTGATGGGCGTATCCTGGGGTGCTCTGGCAGGCGCGTTCCTGGCTCCGTTCCTCTATGGCCTGTACTGGAAGAAGACAACGAAGGCTGCCATCTGGGCAAGCTACATCTGGGGTGCCGGAATCATGATCCTGAACCTGCTGTTCAGAGATGCATTCCCTCTGCTGCTCCAATCACCGATCAACTGCGGTGCATTCGCAATGCTGTTCTCACTGATACTGGTTCCTGTAGTAAGCTGGCTCACTAAGAAACCTGATATGGAAAAAGTAAACGAATGCTTCGCATGCTACGATAGAAAGGTAGTAGTCTCCGCGAAAGATTCACTCGGTGATGAGATAGAATAAGAAATGTTTAGGGTCGGCAGCTTGCTGACCCTTTTTTATTATGGTAAAATGACCTCATGGTAAACTTAGGAAACAGCTGGGACAAAGTCCTCGAGGGAGAATTTGATAAAGAGTATTACCGGAAGCTGAGGCAGTTTCTGATAGGAGAGTACAAAAGCCGTGCTATCTATCCTGATATGTACGATATTTTCAATGCGCTGAAATCTACGGCTTATGAAGATGTCAAAGCAGTGATATTGGGACAGGATCCATACCATCAGCCGGGACAGGCCCACGGGATGTGCTTTTCGGTGAAAAAAGGTGTGCAGATACCGCCGTCACTGGTGAATATCTACAAAGAACTGGAAAGTGACCTGGGTATTACGCCGCCTAGCCACGGATATCTGGAGAGCTGGGCAAGAAACGGCGTGCTGCTTCTCAATACGGTGCTAACCGTAAGGGACAGTCAGGCCAATTCCCATAAGGGAAAAGGCTGGGAAATATTTACCGACAAGGTGATAGAATTGCTCAACCAAAGGGAAAAACCAATGGTCTTTATCCTTTGGGGCAACAACGCCAAAGCCAAGGAAAAGCTCATAACCAATCCGGCTCACTGCATAATAAAAAGTGCACATCCCAGTCCGCTGTCGGCTCATTATGGATTCTGGGGTGGGAAATACTTTTCAAGGACCAATGAATTCCTCGTTTCGACAGGACAGGAACCTATCGACTGGAGGATACCTGAATAGAAGGAGAGGATAGGTTTCCAATAGGCTGTTTTAGCAGCTGATTTGGGGGAGTTTTTATAAAAATTCTCTCTTAAAAAGCATTTACGACGTATGATTTCCAAACATATAATCTTT
>CAYTVH010000043.1:0-4398 GCA_964441805.1 uncultured Oscillospiraceae bacterium | reverse complement strand
ATATAATCTTTGATCCTTTCTCTGTTTTTTGCCATGTATTGCCTGTCATGTTCTCTGCCGAAGTGTTCCCATATCAGTAAAGAACCATCAGGTCTTTTTATAAGAAAATCTGCATAGTGTGTTACATCATAGCAATCTATCAAGGCATCATACCTAAAACTTATTGATAGTTCCTCAAGTTCATTAGCTATTTCGCGCTCTGATTTAGAGCGTACCCGTAAACTATTTGTAGTTATGTATTTTAGATTTTCTTTATAGTAAGGATTCTTTTCATAAGGGTGCTTGCCCCAATCATCGTGGCTGCATAGTAAAATATCCTCTATAGGAATGTTTTTATACTTACGAGATAAAGCAGAGAGTATACTGTCTGTTTCGAGCTCACAGTAATTATTTTTGCAGGCTTCGATCAACTGCCGATTTTGCTGTAATGCATTTAATTGATGTTTTAAGTATTCGTTTTTTATAAGTGCATATATTCGGTTCTTGTTCCTTGAAATGCCTAATTCTTGGGTACCATAACGTTCTGAATAATAGGTACGGTTCCCTTTTGTTCGGCATACAAGCCGTGAATTACCTGTCTTATTGATTTCATTCGTTATTTTTTCGATCCTTTTATTGATCCCATGTAATGCGGCCTCAAATTCTTGTTTGCTAAAATACATAAAATAGTATCACCTCTCTTATTTCTCAGAGTACACACTTGATTTGCGGGGTACTACTATATATTACAATAAATGGGAATAAATGTCAACAGCGAGGTTGGCAAAACTGCTGGGATACTTGAAGATTCTCCAAGCCATGTCAATTTAGTATTGGAATGGGGAGCTTTTGAGTGAGTTTTCCCATAAAAAAATATATAAAAGGTAAAATCTCCAATATTCTATTAAACATAAAAAAAGGGGGATAGATTCGTAAAGCTATCCCCAAAACTTTGGCGTTTATTTTATTTATAGATAATGCATGTTCCTTTTGCACCTGCAGCTAACTGTTGTACGAGCAACATAGTATATAACAATACTATACGCCCATTGCCAGCGGCACCACCAGCGAAGTTACTATGCACATCAGCAATCCTACGCTGAATGAATATACCACTGTATCGTGACGACAAGACCTTTCTACTATAGGCATACATACGTCCATGGCCGCTACGCCCGGGATACCTGTCATTTCCAGGTAGCCTATTTTTTTAGCTAGGATCGGTATAAGAACGATACCTGAAACTTCTCTTATGACATTATGCATGAATGATACTGCTGAGGCTACCATGAATTCTGAACCTGCAGATGCGATAACTGTAGGAGCATATGTATACCAGCCGAATCCCGCACTGATGGCAAGACCTTCTCTCATGGTGAATCCAAATAACATTGATGCAGCAGTACCGATGATTAGACTTCCGGCAACTGCGGCAAATGGAAAGGCCAGTGCACGGACACCCACCTCTTTGATATTTGAAATCACAGTTCCCTGCATGCCAAGGTCAAATCCTACGCAGAAAAGCAGTACACATAAGAATGCCGTCAGTGAATGCCCTGAGATAACATCAAATTCATCAAGGTGCTGAGGCATCATGCCTGCGATGATAAAGTATCCCGCCAGCATTCCGATGACCACAAGCCCAAGGATGATGACAGTGCTCATTATATCCGATTTGCTCAGCTTTTGATCTTCAGGTGATCCCGAAGAAATGTCGTTCCCATCGTGGTCCGATCCGGATCCGGACTCTGAACTTGATCGGGTCTTGAGATTTCCATACTTATCCATCTTCATGAGCTTCCTCACACCTGTTATTGCAGCCATACTTCCGCCTACTGCAAAGATGGTTATCACAAGTGACTGGATGCCTATGGTTCCCAGATTGGAAGTGACCTGCTCGTTGACGCCCATTCTCAATCCCATTATAAGCACAAGTATGTAAACTACCGGCATCAATGCCTTCTGAATGAATGCCAGTTTATCAGCTCTGTGTCTGTTTTTTGCAGCGATGATATATGCTGCTATCATGAAGCTCCAATACAAAAGAAGCAGTCCCATATTATGCTCCGATCTCCTTAGAATCAATTTACTTATCAAATTAAAATCAATTTACTTCTCTAAATTTTAAGTATATACTAATAACAGGCAAAATGAAAGGACATAAAAAAATGGATTTTAAAAAGGGAATAAAAGACGGTATTCCCATCGCACTAGGATATTTTTCAGTTTCAATAGCGTTTGGTCTCATGGCAGCTGAAGCCGGCTGCACATGGTTTGAAGCCATGCTTATTTCCATAACCAATCTGACTTCTGCAGGACAGTTTGCAGGAGTTACTGTTCTGGCTCACATGGGATCTTATCTGGAAATGGCTCTGACTCAGCTTGTCATCAATTCAAGATACGCCCTGATGGGTATCTCACTCTCTCAGAAAGTGGACAGCAAGTTCAAAGGCATCTGGCGTATCCTTCTCGGCTATGCCATCACCGATGAGATATTCGCCGTGGCGATCGGTCAGGAAGGGGAACTGAGCCGTCAGTATTATGCGGGCCTCATGTGCATCCCTGTTTTGGGCTGGACTTCAGGCACCATCGTCGGCGCCGTTCTCGGCAATATCATGCCGCTGATCATCACCAACGCCCTTGGCGTAGCACTCTACGGAATGTTCATCGCAGTTGTGGTTCCGAAGGCTCGTGAAAACATGCATGTGCTGGCAGTGGTAGCTGTTACCATAGTGATTAGCTCTGCCCTTTACTACGTTCCGGCATTCGACGGTATTTCTGCAGGTTTCGCCATCATCATCTGCGCAGTTGCGGCTTCCGCCATCGGTGCGGCAGTATTTCCGGTAAAGGAGGTTGAATGATATGGATTTCATGACTTTTCTTCCTTACCTGGTAGTGATGGCCGGCGTGACTTACTTGATCAGAGTTATCCCGTTCGTGCTCATCAACAAAAAAATAGAGAACAAGTTCATCAACTCGTTCCTCTATTACATACCTTATACAGTTCTTACGGCCATGACATTCCCGGCCATATTATATGCTACGGGAAGTCTTGTATCTGCCATTGCAGGTTTGCTGGCAGCGGTGTTCATCGCCTACAAAGGGAAGGGCCTGCTCACAGTTGCAGTTGGAGCCTGCCTGGCGGTCCTGGCGGTAGAACTTATCATGCTGGCGATCTGAATGATTGATCATCCGGCATTTGATCTGCGTGCCAAATCAAAGATTTGGTCATGTCATAAGCAGATCGATAGTCGGTTTGACATTATAGAAATTTTTAAGAGCTTCGTATTCCTGCGAAGCTTTTTCTTTTGCCAAAGGGTTTTCTTTAGCCGGAAAAACTGCCTTTATCATCACATTTTTAGCCGTGTGTTCCAGTGAAGTGAATTCTATCATGTTCACATCATATCCGGCAGCTTCCAGCTTGAGTCCCCTAAGGCTGTTGGTCAAAAGCTCGGTGAACTTATCCTTGATGATACCGTGCTTCAGCATCGGCTCGTTTAAGTCGCTCTTTATCTGTGAGAACAGCTCATGCTGGCAGCAAGGAACGCTGAGGATCACTTTGCTGTGCCACTTTACAGCGTTTATGAGCGCGAAATCCGTAGCTGTATCGCAGGCGTGGAGAGTGACAACCATATCGGCTCCTGTGCTTTGGAAATCAGCGATGTCTCCTGTCAGGAACGTCAGCTCACGGTAGCCCAGTTTCTTGGCCGTTTCATTACAGAACTTTATCACATCTTCCTTCAGGTCGAGACCGATGATCTCCACATCTCTGCCTCTTACCAGCTTCAGATAGTAGTAAAGTGCAAAGGTCAAGTAGCTCTTGCCGCAGCCGAAGTCGATGATGCGGAGGCGTCCTTCCTTAGGCAGTGCATCAAAGGAGTCGTCTGCTATCTCCAGGTATCTGTTGATCTGTCTGAACTTGGAGTAGTGCTTCTTGAACACTTTGCCTTCAGGCGACATCACTCCCAGCTCCATGAGGAAGTCGCAAGGTACGCCGTCTTCGATGATGTACTGTTTCCTCTTGTCGTGGGAAAGGTCTCCTGCCTTTCTCTGTGCAGTCTGTCTTGTGATCTTGGGTTTATCTGTTTTGGCAGCAAGGATCTGGATATCCTCGTCCTCAGTCAGAATGTTTATTTGCTTGAAATCGTTTTCTATGACATCACATGCGAAATCGATCCCTTCATAGTAAGGGATGTTCCTGTGGGTGACTTTTTTGTCGTAGTGGAATTCAGCCTGATACATATATTCACCCTTGATGGTCACAGGTCTCAAGGTGATTCTTTTATATTCTATAGACTTTTTTCTTTTCCCTGCGAAGATGACTTTGATCAGCTTACCGCTGTCAAAGCAGGAGCAGAGAGTCTGTGTGATCTTTTCCATGCTGACCGCCTTTCTTTTCTGAAAGTATATTAGCATAAA
>CAYTVH010000042.1:1404-16095 GCA_964441805.1 uncultured Oscillospiraceae bacterium | reverse complement strand
CCAAATGGACAGCAGCTTTATCGTCGTCATTATATCCGATAGAATACGGTTTATGCGTTTTCTTCCTGATACTTAGTCAGAGCTTCGATCAGCTTAGGGATGATAACCTTAACGTCGCCAACGATACCCAGGTCAGCTACTTCGAAGATAGCAGCTGTGTCGTTCTTGTTGATTGCGATTACGCATTCTGAACTTTCCATACCTGCGATGTGCTGGATAGCTCCGGAGATACCGCAAGCCATGTAGAGGTCAGGTCTAACTGTCTTACCAGTCTGTCCAACCTGTCTGTCTCTTGCGATCCAACCAGCGTCAACGTTTGCTCTTGATGAGGAGATTTCTCCGCCCAGGAGATCAGCAACCTTCTGAAGTTCGTCATAGAATTCAGGGGAACCGATTCCTCTACCGCCGGATACGAGAACCTTAGCTTCTGTAATATCTACAGCCTTCTTAGTTTCTCTTACAACTTCCTTGATCTTTACGTTCATATCAGCTGCTTCGAATTCTACCTTGAATTCTTCTACAGTACCTTCTTTACCGGCTACTACGTCCAGCTTCTTCATAACGCCAGGTCTTACTGTAGCCATCTGAGGTCTGTGGTCTGCACATCTGATAGTAGCCATTACGTTACCACCGAATGCAGGTCTTGTCATCTTCAGGTTCTTATCGTCCATGCCCAGTCTCTTAGCGATAGCATCTGTATCAGCGTTTGATGTAGCATGTAAGAAATCGAAGTAGTTGTTCATGTCTACGTCCAGTCTTGTACAGTCAGCTGTCAGACCGGTATGTACTCTAGCTGCTACTCTTGGAGCCAGGTCTCTACCGATTGAAGTTGCGCCGAACAGTACGATGTTAGGATCGTAGTTCTTGATTACAGCTGTCAGAGCCTTTGCATAAGGTTCTGTTACGTATTCAGCCAGCATAGGATCTTCTACTACTACTACGCCGTCTGCACCGTGTTCGATCAGGCTCTGTGCCTTATCTTTGATCTGATCTCCCATGAGAACAGCATAAACTTTTTCACCAAGTTCTCCAGCTAATTTTGTTGCTTCGCCCAGCAGTTCCATAGTAACCTTGGCAATATTACCGTCTCTCTGCTCTGCAACTACATAAATATCTTTGCTCATTGTTACAACTCCTCCCTATTAAATGATGTGTCTTTCTTCCATCTTAGCGATGATTGCTTCAACCGCTTCATCAGGAGTAACGTCCAGCTTAGTTCCAGCACCCTTAGGCATCTTACCGAATGATGTTACTACCTTTGTAGGTGATCCCATCAGACCGATGTGATCAGGGTTGATAACGTCGCTCAGATCTTCAAATCCCCAAACAGTGATGTCCTTAGCATAAGCGTCGATGATGCCGCCAGCGTGCATGTATCTAGGCTCAGCCAGTTCCTGGATAGCTGTTAACAGGCAAGGAAGTGGAGCTTCGATGATGTGATATCTGTCTTCGTACTGTCTCTTAACTGTGATAGTTTCGTCAGTAACGTCAACCAGTTCTTCTGTGTATGAAATCTGAGGGATTCCCAGGTTTTCAGCGATCTGAGGACCAACCTGTGCAGTATCTCCGTCGATAGCCTGTCTGCCGGTGAATACGATGTCGTATCCGATCTTCTTCAGAGCTGATGAGATGATGATAGCTGTAGCGCATGTATCTGATCCGCCGAATTCTCTTGCTGACAGCAGATAAGCGTCGTCACAACCCATAGCCAGAGCTTCTCTCAGAGCAACGTCAGCCTGTGGAGGTCCCATGCAGACTACTGTTACAGTTCCGCCAACTCTTTCCTTCAGCTGCAGAGCTGCTTCGATACCGGCCTTATCGTCGTGGTTGATGATGCTTGGAACACCATCTCTGATTAATCTATTAGTTTTAGGGTCCAGCTTAACTTCGTTTGTGTCTGGAACCTGCTTAATGCATACTACTATTTTCATTTTATATGTTCTCCCTTCACACTAACTAAGTTTTATTTTGCGTTTACTTTCATTGCTCCGGAGATAACCATCTTCATAACTTCTGATGTACCTTCGTAGATTTCTGTAATCTTAGCATCTCTTAAAGCTCTTTCTACAGGGTATTCTCTGCAGTATCCGTATCCGCCCATCAGCTGTACAGCTTCACGGCAAACATCGTTAGCCATCTGAGAAGCAAATAACTTAGCCATTGCAGCAGCAGGGCCGTAGTTTTCGCCAGCATCCTTGATGCAAGCTGCTCTCCAAGTTAACAGTCTGGCAGCATCGATCTTAGTCTGCATGTCAGCCAGCTTGAACTGTGTAGTCTGGAATGCTGAGATAGGTCTTCCGAACTGTTTTCTTTCCTTAACGTAAGCCATAGCTTCGTTCAGTGCTCCCTGAGCCAGACCAACGCACTGTGCAGCGATACCGATTCTTCCGCCGTCCAGAGCCTTCATAGCGATCTTGAAGCCAGCGCCTTCCTTGCTCAGTCTGTTAGCTGCAGGTACTCTTACGTTTTCGTATGAAACTTCGCAGTTTGAAGCTGCTCTGATACCCATTCTCTTGATGTTTTCACTTACTGTAACACCTGGGTAAGGAGTTCCGTCATCGTTCTTCAGAGGAACTACGAATGCGGAGATACCCTTTGTTCCCAGCTTCTTGTCAGTAAGAGCGAAACAAATGTTAGTATCAGCAAATCCTGAGTTAGTAGTAAAGATCTTACCACCGTTGATGATATATTCGTCAGTTGCTTCATCATAAACAGCTGTAGTCTGCTGTCCGGCAGCATCTGATCCGGCGTTTGGTTCTGTCAGACCGAAACATCCAGTCTTTGATCCGTCGATCAGAGGTCTCAGGAACTTCTGCTTCTGTTCTTCTGTACCAAATGAATCGATACATGAGCAGCACAGTGAAGTGTGTACTGAGATAGTGATTCCGGATGAACCGTCAACCTTTGAGATTTCTTCCATGCAGAGTGCATATGAAAGGTAGTCGCCGCCTACTCCACCGTATTCCTTGGAGTAAGGGATACCCATCAGTCCGTACTTATGCATCTTAGCAAGCAGATCCAGATTATAAACTTCAGTTTCATCCATTTCTTCTGCCAATGGTTTCACTTCGTTTTCTGCAAACTTACGATACATTTCCTGCTGAAGCAAATGTGTCTTTGATAATTTAAAGTCCATTGTCTATCCTCCCTAAACTTTGTTAATTAAAATTTATAGCTTACTTTGCTTACAATCACCTAAACATTTTACGAAAAAAGCGGCTTGGTGTCAAGCCGCATTTATCAATATATAGTGTATACATGAGTACTATCTTGCTATCTTATCAGCTGATCTTCAACAAGTATCTCTGCTTCCACCTCATACTTCTCCTTAATGCCCGTCAATACTGCAAAATGGGGCATTGTCATGTGCAAAGCCTGCACTTCTCTGCTCTCCCACTGCTCCCAAAGGAAGATTTTGTTATCGCAATCCGCATGATAGTAATATTCATACCTTATGCATCCTTCCTCTTCTCTGGAAGCCTCTGCAACCCTATTTGCTTTCACTTCACCATAGAAAGCATCACGGGCCTCCTTGTCCTTAAAGGTATATGTAACATAGTAATTTGTCATTGCTTCGTTTCCTCCTTCTTACCACTGTCAACGTTTGCAAAATACACACTTCCGATTATCAGCACTGCTCCTATTATCTGCTGCACGGTGAAACTTTCACCCAGCACCACCACACCTGCCACTATGGAAATAACTGTGGTCAGGTTGGCAAAAAGCGATGCTTCCGAAACAGATATGAGCGAGCTGCCGTAATTCAATACGATGAATGCCACCACGGACGACATGACCGCAAGATATAGTATACATATCCAAAAACTGCCGTCCGTCAAAGCGGCCGTTATCATCACATCATATTCACCGCGGCACTGGATCAAAGCAACGATGATATACATCACACTTCCCGCTGCAAACATCACATATGTCCTCTCCAGCGCATTGAAGTGTTCTCCTGATTTCTTGCTGAAAACATAGAACAGCGCGCCTGCAGTCACCGCCACCAGCAGAAACATTATCCCGATGGCAGATGACTTCATGCCTTCAGCCCCCACTGTGGTCACTGCCACACCTATTACAGAGATCACTGCACAGATGATCTGCTTACCCGTAACTTTAGCCCTCATGATCAGCACATCGAATACTATCCCCATGATAGGTATCACCGCGATTATGGTCCCTGCGAATGCAGATGAAGTATATTCTATGCCGTAGCTTTCTCCCAAGAAATACACTATCGGCTGGAAAAGCGCCAGCAGCAGCACATACTTGAGGGGCTTTCCTTTTAGGGAAAACTCCACCAAAGGGTTCCCGTCTTTCTTCTTGACAGCCCTTCCAATGAAAGCTATCAAGTTCAGCACTACGAATGCTGTCGTGAACCTGACTGCAAGAAGTACACTAGGCACTGTTATCTGAAGTGCAACTTTGGAAAACAGGAAACTGAAGCCGAATATGGTGTTTCCGATTATAACTGCGATCAATGCTTTTGATCTGGTGCTCATAAAATCACCTTTCCCCAAGTCACTAAATTTACTGTTTCTTAGCCTTATCGTCCCAGTACTGACAATCTGTTCTTCCTATGATGGCTGAAGTGAACGGTGTACCGTCATCCAGCTTGTAATGCTTAGTGGCACGAAGCACGTATTTTGCACCGACATAAACGATAGGTATATTGAAGTATACGATCAAGATGTTTCCAAGGTCTGAGAATGCCCACAAGTTGCCCAGCTCCAGACCTGCCATGTTGCACAGGATACCGAATGCGGCAACAAAGAGACCTACGATCCTAACCACATTGATGAATGCCTTACCTCTGCTGATACGGTTTGCTGCGATTTCCGAAAAGCTGATCATACCCAGCAAACATGTGTATGCGAACAGACAGAAGCACAGTGTAATGATGAATGTTACCACTGCGTTGAATGCTGTTCCCGGCGTCAATACAGCCAGAGATTCAGTGAACATAGGCAGCTTATCCAGTGCGAACCATGCATCGGCCTCAGCACCTGTCCAGCAGTGCGCCATTACTACTACGAATCCTGTCATGGAACAGATAACGATAGTATCGAGAAATACGCCGATGGATGCTATAACACCTTGTTCACAAGGATGGTTGGCATCTGCGGCCGCTGCAGGCATGGTGATAGTACCTTGGCCTGCTTCGTTGGACATGAGTCCTCTCTTAACGCCCTGTGCCAAAACTGTACCGAACAGTCCGCCGAATATCGCATCAGGTGAGAACGCTCCGGAGAACACTTCCTTGAAGAAGTAAGGCACTGCATTCAAGTTAAGCAGAATAAGCACAAGAACTGTCACCACATAAACGATGGCCATGACAGGTACGATCTTGTCAGTCCACTTGGTAACCTTCTTGATGCCTCCGAATACAGCAACAGCTGTAATGAGTATTATCAGCGCTCCGCAGATGTAATAGAACATTGAGTCCACAGCGATGGTGGTTCCTGTTGCGATCTCAGCCATCCTGCCGATGGATGATACAACGTTGAATCCCTGTGCCGGCAGGCAGCAGAGAGCATACAATATGTACAGAAGTGAGAGGAATACTCCTATCCACACTTTATTTCCGATCAGTCTTCTTCCATAGAAAGGAAGACCTCCGACGAATTCATCATCTTTCTTTTCCTTGAATATCTGAGCAAGGGCTGCTTCCATGTATGCCACAGCCATTCCAAAGAACGCAGATACCCACATCCAGAACACGGCTCCCGGACCGCCCACAGCGATGGCTCCCGTAACGCCCAGGATATTTCCCGGACCTACTCTCATGGCCGAGCTCAAGAGGAATGCCGCCAGGGGAGAAATACCTGTATCGATACTTCTCTTTTCGGTCATGGTCTTGACGCCCTTTTTAAAGTATGTGATCTGCATGAATCCCAGCTTGAAGCTGAAAAATATGCCTGATCCCAGCAGCACGATCACTGCCAGAGAGATCTCTCCGATCAGCGGTATGGATGCATACCACTCATAATTGGTAGGAAAATCCCATAAAAAATCTGATACCGGTCCAATAAACGAAAACACTCCGTTTATGGACGCAAACAACTCCTGCATTGTTATCTTTTCTCCTTAGTATATTGAATTGATTATTGTATATCGATCATCTATCTTGGACAGATGTATCTTTCCTTGTCTTTGCTGGCCTTACCGTATTCTATGGCCTCTGCAGGGCAATATGATATGCACGCCATACAATGGGTGCAATTGCCGTTCCATGAAGGCTTGCCGTCAGCCATGGAAATGTTGCCCAGGGGACATTTCTTATCGCAAAGTCCGCAGCCTGTGCAGTCATCCTTCGCATAGAACTTCTTATCCTTGACCACCAGAGGATAATACACCTTGTTGATGATCCCGCTCAGCAGTTTACCTTTGACTCCCGATTCTTCACGGGGGATGTCCCTGCCTGTTGCCATATGCTCAGCAGCTTTCTTGAGCGGCCTTTCCGCTGCATTTATTATGCGCTGTGCCTTTTCCTTATCGGGCGCTTCGAACATGGCGATATAATTCTCCGGCATCACTATATGTGTGCAGCCTTTGAACACCAGTCCTTTTGCTTCACAAAGCTTTCTGAGATATTTTTCCGCATTGCCCATGTCGCTTCCGCAGGTGAGCACAAAATAGATCTGGCGGCTGCCGTCAAATTCTGTCTCCATCATCCAGTCTCTCACCACATGGGGCAGCTGCCAGCAGTATACAGGCGCGACTATCACCCATGGTCTTTCGGACTTCATGACTGAATGATCCTTATTCCTTATCTTCTCAAACAGGTCCTGCACCTGATCTCCTATTGCTTCACCTATATACTTTGCAGCAAAGGCACTGTTTCCTGTTCCGCTGAAATATAATATCATCTCTTCACCCTATTCCTTTCCTACTACCACGCGCATCTCATCATCAACGCCGATGACTTTTTCTCCCCTGCTTCTAAGCAGCTTGATGTACTCGATCTCTTCCCTGCCGATTTCTTCACCCGGACAGATGAACGGTATGCCCGGCGGATACGGGATGATGGACGAAGCACATATCATACCTTCGCTGTCATCAATGGCCATCTGCTCCTTGACTTTTGGTATCTCATGCAAAGGCCGCTTCTTCATCCAAAGGGCAGCTCCGCCCTCTGCCGGCTTTTTGCTTCCTTCGGAGACCATCTTGTTTTGCTCCGCGATATTCTTCAAAACCCTTAGAAGTTTTTCGTAGTCTTCCGCAGTATTACCTATGCCTGTCATGCACATGAGAATCTTGCCGGTCACAAGCTCAGCGAATATTCCTTCATCCATCAGCATTTCTTCAAGGCGATTGCCGTCTATGCCGTAACTGCTCATGTCTAAATTTATTTTCGTCCTGTCGAGATGACCCTGTATATCCATCACCTTGAGGCCGGGGATATCTGCTGCCGCCTTATAGAACTTTTCTATATTCTCTTCCCATTCGCCAAACAGCTCAGCCCCGTGTTCTTCAATGATATCTGCATTCATATCCAGCGATGCCATGAGGATGTATGACGGACTTGTGCTCTGGATAGCCTGAAGTTTATCTTCCAGCACATATTGAGCTATCCTATCAGAGTTCAAGTTGAGCACTGCACTCTGAGTAAACGATGTGAGTGTCTTATGGGTACTGTTTACCACGATGTCTGCGCCGCATTCTTCGGCGGCATAAGGCTTACCGCCAATGAACTTAAGATGCGCCCCGTGGGCCTGGTCGACGATCAGCACTTTGCCATGACTATGGACCACTTCTGCGATGGCTTTGATGTCGCTGCAGATGCCATAGTAGTTGGGACTTGGTAATATAACAGCCTCGGCATCGGGATTCTCAGATAAGCATCTTTCTATTTCCGAAGCCATCACTTGTCCTGAAATGCCATACTCTTCAATCATGGAAGGATAAGCATATACAGGCTCTATGCCGCCAAGAGTAAGGGCATTGAACACGGATTTATGGCAGTTTCTTGCCATCACCAGCTTTTTACCCCGGGGAACTGATGCCAGTATAGAAGCTATAAGTCCGCCGCTGGTGCCGTTGATAAGAAGATATGATTTCTTCACATCATAAAGCTTTCTGTATTTTTCCGCAGTATCTTTGATGATACCTTCCGTCTGGAACAAGTTGTCCGCGCCCGGTATCTCTGTGATATCACAGTCTATGAAGTTTTCAAGAAACGCACCGTAACCGGATCTGCGGTAAATGTCACTTCCCTTATGCCCGGGCATATGGAATGACACCGGCTTGATCCCTGCATGATCCAGCAAAAACTGTGTTACGCCCTTCCTGCTCATTTTCTTCTCCTTGCTCCAACAAAATTTATTTATCTTTACAGCATTTCCATGAGTTTACCTGCAAACTCCTCGGCCTGCTGCGCCTTTTCATCATCAAAAAACACGGTATCATATCCCATATGCCTGCAAGCCAGCATACCACAATAAGTGAGCTGCGAATGTTTGCAGTAGCGCTTGATACCTTCTTCAAACAAGTCCGCACCCTTATCGGGTCTGTATCCGCATGTGGTGAGGATCGCCACCTTCTTTCCTGCCCAAAGAGCCGGCTTTTCGGAAGTCTCCCCATAATACTTGTTCATGCCGTATACAAGTCTGTCAAGGACCATCTTCATCGGCGGTGTGCAGTACCATGAATATATCGGAGTTGCCAGGACGATCATATCGCTTGTCATGATGGAATCGAATATCTTATCCATCTCGTCATCATGGACGCACCCGAAGATAGTCCGGTCTTCCTGGCACTTCCTGCAAGCCATGCAAGGCCTAAGATCCATGCCGTGAAGATCAAACTGTTCACATGTATGTCCGGCCTTTTCCATGGCCGCTGCAAAAGGCCTGAGAAGAGTGTTGGTATTGCCTTCTTTTCTCGGGCTGCCTTTAAGGATGCATATCCTGCTCACGGTATCTCACCTCGTAATTTTCCTTCCTGTGTCAGAGCTTATGCCCATCGGATGTATTCATCATCGCCGACCGTTCTGACATCGACGTGCAAAGCGCGCAGCTTCTCTGTGATCACCTGGTCAACGTGCATGTGACCGAAGTACCATTTAGAAAAACGCTTTCCTTCCTTTATCAAGTCATACCATTCTTCCATTATGGTCGGAAGGTGGTAGTCATCATCTATGGGCTTTTCTCTTGGTATCTGTCTTCTTGCAAAAAGCGGTGCTTCATGGGTTATGACGTAGTCGATATCGTCAAGGTTTGCTTCGAGCACTTCTCTTGCCTCAGCGATCTCGGTCTCGTCCGGCTCCTCGCCGTCCCACCAGCTTTCTCCCATTACCCTTCTGTCCTTGTCCACGGAGCGAGCTCCGCCGAAAGTGAAGTAGTTCTTTCCATATATATTGTAGATCTGGCCTCGCATGAGATGGAGCACTCTCTCACCGACACGGTGCACTTTGCCGCCGTTCCACTCGATGACTTCAAGACTGTTGAGGATATCGAAATTCTCGTGGTTGCCGTCGATGAACGCTATGATGCCCGGAAACAGCTGCATGAGGGTCTCAACCCTGTATGGATAATCTTCGTTCCACACGTAACCTGCATCTCCTGCGATTATAAGTATGTCGCTGTCCTTCAGGTCGTTCTTTTCAGCCAGACCAAAAAGCGATCCGAAGGACCCGTGTTTGTCTCCTGTAATAAATACTCTTTGTGTCATTTTTTATCTAACCTTATTGCTTATTTCTGTAATAGTAGATATCGCCTTCAAGCTCGTCTCTTTCTACTCTTTCTACTGAATAAAGGTACTGGAGATGAGAGATGGCTTCTCCTGTTGCGAACCACTTCTGAGGTGCCGGGAATTCATCCCAGTTCCTGCATTCGATTTCCCATGTCATGTCCCTCGCACATTCAAAGGCAGTCTTCCATTCATTGCCCAGGATCTTCTGGACTTCTGCAAGTCTTGCTTCGTGGTGCTTCTTCAGCTCTTCGATACGTTCATACATATCAGGCACAGGTGTACCGTGGGCTGCCAGCAGCATTTCAACATCCATCTTTTCGACCTTTTCAAGGCTCTTCAGATAATCAGCCAGAGGGTTGTCCGCACTGATCTCGATGGTGATGTTAGGTGTTATTGTTCCCAGGATATGGTCTCCGCAGAAGTAGATCTTGCTTTCTCTGTCATAAAGGCCAACAAGTCCCGGAGTATGGCCCGGCGTTGCAACCACTTCCAGCTTGTATCCGCCATACTCGAGGATGTCACCGTCTTCCACGTATTTGAAATCGATCCTGCTTTCATGTACGTACTTTCTTCCCGGATGGATATCGGTGTTTCTTCCGAAATCTGCAGGCGGGAAGCCGTACTTGATGAACATGTCGTCCAGTATGTACCAGTAGAGATTGCCCACTTCGAAATTGATGATCTCTCCATCGATCTCGCTGGCATAAATGGTGCTTCCTTCTCCTGCGAACTTGGGCACCAGACCCACATGGTCCGAATGAAGGTGGGTGATGAATACGTCAGGGGAATCGATTCCCAGTTCGTCGAAAGCTTCCTGTAGCGCTTCTTCGCACTCAGGTCTGTTGAATCCTGTATCTATGATAAGCCCTCTGTCATCTGCCCCTTTGATGATATATACATTGATATGTCTCAAAGGATTGTTTGGCAGCGGCACTTCCTTACAATATATATTTTCTGCTATCTTTTTTAACATAGTTCCTCCTGTGATATGATAAACAATTTTTGTTTTTTAAAAAAGACCAAACATAATATATAATATCTGTTATCTGTGCGTTTTGCAAGTATTGATATGATGTGTTATACTGAATGAGCAATGGAAAACTCAACTAAACAAACTGCACTGGGCACTGCGCCCGTAGGAAAGCTGCTCTTAAAGCTGGCCATACCTACAATAACTGCTCAACTGGTAAGCGTTCTGTATAACATGGTGGATCGTATGTTTATCGGACACATCCCGGAAGTGGGAGCCAATGCTCTCACAGGTGTCGGAGTTTGTCTTCCCATCATCGTTATAGCTGCCTCATTCGCTGCTCTGACTGCAGCGGGAGGTGCACCAAGGGCGTCTATTTTCATGGGTAAAAATAAAAACGATACAGCAGAAAAGATCCTCGGAAGCTGTACCGTTGCAGTAACTCTTATGGGGCTTTTGATCACGGCTGTATTTCTTATTTGGGGCCGTGAGCTTCTCAGCCTCTTCGGCGCCAGTGAAAACACCATCGGTTACGCGTGGGACTACATGCGCATATATGCCTTCGGTACTGTTTTCGTCCTCATGTCCTTGGGGCTGAATACATTTATCACTGCCCAAGGTTTCACCAAGATCAGCATGCTCAGTGTCATCATAGGCGGTGTCGCCAACGTTATCCTTGACCCGATCTTCATCTTCGCTTTCGGCTGGGGTGTAAAGGGCGCTGCGCTGGCTACTGTACTTTCCCAGGCTCTGTCCGCTGCATGGGTGCTTTGCTTCCTTTGCGGAAAGAAAACTATCCTTCGCATCCGTAAAGAAAACCTCAAGCTGACCGGGGAGATATATCTTCCTTGCCTAGCGTTGGGGCTTGCGCCATTCGTCATGCAGTCAACGGAAGGTCTCATCACTATATGCTTCAATTACTCACTGCTCAAATACGGAGGCGATATGGCTGTAGGCGCCATGACCATACTCTGCAGCATCATGCAGCTTAGCATGCTGCCGCTGACAGGCCTTGCCCAAGGGACCCAGCCTATCATCAGCTTCAACTACGGAGCAGGTAATTTCGACAGAGTCAAAAAAGCATTCTCCATATTATTGAAGGTCAGCATCATATACGGTGCTGTTATATGGGCCATGTCCGTATTCATTCCTGATATACCGGTGTCCGTATTCACATCCGATGCTGCACTGCAGGAATATGCAGCTCCTGCCCTCAGGATCTACATGGCGACTTCACTGGTGTTCGGTATCCAGGTGGCATGCCAGCAAACTTTCCTTGCTCTTGGCAATGCCAAGACAAGCCTGTTCCTGGCGGCTTTGCGAAAGCTTATACTGCTGATCCCATTGATCTTCATCCTGCCTCAGTTCATGGCACCTCAGGATATGGCCGTATTCACAGCTGAACCTGTTGCTGATGTTCTGGCGGTGACTGCTACAGCGACATTGTTTTATAGGTATTTTAAGAAGACCATATACAAGAACTAGAAGTTGTAGTCTCGCAAAATGCACATGTGCGCTGATTTTCGGGAGTGAATAGGTGTTTTTGGCGACATTTCGCGGTTTTACCTTTCATAAGTCTCGGCATTTTAAAAAGTATATCCATATACGGGATTTTTCTACTGATAATTCCCGCATATGTGCTAGCATTTAGATTCTGCGAAACTTGTGCCTGATTTTGATACCGAAAAGGGCACAAGTTTTAAAAATAATCCCGTATATCAGCCCATTTCTTTCATTTGCGGAAATATGACATTGAAGCAGCGACACAACACCATTCCAAAACAAAAGAGCTATCGAACTAACGGCTAAAATCCGTTAATGCGACAGCTCCGTCGTGTTTAAAGTTCAAGTATTATTTTATTGCGTCGTTTATACTTTCAGTCATTGATTCCGGCAGTTTATATACGTACTCAGGCCAGGTGCCGTCTTCTTCCCTGCTCTCGTCTATTATTTCAGATCTCCAATACCAACTGCCTTCATAATATGCCAGCTCAGTCACCCCTTTGATGATGCCGTCCTTGCTGACCTTCGACAGGGTTGCCATTTGCTCTATCTCTTCAAAGAAGATGGCTGTATCTTCGGGCATGTTTTCTATGGAATTAAGGTATGCCATTTCTTCTTCAGTAACGACGATCGGATATGTTTGTGTATCATCCTCAGTATCTATGACTGCATACCAGTCATAGTTGGCATCATCTGCATAATACGTCTCAGCATCATCCAATTCATCGCTTATGCAGAACATGTCACCATTACAGTACACCATCTTCCATGCCGCCCCCTCGATGGGGTATTTTATATCTTCTTCGTAGTTTCCTTCCACATTACAGTCATAATAAAATATATCCCGGCTGAATGTCATGCTGTCATACACTTCCCCTTCATATTTAACGACATCATCCATGGGTCTTGCGAACAATACTCCACATGCCAGCCCTATACCAAATATTAATATTACCGCAGTTCCCAGTGCCAGTTTTATTTTCTTATTAGATTTCATTGTCGATATGCCTCCTCTCACCTAGCCTTTTTACTCAATAGTCTTATCTGTATTTTATACTGTGATTATACCATGTAACATCTTCAAAGTCCCGTGGATTTATGGTATGATTTGACCATACGACAAAGGAGGAGCTATCATGGCAAAAAACAATACACACGTTTTAGAGTACGATTTTGATTTTGAATTTCCAAAAATCACCCACGGTAAAGGAATATATCTCTATGATACCGACGGTAAAGAATATATCGACGGCTGCGGCGGCATGATCAGCAACAGTCTCGGCCACGGCAGAGAAGATATGGCTAAAGTGATCGCCGATCAGACAGCGGCAGTTGCTTTCGTCAACAGACACGTTGCTACCACTGATGTAATCGAGAAGACCGCAGACAAACTCCATGAAGTTACAGGCATGGACCGTTTCTTCACAGTATGCGGAGGAACTGAAGCCAACGAAATCTGCACTAAAATCGCAAGGCTCCATTTCTACCACAAGGGGCAGCCTGAAAAGAACAAGATCATCGGCAGATGGAACAGCTATCACGGTTACTCCATAGATACGCTCTCATACGGCGGTCATAGCGGCAGACGTAAAGAGTTCATGTCATACCTGAGAGATGACATCCATACGATACCGCCTTATTGCTACCGCTGCTGGCTGGGCAAAGAATGCGGTTCATGTAACCTGGAATGTGCCAACTCCCTGGAAGATGAGATCCTCAAGCACGGTCCTGAAAACATTGCAGCCTTCATCTTCGAAGTGGTGAGCGGTACTGCCATGAATGCTTCAGTTGCACCTGACGGATATTACAAGCGCATCCGCGAGATCTGCGATAAATACGACGTACTGATGATCGTCGACGAAGTCATGACAGGCGCCGGCAGAACAGGTTCCATGCTGGCCATCGACCAGTACGGCATCAAGCCTGACATCATCACCATGGCCAAATCCGTCGGCGGCGGATACTTCCCTGTCGGCATAGCAGGCTGCACGGAGGAAGTGATCGAACCTATAAAAGAACACGGTCTCTTCTCGCCGGTACATACATGGGCAAGCAACCCTATCGCTTCAGCAGTAGCTCTTAAGACTCTGGAAATCTTTGAAGAAGAAAACCTCATCGAAAATGTACGCGTTCAGGGAGCATACATGAAGGAACAGCTGGAAGCCATGAAAGAAAGACATCCTTCCATCGGAAACATCTCCGGTAAAGGCCTCATGCTGGGCGTAGAATTCGTAAAGGACAAAGCTACCAAGGAACCTTTTGATCCAAAGCTCAATGTAGCTGAGCGCTTAGCCATGGTTTCTATGGACATGGGGCTCTTCGTAATGAACACTGCAGGCTTTGCAGAAGGCGGCGCAGGTGACGGCATCATGTTCGGACCATGCTTTGAAATAACAAAAGAAGAAGTTGACAAAATGCTGGGCATCTTCGAAAAGGCGATAACTAAGATCGAAGAAGAAGTGGGATTATAGAATCCATATCATATATGTATGCAAAAAGGACCTCGAAAAATGAGGTCCTTT